>NZ_DASRVN010000130.1:0-19700 GCF_035655035.1 Kribbella sp. | reverse complement strand
TGCCCCCCGTGCTGCTGTGAGCATTGGGTCTCCCGAGCGGCGTGTGACGGCAGTGACTGTAGGTACGCCTGGGACCACAGTACGTGCTTGTGGCAACAAACGGGAGGGGCCTCCCGCCGGGAATCTCCGCCGCGGGCCAACTAAACTGTCCCGGTCCCGGTCCGTAGAAGCGTGTGGAGAGTCTGTTGCCGGTCCAACCCATCCGCCTGTTCGGCGACCCCGTGCTGATCACCAAGGCCGAGCCGGTCGTCGACTTCGACGCCGAGCTGCGCCGCCTGGTGGCGGACCTCACCGACACCATGCAGGACGCGCCCGGCTCCGGCCTGGCCGCGCCGCAGATCGGCGTCGGCCTGCGGGTGTTCACGTACCACGTCGAGGGCGAGCTGGGTCACCTGATCAACCCGGAGCTCTCACTCTCCCTCGAGGAACAGTTCGGCCCGGAAGGCTGCCTGTCGATCCCCGGCCTCACCTTCGACTGCCGCCGCGCCCAGTCCGTGATCGCCAAGGGCTTCAACATGTACGGCGACCCCGTGGTCATCGAAGGCTCCGACCTGCTCGCCCGCTGCATCCAGCACGAGACCGACCACCTCGACGGCGTCCTGTTCGTCGACCGCCTCGACCGCGAAACCCGCAAGGCCGCCATGAAGGCCATCCGCGAATCCGAATGGTCCGGCCTCTCCGGCCCCCCACAGATCAAGGTCTCCCCCCACCCCACGAACGGATTCGGCCTGTGAGAGTTGCACTGTGAGAGTCGTCTTTGCCGGTACGCCGGAGCCAGCTGTTACCGCGCTCGAGGCGATTGTTGCCAGTCGCCACGAACTGGTCGGGGTCGTGACCCGGCCGGACGCGCCGGCCGGGCGGGGGCGCAAGCTTGTGGCGTCGCCGGTGGCGCAGTACGCCGAGGAGCTCGGGGTGGAGATCCTGAAGCCGGTGAAGCCGAGCGATCCGGAGTTCCTGGCGCGGCTGCGGGAGATCGCGCCGGACTGCTGCCCGGTGGTCGCGTACGGCGGGTTGCTGCCGCAGGCGGCGCTGGACATCCCGGAGCACGGCTGGATCAACCTGCACTTCTCGGTGCTGCCCGCGTGGCGTGGTGCGGCGCCGGTACAGCACTCGATCATCTCCGGCGACGACGTGACCGGGGCGAGCACGTTCCGGATCGTGAAGGCGCTCGACGCCGGCCCGGTGTACGGCGTACTGACCGAGCCGATCGGGCCGACGGACACGGCCGGGGACCTGCTGCACCGGTTGGCGGTGTCCGGGTCGAAGCTGCTCGTCGACACGCTGGACGGGATCGAGGCCGGCGTACTGGAGGCACGCGAGCAGCCCGCCGACGGCGTGACGCTGGCGCCGAAGCTCACGGTCGAGGACGCCGAGCTGGACCTGAACGCGCCGGCCCAGCGGGTGGACCGGCTGGTACGCGGGTGCAATCCCGCACCGGGTGCGTGGACGACGTTCCGCGGCGAGCGGCTGAAGGTGCTCGCCGTACGGCTGACCGACGAGGAACTGAAGCCGGGCGAGCTGCGGGCGACCAAGTCGAGCGTGCTCGCCGGCACCGGGAGCAAGGCGGTCGAGCTCGTCACGGTCCAGCCCCAGGGCAAGAAGCCGATGGCGGCTGCCGACTGGGCGCGCGGGATCCGTCTCACCGACGAGGATCGGCTGGGTACGACGTCGTGAGTGATCGGTCGCCGCGGAATCGCGGGCCGCAGCGGGGGCCGGATCGGGTACGGCGGGTCGCGTACGAGGTGATCCGCCAGGTCACCTCCCAGGGCGGCTACGCGAACCTCGCACTGAACAAGGCACTCCGCGAGGCGCGGCTGTCCGGGCGCGACGCCGCCTTCTGTACGGAGCTGGTCCACGGCACGCTGCGCTGGCAGGGCACGTACGACGCCTTCCTCGCGCGGAGCGTGTCCCGCCCGCTCGACGAGCTCGACCCGGAGCTCCTCGACATGCTCCGCCTCGGCAGCCACCAGCTGCTGAACATGCGGGTGGACTCGTACGCCGCGGTGTCGGAGATGGTCAGCCTCACCCGCGCCGTGCTGGGCCAGAAACGCACCGGCCTGGTCAACGCAGTGCTCCGCAAGATCAGCCAGCGGACGCTCGACCAGTGGATCAGCACCGTCGCCCCGACCTGGGAGGACGACCCGCTGGGCCACCTGGCGATCGCCGAGGCGCATCCGGTGTGGGTGATCGAGGCCTTCGACCGGGCCCTGACCGACGGTCCGGGCGCCGCCCCGCCGGGCAATGCCGCGATCGAGCTGGAGCGGTTGCTCGTCGCGGACAACGAGCCGCCTCGGGTGACGCTGGTGGCTCGGCCCGGGTTGTCGGACGTGGAGGAGTTGGTGGCGGCCGGAGCGGAGCCTGCGCGGTGGTCGCCGTACGGAGCTGTGCTTGGTGGGGGTGGGGACCCCGGGCGGATCGAGGCGGTTGCGACCGGGCGCGCGGGGGTGCAGGACGAAGGGTCACAGCTGGTGGCGCTCGCGCTGGCCTCCGCGAAGGTCGACGGAGACGACGCGAACTGGCTGGATCTGTGCGCCGGGCCCGGTGGAAAGTCGGCCTTGCTGGCGGCGCTGGTGAAGGACGGCCGGCTGACCGCGGTCGAGCCGCTCAAGCATCGCGCCGAGCTCGTCCGGCAGAACCTGCGGGCGATCCCGGGCGACCACAAGGTGCTCGTCGGCGACGGCACCAAGCCGACCTGGCCGGCCGGTTCCTTCGACCGCGTGCTGGCGGACGTACCGTGCAGCGGCCTCGGTGCGCTGCGGCGTCGCCCGGAGGCGCGCTGGCGCCGTACGCCGGAAGACGTCGAGGAGCTCCGCCCGCTGCAGGAAGCCCTGCTGGACTCGGCGATCACGTCGGTCCGCCCGGGCGGGGTCGTCGCGTACGTGACCTGCTCCCCGCACCCCGACGAGACCCGCGCCGTCGTCGACACGGTCCTCGCCAGTCGCGCCGACGCGACGCTGGAGGACGCCCGCGCGCTGTTCCCCGGCGTACCCGATCTGGGCGACGGCCCCGACGTACAGCTCTGGCCGCATCTGCACGGCACCGACGCCATGTACCTGGCGCTCGTCCGGCGCTCGTAGGGCCTGTCTGGCAATCCAGACAGGCCGTAGTCCGGACCTCCTGACAGGCGCTACAGCGCGAACGGTCATGATGGTGTCGTGACGACGACCGCGACCCGCCCCGCAGGATCGACCCGGCAGCACCACCTCGTCGGGTTGGTGTCCGCCTTCGGGATCGGGATGCTGGTCGCGGTCCAGTCCCGGATCAACGGCGAGCTGGGCGGCAAGCTGGGCGACGGGATCCCGGCGGCGCTGATCTCGTTCGGTACCGGTCTGCTCGTGCTGCTGGTCGCCACGGCGGTGGTTCCTCCGGTACGGCGTGGGCTCGGCAACGTGTGGCGCACGATCCGGAACCCGATGCGCGGGCACGGCGGCCTGCGCTGGTGGCAATGCACCGGCGGCGTCGCGGGGGCGTTCCTGGTCGCGACGCAGTCGATCACGGTGTCGGTGATCGGCGTCGCGGTGTTCCTGGTGGCGGGCGTGGCCGGGCAGGCAATCAGCAGTCTGGTCGTCGACCGGCTCGGGTTCGGTCCGGCGGGGCCGCAGCCGCTGACCACGCTGCGGATCGTCGGCGCGGCGGTCGCGTTGGTCGCGGTGGCTCTCGCGGTGTCGGATCAGCTGAGTCACCCGGACGGGCTGCTGCTCGCGATCCTGCCTGCGCTGGCCGGTGTCGGTACCGCCGTACAGCAGGCGATCAACGGGCGGGTCGCGCGGACGGCTTCATCGGATGCGTACGGCGCGGTCGCGGCCGGGGTGGTGAACTTCCTCGTCGGCTTCCTCGCGCTGCTGCTGGTCTTCCTCGTCGACCTGGCGTTGCGTGGAGCGCCGAAGCACCTGCCGGGCGAGCCCTGGTTGTACTTCGGCGGCATGTGTGGCGTGATCTTCATCAGCGCGGCCGCCGCCGTGGTCCGCGTGGTCGGCGTCTTCGTCCTCGGCCTCGGTACGATCGCCGGTCAGCTGATCGCCAGCCTCTTCATCGACGTCTTCGTCCCGGTCGCCGCCAAACCGATCACCACCCCCGTCGTCGCCGGCACCCTGCTGGCACTCGTCGCCGTCGTGATCGCCGCTGTGCCCAACCTGCGTCGCGCGTAGGTGCGGACCTCCGTCACTGACCAAGCGCTCGCCGCCCACGCGTCCGCCGCTCAGCTGCGGTCGGCGACCGACCGCACGGCGAGGTTGATCAGTGGCGCAGGTCCGCCAACTCCGACGGTTTACGGCGGAGGCCGGCAAACACGCCCTGGGACACGGCCACGCCCGCCAGGACGACCAGACCGCCGACGGGCTGGTACCAGGTGAGGTGTTCGTGCAGGACGATTACGCCGACCAGGATCGAGAACACCGGCATCAGGTACGTGACCATCGACGAGCGGCTGGCGCCGATCAGGCGGATGTTGCGCATGTTGAGCACGAACGCGAGTCCGCTGCCCAAAGCACCCAGCGCGAGCACGCTCAGCACGACCTTCGGGGACAGCGACCACGGCGCGGGCGGCGCCTGACCGGTCACCAGCGGCGCGACCACCGCGAGCTGGACCGTTGCGCAGAGCAACAACGCCGTGGACAGGGCCGTGCCGGACAACGTCGTACCGGCCAGGAACCGTTTCTGGTAAGGGATCGCGAGCCCGTAGAAGAACGCGGCCAGCATGCACAGCCCCTGCCCGGCCAGATCCGCGCCGCCCTGCACCCGCCACGCGCCGAGCACCACGAGCACCCCGAGGAACCCGATCAGCAGCCCGAACCCGCGCTGTGCCGAGAACTTCTCGGTCCGGAAGATCAGGACCGCGATCGGCAGCACGATCAGCGGCGTGATGCCGTTCCAGATCCCGGCCAGCAGCGACGGGATCCGCTCCTCGCCGTACCCGAACAGGGTCCACGGGATCGCCGACCCGATCGCCCCGACCACGAACGAGTGCCCCCACAACCGCGGGTCCCGCGGCAGCGGCTCGCGCTTCACGATCAGGATCGCCAGCAGTACGACGGAACCGGCCAGCACCCGGCCGAGCGCCAGGTAGAGCGGCGGCAGCTCGCGGACGCCGACCGAGATGAACAGGAAGCTGCAGCCCCAGATGGCGGCCAGCGCCAGCATGGTCGGAAGCCATGCCCGGGTCGGGACCGTGTCAGGAGTCGTCGGCGTGCTCACTCCTGACATCCTGCACTACTCGGTCGACAGTTCGCGCATTTATATCCGTATTCGGGCAGGAGCTGGCGGCGAGTGTCAGGAGCGAGAGAGGATGACGCCCATGAGTGCCTTCGACGTGACTGCGGTCCGGAAACAGTTCCCCGCGCTCGAGGAAGGGGCGGCGCACTTCGACGGCCCCGGTGGTTCGCAGACTCCGCAACCGGTCGCCGACGCGGTCGCGAAGACCCTCACCTCGGCGCTCGCGAACCGCGGCCGGCTGACCGCCGCCGAGCGACGCGCGGACGGGGTCGTCGTCGGCGCCCGCGAGGCGATGGCCGACCTGCTCGGTACGACCGCGCAGGGGATCGTCTTCGGCCGGAGCATGACCCAGCTGACGTACGACTTCTCCCGGACGCTCGCCAAGACCTGGACCGCCGGCGACGAGGTGATCGTCACGCGCCTCGACCACGACGCGAACGTCCGCCCGTGGGTGCAGGCCGCCGAGGCCGCGGGCGCCACGATCAAGTGGCTCGGGTTCGACCCGGAGACGTCCGAGCTCGACGATATCGGCCCGCTGCTCACCGACCGTACCCGGTTGGTGGCGGTCACCGCCGCCTCCAACCTGCTCGGCACCCGGCCCGACACCCAGCGGATCGCCGACCAGGTGCACGCGGCCGGTGCGCTGATCTACGTCGACGGCGTACACCTCACCGCGCACGCGCCGGTCGACGCGGGGTACGCCGACTTCTACGTGTGCTCGCCGTACAAGTTCTTCGGCCCGCACCTCGGCGTGCTGACCGCGGCGCCGGATCTGCTCGAGACGCTGACGCCGGACAAGCTGCTGCCGTCGACGGACGTCGTACCGGAGCGGTTCGAGTTCGGCACGCTGCCGTACGAGCTGCTTGCCGGTACGACGGCCGCGGTCGACTTCATCGCCGGGCTGGGCGGCTCCGGCTCGACCCGGCGCGAGCGTCTCGTCGAATCGCTCCGCCTGGTCGAGGAGCATGAGGACGCGCTCCGCGACGACCTGGAGGCCCGGCTCGCGGCGATCCCCGGCGTGACGCTGTACGGCCACGCCGCGAACCGCACGCCCACGCTCCTGTTCACGCTCGAGGGCCACACCCCGGCGGAAGTCGCCGAGCACCTGGCCGCCGCGGGAGTGAACGCCCCAGCGGGCTCGTTCTACGCCTACGAGCCGGCCAACCACCTCGGCCTCGGCCCGGCCGGCGCCGTCCGCGCCGGGCTGGCGCCGTACAACGACCAGTCCGACGTCGACCGCCTGGTTGACGCCTTGACCACCCTCAGACGTACTAACTAAAGTCCCTGGGGAAATTAATTCGCCCGAGGGAGCAACGTGAGAGAACCGAGCGCTGTTTTCGTGCAGACGGACCCCTCGGACGGATTGGTCGTACCGTCGCGCGCGGGGGCCGAGGTCGGCTGGAACGACGGCACCGTCGAGGTCACGGCCCAGCGGATCTCCCGGGTCGCGCTGCGCTGGTCGGAGAAGTTGCCGGCCGACGCGCTGATCCTCGGTGACGCGTGGGAGCGGTCGTACGGCGATCTGCAGTGGCGGCACCAGCAGCCCGAGCGGCTGCTGCCGTGGTACTTCCTCGTGCACTCGAGCGCGGGAACGTTCGGCCTGGGCGTCGACGTACAGCCGAACGCGTTCTGCTCCTGGACAGTCGACCGCGACGGGTTCACGTTGTGGCTCGACCTGCGCAACGGCGGCGGGCCGGTTCACCTGGGCGGCCGTACGCTGACAGCAGCCGTCGTGCGACGATTCGAGGACGCCGGTACACCGTGGCAGACCCTCAACGCAGCGGTCGCCTCCCTGAGCACCCGGCTACCGGCGCGACCTGAGCCCGCGCCGGTGGCCGGGCCTGTAGTCGGCGCCAACAACTGGTACTACGCGTACGGCGAGAACTTCGACGAGAAGGCGGTCCTCAAGGACGCGTCCACGATCGTGGAGCTCGCCGACGGCCACCCGGTGAAGCCGTTCAGCGTCGTCGACGACGGCTGGTACCCGGGCGGCGTCTGCTCCGGCGGCCCGTGGGACCGCGGCATTCCGGGCGTCTTCGACGACCTGGCCGGTACGGCGGCCGCGATCAAGACGATCGGCGCCCGCCCCGGGCTGTGGTTCCGCCCGCTCCTGGTCCGCGAGCCGTCGCCGCTGGCCTCGAAGGGCCCGCACGACAAGCCCGGCCGCGCCCTCGACCCGACGTACCCCGAGGTGATGGACGGGATCCGCGCGGACCTGCGGCGGTTCAGGGACTGGGGTTTCGAGCTCGTCAAGCACGACTTCAGCACGTACGACGTGTTCGGCGATTTCGGGCCCGCGATGGGTGCACGGATGACCGACGACGGCTGGCAGTTCCACGACCCCACCCGGACCACCGCCGAGATCGTCCTGGACTTCTACCGCGAGTTCCGGTCGGCCGCGCAGGACCTGGTGGTGATCGGCTGCAACACCGTCGGCCATCTCGCCGCCGGGCTGGTCGACGTGCAGCGGATCGGCGACGACACGTCGGGCCGGGACTGGGAGCGGACCCGGAAGATGGGCGTGAACACGCTCGCGTTCCGGCTGCCGCAGCACAACCGGTTCTTCACCGTCGACGCCGACTGCGTCCCGTGCACGCCACAGACGCCGTGGGAGCTGAACGCGCGCTACCTGGACCTGATCGCCCGCTCCGGTACGGCGCTGTTCCTGTCGATCGACCCGGCCGCCCGGACCGCCGAGACCGACCGGGCGCTGCGCGACGGGATCCGGCTCGCGCTCGACGGCGGTACGCCGGGCGGCATCGAGCCGACGGACTGGCTGACGAACACCACGCCGAACGAGTGGCGCACCGGCGACGGCCCGATCGAGTACGGCTGGACGCAGCCGTGGGGCGCGGACCCGAATGGCTAGACGCGGGACCAACCTGGATCGCGTCGGGGGGTTCAACGACGCCGTCGTACTGGACGCGATCCGCCGCAGCGAACAACTCAGCCGGGTCGAGCTGGCCGAGGCCACCGGCCTGTCCGGGCAGGCGATCTCGAACATCGCGCGCCGGCTGCTCGACGCCGGCCTGGTCCGCGAGGCCGGTGTCCTGCGCGGCGCCGGGCTGGGCAAGCCGCGGACGCTGCTCGAACTCGAACCCACCGGCCGGTACGCCGTCGGCGTGCACCTGGACCCGTCCGTCGTCACCGTCGTGCTGCTGGACCTGACCGGTCAGGTGGTCGCGCGCCGGGTCGTCGACCAGCACGCCGACGACCCGGACCTGCTGATCGACGGGATCGCGAAGACGATCGAGGAAGTGATCTCCGAGTCCGGCGCGGTCCGCGACCGGGTCACCGGGGTGGGCATCGCCGCGCCCGGTCCGATCGATGTGGAGCGCGGCGTGGTCGTGGACCCGCCGAACCTGTCGGCCTGGCACCTCGTCCCGCTGTGCGATCAGCTGCAGGAGCGGACCGGTCTGCCGGTTGTCCTGGACAAGGACGTGACCGCCGCGGCCGCCGCGGAGAAGTGGGCCGGGCAAGGTGGGAGCTTCGTGTTCTTCTACCTAGGTACGGGCGTCGGTGCCGGGCTCGTGATCGGCGACGAGGTGGTGCGCGGCTCGTCCAGCAATGTCGGCGAGATCGGGCACGTGATCGTCGACCCCGACGGGCCGGTCTGTTACTGCGGGCGCCGCGGATGCGTCGGGGAGGCGAGCCAGCCGCGGTACCTGGTGCAGCAGGCGGTCCGGGCCGGAGTACTTGCCGACGGCATCGACCTCGACGACCGCCCGGCCGTCGACGAGGCGTTCGCCCTGCTGTGCGCCCGCGCCGCGGACGGCTCCGCCGAGGCACGGCGGATCGTCGTACAGTTGGCCGTCCGGATCGCCAAGGTGGTCGAGGACGTCGCGAACCTGCTGGACCTGGACCGCGTCGTGTTCGGCGGTCCGCACTGGGAACACCTCGCTCCGGTCCTGAACGCCGCCGTCCGGACGGCGCTCGAGGGCCGGTTCCTGTTGCAGGCGGTGCACCCGTTCGAGGTCACCGGAACCGCGCTCGGCACCGACGTCGGCGCGATCGGCGCCGCGACCCTGGTCCTCGACCGGACCTTCTCGCCCAACCCAGCTCTCGCTGTCGAAAGGTAGATGGACACATGATCGACCCCGAGGTCCTCGCCCGCGCCGTCGCGGCGGTTCAGCAGGCCTGCGGTGACGAGGTGATCGCGGAGATGTTCCGGCGTTCGATGGCCGAGAACCTGCCCGCGGTCGCCCAGCGGCTGCCGGACGGGACCACGTTCGTGCTCACCGGCGACATCCCGGCGATGTGGCTGCGGGACTCCGCCGCGCAGTTGCGTCCGTACCTGCTGCTGTGCAAGGACGATCCGGGCCTGCAGGAGGTCCTGATCGGCGTACTGCACCGGCAGCTCGAGTACGTCGTACTCGACCCGTACGCGAACGCCTTCAACCAGGAGGCGAACGGCGCCGGGCACGTCACCGACGAGACCGACATGTCGCCGTGGGTGTGGGAGCGCAAGTACGAGATCGACTCGCTGTGCTTCCCCCTCGAGCTGGCGTACCGGCTGTGGCGGATCACCGGCCGCGCCGACGTGATCGACCAGCGGTTCCGGGCCGCGGCCGAGATGATCGTCGACCTGTGGACCGTGGAGCAGGACCACGAGGCGCGGTCGCCGTACCGCTTCCAGCGACACGACGAGCGGCCCGAGGACACGCTGGTCCGGGACGGCCGGGGGCGGCTGACCCGGCCGACCGGGATGTCGTGGAGCGCGTTCCGGCCGAGCGACGACGCCACCGAGCTGGGCTTCAACGTGCCCGGCAACATGTTCGCGTCCGTGGTGCTCGGGTACCTGCAGGAGATCGCCACCGAGGTGCTGCGGGACCAGTCGCTGGCCGACCGCGCGAAGGCGTTGAAGGCGGAGATCGACGAGGGCATCACGCAGTACGGCACGGTCGACCACCCGGTCCACGGCCGCGTGTACGCCTATGAGGTGGACGGGCTGGGGGAGTCGTTGGTGATGGACGACGCGAACATGCCGAGCCTACTGTCGATCCCGCTGACCGGGTACGCCGCGCCGGACGACCCGACGTACCTCGCGACCCGGTCCCTGCTGCTCAGCCCGGACAACCCGTACTACTACAGCGGCACGGTCGCCGCCGGGATCGGCAGCCCGCACACGCCGCCGCGCTACATCTGGCACATCGCCCTCGCCGTGCAGGGCATCTCGAGTACGTCGGCCGAGGAACGGCAGCGGCTGCTCGAACTGCTCCGCGACACCACCGGCGGCACCGGGCAGATGCACGAGGGCTTCGACGTGGACGACCCGCGGAAGTTCACTCGCGAGTGGTTCTCCTGGGCGAACGCGATGTTCTGCGAGCTCGCCCTGGTACACGCCGGGATCAGGTGACGTCCCGGCGCCGCGTGGTCCAGGCAGCCAGGATCGCAAATATCGCGCAGTAGGCGATCAAGGTCAGCAAGGCCCGTCCGCCGCCGACCGCGTCCCGTACCCCGGGTGGCGCGTCGGCGGCGGCCATGCCGGTGACGCTGAACACGAGCGAGCCGGCGTTCGTGCCGGGCAGCAGGTTGGCGAGCCACTTCAGGCTCGGCAGCAGGCTGCTGACCACGCCGGCCAGTAGGGTCTCGATCCCGAGGATCCACACGACACCGAGACCGATGGGCAGTGCAACGTTGCGGAAGGCAACGGCCAGCACGGCGCCGGCCAGGCACCACATCATCAGCACCAGCCAGCCACCGGCCAATCCCTTGGCCAGGCCAACGACGCTCGGCCAGTTCGTGGCGCCGTTCTCCGCGGCCGCGATGCCGACGCTGCACAGGGCGCAGGCAGCGAAGATCCCCAGCACCCAGAGCGCGATCATGGTGCCGAGGGCAAGGAACTGCGCGCCGAGGACCGTCAGCCGGCGCGGACGCTGGGTGAGCACGGTCTTCAGCGTGCCCCAGGTGTACTCGCCGCCGATCACGATCGCGCCGAGCACCAGCGCGAGCGCTCCGGCGAAGATCGGGTAGCCGCCGATCGTGTTGTCGATGACGCGTTCCGGCAGCATGCCGCGGAGCACCTCGGCCCGCGGTACGCCGGTCGTACCGGGGGTGTTGTCGCCGGTCGCGTACGCGACGTACGGCAGCAGGTAGCCGAAGATCAGGCTCAGCACGAGCCCGGCGCCGAACAGTACCCAGACGGCGGATCGCTTGCGGAGCTTGAGGAGCTCCGCGCGGTAGCTACCCGACATCGGCCTTCTCCTCGGTGGTCAGCTCGAAGAAGATGTCTTCCAGCGCGCGCTCGGTGGTGTGCAGTTCGGAGACCTCGACACCGGCCTCGACGAGCGTCCGGTTCACCTCGGCGGCCCGGCGCGGATCGACCTGCAGGCGGAGCGTGTCGTCGTACTGATGGACCGTTCCGAAGCCCGCGAGCAGCGTCTTCGCCTGCTCCTTCGGGGCGGCGCGGACGACGAGTTCCTGCTCGCCGCGGAGTTCGTCGACGTTGTGCTCGGCAACCATCCGGCCGGCGTTGATGATGCCCACCCGGTCGCAGATCTGCTGCACCTCGCCGAGCAGATGGCTGGACAGGAGTACGGTCCGCCCGCCGGAGCCGAGCTCGCGGATCAGCCGCCGCATGTCCCGCATCCCGGCCGGGTCGAGGCCGTTCGTCGGCTCGTCGAGGATCACCAGCTCCGGATCCTTCAGCAGCGCGGCGGCCACCCCGAGACGTTGCTTCATCCCGAGGGAGTACGTCGAGAACCGGTCCTTCGCGCGCTCCGCCAGGTCGACGAGCTCGAGCACCTCGTCGATCCGCGCGCGATCGATGCCGGCGTACTCCGCGAGCAGCCGGAGGTTGTCGAGGCCGGACAGGTACGGGTAGAACGCCGGCGACTCGATCATCGAGCCGGTCCTGCGGAGTACGTCGGTCTCACCCGGCCGCCCGCCCAGCACCCGCACGCTGCCGCTCGTCGGCGCGATCAGCCCGGTGAGGATCCGCAACGTGGTCGTCTTGCCCGCACCGTTCGGCCCGAGAAACCCGTACACCTCACCCGCCAGCACCGTCAGATCGACACCGTCAACCGCGAGGGTGTCGCCGTACCTCTTCGTCAGCCCACTGACCTCCACCAACGCATCCATACCTAGAGGATGTCGCCGGGCAGTACGTGTGGCGTCGCCTCCGGGGAGTGACTCAACCTACCCCCGATGGAGTACTCACGGCGGTTTGCAGCTTCAGCCGAGCCAGCCGGGGCGGACCAGGCCGGTCTGGTAGGCGACGACGACCAGTTGCGCGCGGTCGCGGACGCCGAGCTTGATCATCGCGCGGCTGACGTGCGTCTTCGCGGTCGCCGGGCTCAGCACGAGCCGCGCGGCGATCTCGTCGTTCGACAGGCCCTCGCCGACCAGCGCGACGATCTCCTTCTCGCGTTCGGTGAGTACGTCGAGTTCCTTGCTCGCGTGCGGCTGCCGGCTGCGGGACGCGAACTCGGCCACCAGCCGTCGCGTGACGCCGGGGGAGAGCAGCGCGTCCCCGCGCGCGACCACCCGGACCGCCTGCAGCAGCTCGACCGGCTCGGTGTCCTTCACCAGGAACCCGCTCGCCCCGACCCGCAGCGCCTCGAAGACGTACTCGTCCAGATCGAACGTCGTCAGGATCACCACGTGGACGTCGGCCAGCTCCGGGTCCGACCCGATCCGCCGGGTCGCCTCCAGCCCGTCGGTCCCGGGCATCCGGATGTCCATCAGTACGACGTCGGGCTTCTCCCGCCGCGCCACCACCACCGCTTCCGCGCCGTCCGCCACCTCGCCGACCACGGTGATGTCGTCCTCGGCGTTCAGCAACGACCGGAACCCGGCCCGCACCAACGCCTGATCATCCGCCAGCAACACCCGAATCATGGCTCGGAGCTTATGCGAGCCCCGCGTCATGAGCGAGCAAGGCGACCTGGGTGCGGTTGCCGAGTTCGAGTTTGGTGAGGATGTGCGAGATGTGCGCCTTCACGGTCGCCAGGCTCATGAACAGCTCGGTGGCGATCTGCGCGTTCGCCTTGCCCTGGGCGACCGCCAGCATCACGTCGTACTCCCGCGGTGACAGCCGCTCCAGCTTCTGCTGCGCGATCGTGTGCGCGTCGGCCTGCGTCGCGGCGCGGTCCATCAGCCGGCGGGTGATCGCCGGCGACAGGATCGGGTCCCCGGCCGCGACCCGCCGTACCGCCTCGACGATCTGCGCCGGGGGCGTGTCCTTGAGCAGGAACCCGCTGGCCCCGGCGCGGAGCGCGTGCAGCACGTTCTCGTCGGTGTCGAACGTGGTGAGCACCACCACGTCCGGCGGATTCGGCCGCGCCCGCAGCCGCCGGGTCGCGACGATCCCGTCCACCCGCGGCATCCGCAGGTCCATCAGCACGATGTCCGGGAAATGCGCGTCGACCGCGGCCGGTACCTCGTCGCCGTCCGCGGCCTGCCCGACCACCGAGATCCCGTTCGCGCCGTCGAGCATCATCTCCAGGCTGGCCCTGACCAACGCGTCGTCGTCCACCACCAGTACCCGGATCATGCAGGCCACGGTAGCGAGGCCTCGAGGCGGAACGCGCCACCGGGCTCCCGCCCGTGGTCGAGCGTGCCGCCAGCGAGCTGCACCCGCTCGGTGAGCCCGACCAGCCCCGTCCCGCTGCCCGGCACCAACGGCGTACCGTTCGACGACGGGTTGGTCAGCTCGATCCGCAGCCCGTCCCCCGGGTGACCGGTGACCAGGACCTGCACCGGATACCCGGCGGCGTGCTTGCGGGCGTTCGTCAGCCCTTCCTGGACGATCCGGTACGCCGTCCGCCCGGTTGCCGGCGGCAACGACGTCGAGTCCGCGACCCTGTCGTCGTACGCGATCGTGGTCCCCGCCTCCCGGGACTCGTCGACCAGCGCCCGGAGGTCACCGAACGTCGGCTGCGGCCGCGCCTCGTACACGTCCTCGTCCCGCAACACGTTGATCACCTCGCGCAACTCGTCGAGCGCCTGGTGTACGCCGGTACGGATCACCCCGGCCGCCGTCGCGAGCTTCTCCGGCGAGGAGTCCGGCCGGTACTCGAGGGCGCCGGCGTACGTCGCCAGCAGCGACAGGCGATGCGCCAGTACGTCGTGCATCTCGCGCGCCATCTTCGTCCGCTCCAAGGACCGCGCCTCCGCGACCCGGCGGCCCTGTTCCGCCTCGGCGCGGAGGGCGCGTTCCCGCAGCGACGCGAGCAGTTGCTGGCGGGCCTGCGTGCCCTGGCCCCAGCCGAGCAGACCGGCGTGCACGACGACGACGAGCACGGCGTACCAGAAGTAGGGCAGCCCGTGGATCGGTTGCCAGAGGCCCTGAACGAGATGGCTCGCGGTGCCGACGCACGCGACCAGGATCGACGTACGCAGCGGTTGCCGGAGCGCGACGTTCAACGTGCCGACGGTCGACGGCGGGGTCGCGGCGGGGGAGAACGCCGCCAGCACGGCTACCGCGATCGCGCCGTTCACCGGCCGCCGGAACACCCACGGCATCAGCCCGACCGAGGCGATCCCGACCACGATGTCCAACGGCAGGAACTTCCGGTGCTCCGCGTCCGGCAACCGCCCGACGATCGTCAGCCCCACCAGCACCGCGATCGCCGCGACCGCCACGACCTCGACGTACCGAGGCGGCTTCCGCGGCAGACACAACTCGTTCATGCCCCGAGGGTAAGCGTCCCTTCTCCTCCCCACCACCGACCAAAGTAGAACCCCCACAGCCACCCGACCGATGCCGAACTGCCGCCCCGCACCCCACCCTGAACCCACACCCACCACCCAAGGAGCCCCAGATGCAAACTCTCAACAACCCCACCCCGGTTCTGGGGGAGCGGAGCCGTGTGCGAGGTAGGAGATTCGGGGTTATTGGTATTGCAGTGGTTGCCGCGTTGCTGGACTGGAGCCTGCTGGTTCCGCTTGGCGGGCTCACGCTGTCGGCCCGGCAGGACGGCGTTCAGCACATCGGTGCTGCGGCAGTGGTGATCTCCACCGCCGCGATCGCCCTCCTCGGCTGGGCCCTGCTCGCGATCCTCGAACGCCGTACCCCACGCGCCCGCACCATCTGGACCGTCATCGCGACCATCGTCTGCCTGATCTCCCTCGCCAGCCCGCTGATCAACGGCATCGGCCCCGGCGCCAAGCTCGGCCTCGCCTCACTCCACCTGATCGTCGGCGCGACCGTCGTCCTCGGCCTCCGCCGTACCGTACGGCGCTAACTGCGCCGCCTGGTAGAAGCCCTGGATATGCGCGACCACCAGCCCGGCCGCGCGCTCCGGCTCCCCACCCCGCACCGCCGCCAGGATCGCCCGGTGCTCGGCCCGCAACCCGACCACCGTCTCCTCCCAGTCCGGCAGATTCGGCACCGCCGCCAGCACGTACCCGTGAATCGCCGACCGCAACGACGCCATCACCGCAGCGATCAGTACGTTCCCCGCCAGCCCCGACAACGCGACATGAAACTCCGCGTCGAGCAGGTGGAACTCCTCCGGCGACAACCCGCCGTCGTCCATCCGGTCCAGCAGCTCCTCGGCGACCTTCAGCTCGCCCGCCGCCAGCTCCCGCCCGGCCGCCTCCCGCGCCGCCCACGACTCCAGCAGCAGCCGGGTCTCGACAACGTCCCCCATCGGCAGATGATTGGTTGCCAGGTGCAACCGAAGTACGGCGGTCAACGGCGAGACCGGCTCCGCCACGATCACCGTGCCCGCGTCCGGCCCGGACCCGGTCGCGGTCCGTACGACGCCCATCGCCTCCAGCACCCGGACCGCCTCCCGCACCGACGGCCGGCTGATCCCGAGCTGCTCCGCGAGCGCCCGCTCACCCGGCAGCCGCCCCCCGATCCGCAACCGCTCGGCGCCGAGCTCCCGCTCCACCCACCCCAACACGACCTCGTAGTTCCGCACCCGCAGCTCCGACCGCTTGGGGAGGATTTCCTCCCGATTCAGGGGCAAAATCCTCCCCAGCTCGTTGGTGGACGACTCTACCTGTGTGGTCGGACCACAGGGTAGGGTGTGGTCCGACCACAGATTCAGCCGGGAGTTGTGATGACCGATCGCCAGATGCCCAAATGGTCCGAGTTGAAGCCGTTGCTGCGGCCGAAGCCGATCACGGTGAACGCCACCGACCGGCGCCTGGAGAAGGCGCTGACGATCGCGGACCTGCGGGCGATCGCGAAGCGCCGGACGCCGCGGTCGGTGTTCGACTACACCGACGGCGCCGCCGAGGCCGAGATCAGCCTGCGCCGCGCCCGCCGGCTGTTCGCCGAGATGGAGCTGCAGCCGTCGATCCTGCGCGACGTCTCCGAGATCGACCTCGGTACGACCATCCTCGGGAAGCGCTCGGAGCTGCCGTTCGCGTTCGCGCCGACCGGCTTCACCCGGATGATGAACCACGAGGGCGAGAGCGCCGTCGTCAAGGTCGCCCAGGACGTCGGCATCCCGTACGCGCTGTCCACCATGGGCACCACCTCGATCGAGGATGTCGCGGCCGCGGCGCCGGACGCCCGCAAGTGGTTCCAGCTGTACGTGTGGAAGGACCGCGACGCCGGCGAGGACCTGGTGAAGCGGTCGGCCGCCGCCGGGTACGAGGCGCTGATGCTGACCGTCGACGTACCGGTGGCCGGCGCCCGGCTCCGCGACGTCCGGAACGGCTTCACGATCCCGCCGTCGCTGACCGCGAAGACCGTCCTGGACGCGTCGATGCACCCGGCCTGGTGGGCGAACCTGCTGACCACGCGGCCGCTGACGTTCGCGTCGCTGTCCACCTGGGACGGCACGGTCGCGGAGCTGCTGGACAAGCTGTTCGACCCGACCATGACGATCGACGACTTCAACTGGCTGCGCTCGATCTGGGACGGCCCGCTGATCGTGAAAGGCATCCAGACCGTCGAGGACGCCCGGCGCGTGGTCGACGCCGGCGCGGACGCCGTCGTACTGTCCAACCATGGCGGCCGCCAGCTGGACCGGGCGCCGACACCGCTGCGCATCCTCCCGGACGTCCGCAAGGCGATCGGCAGCGACGCCGAGATCTACCTGGACACGGGCATCATGTCCGGCGCGGACGTGGTCGCGGCGATCGCCCTCGGTGCCGACGCCTGCCTGGTCGGCCGCGCGTACCTGTACGGCCTGATGGCCGGCGGCCAGCGCGGTGTGGCTCGGGCCGCGGAGATCCTGACCAAGGAGGTCCGCCGCACGATGGCACTACTCGGCGTCTCAACCGTCGCCGACCTGAACCCCGCCCACGTCCGCCTGCCCTGAGGCCGGCACCGGCACCGCGCCCGCGTCGAGCGGCGTGGTCACGGGAACCTACAGCGGCAGGTTCGCGATGATGCGGAGGCCGCCGGCGGGGGTGCGGTTGGCGGTCAGGGTGCCGCCGAGGGCGGTGGCGCGTTCACGCATGCCGGAGATGCCGTTGCCTTCCTTCGGCGGCGCGGTGAGGGATTCGCCGTTGTCGTCGACCTGAACGACCAGCGCCTGCTCGCCGTACTGGATCCGGACCGTCGCGGACGTCGCCCGGGCGTGCCGTACGACGTTCGTCAGCGACTCCTGGATGATCCGGAACGCGGCGCGGTCCAGGCCGCTCGACAGCGGACGCGGATCGCCGTGGACGATCTTGTGCACCTCGAGCCCGGCGCGCGCCGTGCGGCTGACGAGGTGGTCGAGGTGGTCGAGGCCCGCGACCGGCTGGCGGGGCGCTGACTCGTCCGACTGGCGCAGTACGCCGACGATCGAGCGGAGTTCGACCAGAGCCTCCTTGCTGGCGTCCTTGATCGCTGCCAGCGCTGGGGCGGCCTGCTCGGGCTGCCGGTCGACCAGGTGCAGCGCGGTGGACGCCTGCACGTTGATCAGCGAGATGTGGTGCGCGACGACGTCGTGGAGTTCCTGCGCAATCCGGAGTCGTTCCTCACCGGCACGCCGCAGCTCCTCCTCCTTGCGGGTGCGCGCGGCCGCCATGACGCGTTCACGGTGCGCGCGGAAGAGCTCGGCGAGGAATCCGAGTACGCAGAAGCAGGCGCCGACGAGCAGGACCTGGTAGATGCCGTCCTGGGTGAGCCCGAGGACGATCCGGCCGCCGACGTGGCCGACGTACAACGAGATCAGTCCGGCCCAGCCCGCGACCCGATGACCCAGGCGGATCGTGGTGAAGACCGCGATCACGAACGGGATGATGACCGGGCCCCACGGGTACTCGCGGAGTACGTAGACGAGTGTCGCGGCGACGATCACCCACAGCACCGGCACCGGGCGGGTGTTGCGCCAGAACAGGGCGAGGGCGGCGATCAGCAGCAGTACGACCATCAACGCGTCCGGGTGGTGCCGGTCGGTCTGGCCGCGGGCAGCGCCGAACGTCCCGATCACCGAGAACACGGCCAGCCCGATCGGCAGCGTGAAACGGCGGATCCGGGCCGCGAGGTCCGGGGTGTCGAGAAGTGCGGTCACACTACTGAACCGTAGACGGCGGCCGGGGCGGGTGTCATCGTCGCCACGGAGTACTTCCGGCTGCGCCCGCCGAAGTACTTCAGTATTTGACCTTGTAGATCGACTCCTCGTACTTCTTGCCGTAGTACTCGTCGAGGTTGGTCAGGTCGTCGTCGGGACGCTCGAACGTCTTCGACAGCACCGCGCGGCGCGGGACGGCCTCCGGGTTCCAGGTCTCCGGCTTCCACAGCTGCGAGCGCAGGAACGACTTCGAGCAGTGGTGGAAGATCTGCTCGATCTCGACCAGCAGCGCGAGCTGCGGGCGGTTGCCCTTGACCACCATGTCGTCGAAGAACGGCGCGTCCTTGACGATCCGGGCGCGGCCGTTGATCCGCAGCGTGTCGGTGCGGCCGGGGACGAAGTAGATCAGCCCGAGGTGCGGATTGCTGAGCAGGTTGGTGAAGCCGTCGATCCGGCGGTTGCCGGCCCGGTCCGGGATCGCGATCGTGGTCCGGTCCAGGACCTTGGTGAAGCCGGCCGGGTCGCCCTTGGGGGAGACGTCGCAGTTGCCGTCGGCGTCGGAGGTCGCGATCAGACAGAACGGCGAGTTGCCGAGCCACAGCAGGTCCAGGTCGTGGAGCTCCTTGCGCTCCTTGGCGACAGCGGCGCCGATCGGCGGCGGAACGACCTCGCGCAGTTCGTCGTAGGTGGTGATCTCGACCAGTCCGGGAATCTCCATCAGGCGGCGCTCTCCTCTACCAGCGACGGCGTGGCGTCCTCGTTGACGGCCCTCGTCCGCGCAGCCCATCGTACGGCGGGACCAGTCGCGCAACTGGTCCCCAGGAACAGTGCACCGACCGCGATCCAGCCGATCGGGCCCCAGCCGAGGATGACCGTGGTGAGGAGCGCCGGGCCGAGCATCCGGGCGATCGCGGGGCCGGTGCCGAAGAAGCCTTGGTACTGTCCCTGCTTGTCGGCGGGGGCCAGACCGAAGCTGATCTCCCAGGCGCCGGAGGCGAGCTTCATCTCGCCGACGGTGAGGAGTGCGGCGGCGGCCACGAGTACGGCGGCGGTCGTTGCCGGGCCGAGGTGCGTCGCGGTGGT
>NZ_DASRVN010000129.1:0-20481 GCF_035655035.1 Kribbella sp. | reverse complement strand
AGGTCGAGCAGTTCGTGGTGCTCGGCGGCGGACGGGACCAGGCGGCCGCTCTCGACGAGCGGGGTCAGGCCGAGCAGCCGGGTCTGTGAACGCAGGTCCGACACGACGTCGACGAGCTTCTGGTTGCCCGAGTACGCGAGCAACGTGACGTGGAACACCCGGTCGGCCTCGATGTACGCGATCAGATCACCCGCCTCGGCCGCCACCACGATGTCCTCGGCCAGCGCGCGCAGCCGCGGGTAGTCCGCCGCCGGGATCGCCGGTACGACGTCCCGGACGGTCGGCGGCTCGATCAGCTGGCGGAGCGCCGCCAGGTTGTCCAGGTCCTCGTCGGACACCTCGGTGACCCGGAAGCCCTTGTTCCGCAGCGAGATCACCAGGCCCTCGCGGACCAGGTCCAGCATCGCCTCCCGGACCGGCGTCGCGGACACGCCGAACCGCGCCC
The DNA here is from genome assembly GCF_035655035.1 of Kribbella sp. Taxonomy (GTDB): domain Bacteria; phylum Actinomycetota; class Actinomycetes; order Propionibacteriales; family Kribbellaceae; genus Kribbella. Next base: position 20,036 of record NZ_DASRVN010000129.1, on the reverse strand, counting down.
CGAGCGTCGGCGCCGAGTACACCTCCCCCGGCTTCAGCTCGCCGGAGATCACCGCGGCCCGGAGCGCGTTGGCCACGCTGTCGCGCAGGTTCTCACGGTGCGCCAGCCGCCGGACGCTCGGCAGCGGCCCGATCGAATCGGCAGTCATCGGTTCACCTCCCTGGTCGCCTATTGTGAAACACGGCGGTCACAGATCCCGGATGCCACCCCCGATCGCGGCGACCAGGTCGGTCAGGCGTTCGAACACCCGGTCCGACCCGAGCCCGTCGTGCTCGTACTCGTTCGTCACCCAGGCCTGCACGTTCCCGACCCGGCGCGCGGTGTCCAGCTGCAGCCCGGAGTCGACGTACATGTCGTCGAAGTAGACCGCGGCCGCCACCGGTACGTCGTTCGCGGCGAGCTTCTCGTGGTCGTACAGGTCCGGCCAGCTCGGGCGCCGCGCGAGCAACTCGACCGCACCCTGGAACGGCCGCAGCCCGCGGATCTCGGCGAACATCCAGGGATACATCATCTCGCCGGTGAACAGCAGCGGGCGGGCGTCCTCGGCGAACTCCGGACGCAGCGCCCGCTCCGCCTCGGCGGCCCAACCGGTCGCGCCGTCACCGGATCCGTAGATGCTCTCCTGGAGCGCCGCGAACAACGGATTCCCGAGGTACGACGACTGCGCCTGGACCTGGCCGAGGAACGTGTCGGACAGCTCGTCGCCGTCGAACGCCTCGTCGAGCAGCCAGTGGATCCGCTCGTACCCGGGCTGCATCCCGAAGTCGATCCCGAGCGACTGCAACCGGCGTACGGTCAACCGGTCGCCGTCCGGCAGCCGTACGTCGTCGGCCGCGAGCCGGTCCGCGATCCGGCCGACCCGCTCGACGTTGTGCGGGTACCTCCGGTAGAACTCACGGTTCTTCGCCGCGACCCGTGGATACGTCCGCCGGTAGACCTCGGCCGCCGACGGGTCGATCGACGCGAGGCCGCCGGTGACGTAGCAGGCCGACAGGCCCTCGCTCGCCCTCGACAGGTAGGTGAGGGTCAGGAAGCCGCCGTAGCTCTGGCCGAGCGTCGACCAGCGCTTGCCGCCGAACACGGCCTTCCGCAGGTGCTCCGCGTCCGCGACGATCGAGTCCGCCCGGAAGTGCGCGAGGTACGCCGCACCTTCCTCGGCGGTCATCGCCGCCATCCGCCGGGCGCTGACCGGCGTACTGCGGCCGGTACCGCGCTGGTCCATCAGCACGACCCGATGCGTCTTCAGCGCCTGCGCGATCCACCCGGACGCACTGACCGGCCGCGGGCCCTTTCCGCCAGGCCCACCCTGCAGGTACAGCAGGACGGGCAGCTCCTCGTCCTTCCGGGTGGGATCAACCAGCTCCCGGGCGAACAGGCTGATCGGCTCCCCCGGCTCCTCCCAGTCCAAGGGGACGTCGACAGTGTGCTCCCGTACGTGCATCCGGGGAATTGTGTAGCTGGTCATCTCGCCTCTTTCTGCCTGCGTCTGGCGTCCCACTCGGGATTGATCCGCGGTACGGCCGCCAGCAACGTCTTGGTATAGGAATCGCGTGGCTCGCCGAACACCTGTTCCCGCGACCCCAGCTCCACGATTCTGCCCCGGTTCATCACCGCGACGCGCTGCGAGATCTGGCGAACGACCGCGAGGTCGTGGGCGATGAAGATGTAGCTGAACCCGCTCTCCCGCTGCAACCGCATCAGCAGCTCCAGCACCTGCGCCTGGATCGACACGTCGAGCGCCGACACCGCTTCGTCGCAGATGACCAGCTTCGGGTTCACGGCCAGGGCGCGAGCGATACCGATCCGTTGCGCCTGGCCACCGGAGAACTGCGCCGGGTACCGGCGGCAGTGGTCCGGGTTCAGCCCGACCCGCTCCATCAGCTCCTGCGCGAACGCCCGCTTCGAGGTGGCCGGCGTGATGCCCTGGTACGTCAGCGGCGCGGTGATGATCCGCTCGACGGTATACCGCGGGTTCAGCGACGAGAACGGGTCCTGGAACACCACCTGCACGTCGTTCCGGAACTTCGCGAGATCCTTGCCCTGGGCCCGGGTCACGTCCTGACCGTCGAACACGACCGTGCCCTTGGTGGGCTCCAGCAACCGGGCCGCGATCCGCGCCGTGGTGGACTTCCCGCTGCCGGACTCGCCGACGATCGCTAGCGTCTCGCCCAGCTCGACCTCGAAGCTCACGTCGTCCACCGCGGTGAACACCGACTTCCGCGCCCTCGCGCCCTCGCCCCGGGTGACGAACTCCTTGGTCACACCGCGTACTTCGAGCAACGTCACAGTGCCACCTCGTCGTCGATCCCGTCATCGATTCTGGGTACGGCGTCCAGCAGCATCCGGGTGTACTCGTGCCGCGGGTCCGAGAACACCTGCTCCGCGGTCCCGTACTCGACCGGGTCCCCGGACTGCATCACCAGCACCCGCTGGGCGATCGAGCTGATCACCGCGAGGTCGTGGGTGATGAAGATCATCCCGGTACCGGTCGAGGTCTGGAGCTCGTCCAGCAGCTCCAGGATCTGCGCCTGCACGGTGACGTCGAGCGCGGTCGTCGGCTCGTCGGCGATCAGCAGCGACGGCGAACAGCACAGCGCCATCGCGATCATCACCCGTTGCCGCTGGCCGCCGGAGAACTGGTGCGGGTAGTGGTCCACCCGGCGTCCCGGGTCCGGGATCCCGACCCGGTCCAGCGCCTCGGTCGCGACCTGCCGGGCCGCGCGTCGCGATCCACCGCGATGCGCCCGGTACATCTCCTCGATCTGCAGTCCGACGGTGTAGTAGGGATTCAGCGACGACAGCGGGTCCTGGAACACCATCGAGATCGCGTTGCCACGCACCGATCGGAGCTCGCGGTCGGTCCGCCCGAGCAGTTCGGCGCCGTCGAGCCGCACGCTGCCCGACGTACGGGCGCCACGTGGCAGCAGCCCGAGAACCGCGAGCGCGGTCATCGACTTGCCCGACCCGGACTCGCCGACGATGCCCACCGTCTCGTCCCGCCCGACCGAGAACGACACGTTCTTCACCACGTCCACCGGCCCACGGCTGGTCGGCAGGGTGACCGTCAGATTGTCAACAATGAACAATTCGTCACTCACGAAGCCACCACCCGAACCCGCGGGTCGAGGGCGGTGTAGAGCAGGTCGACGACGACGTTGCCGATGACAACGAAGAACGCGGCCAGCAGGGTTACCGCCATGATCACCGGCTGGTCGTTCTTGGCGATCGAGTCGGCCGCCATCTTGCCGATCCCGTTCAGGCCGAACACGGTCTCGGTGATCAGCGCGCCGCCGAGCAGGCCGGCGAAGTCCATCCCGAAGATCGTGGTGATCGGCGTCAGCGCGGGCCGGAGCGCGTGCCGGCGCATGATCAGCGCGCCGCTCAGGCCCTTGGCTCGCGCGGTCCGGAAGTAGTTCTCCGACAACGTGTCGATGACGTTGCTCCGGGTCAACCGGGCGTACAGACAGGCATAGCCGACGGCCAGCACCACCCAGGGCATCAGGTACGACTCGAACCAGACAATAGGATTGTCAACAAAAGACACGACTGACGGGAACGGCAGTACCTGCAGCTTCACCACGAGGACGTACTGCAGGACGAGCGCGAGCACGTAGTTCGGCACACTGACGCCGCCGAGCGCGAGTGCCATCGCCGAACGGTCCCACCAGGTGCCCTGCTTGACCGCACTGATCAGACCGCCGATCACCCCCGCGAGCAGCCACAGCACCGCGGCACCGACCGCGACCGTCACGCTGACGGGAAGCCGGGCGGTGATCATGCTCCACACCGACTCGTTGGTCTGGAAGCTGTACCCGAGACACGGCGCCGAGCAGTGCACCGAACCGTAGTCGCGACCGACGAAGATCCCGCTCAGGAACTCCCAGAACTGGGTCAGGAGCGGCTGGTTCAGCCCGAGCACGTGGCGGATCGAGTCGATGCGCTCCGGCGTACACGTCTTGCCGCAGATCATCACCGCGGGATCCGGCGACAGCTCGAAGAAGATCAGGTACGTGAACAGGCAGACGGCGAGCAGGATCAGTACGACGCCGCCGAGCCTGCCGAGGACGTAGCGTGTCATGCCGCCTCCCCTTGGTCGATGAGCGTGCGGATCTTGTCGCCGAGCACGGTCAGCGAAAGCACCGTCAGGAACAGGAACGCGCCCGGGATCACGAAGAACATCGGGTCCACCGAGTACCAGCTCACCGAGCTCGCGATCATCTGGCCCCAGGACGCGGTCGGCGGCGAGACCCCGACGCCGAGGAACGACAGACCCGCCTCGGTGCCGATGTAGCCCGGGATCGCGAGCGTGGTCATCACGACGATCGAGCCGCGCAGGTTCGGCAGGATCTCCCGAAACACCACCTGGGTGTCCTTCGCCCCGGACGCCCGGGCCGCCTCGACGAACTCGCGGTTCGCCAGCGTCATCGTCTGGCCGCGGATCACCCGGGCCAGGTACGGCCAGCCGAACGCGCTGATCACCACGACCAGCAGCACCGGCCGGTTCCCGGACGGCAGCGAGGACAGGATCGCGATCATGAAGATCAGCGCCGGGAACGCCATCAGGAAGTCCATCAGCCGGGAGATCACCTGGTCGACCCAGCCGCGGTAGAACCCGGCCAGCATCCCGAGCACCACGCCGAGGACACCGGTCAGCAGGGTTGCCGACAAGGAGATTGTTATCGATACCCGCGCCCCGTACACGATCCGGGCGAACAGGTCGCGCCCGTTCTGCGGCTCGACACCGAACCAGTGCGACCCGCTGATCCCGCCGAGCGCGCCGTGCGGCAGCCCGCCCAGGTCGGAGTTGATCGCCGCGGAGTCGAACTGGTACGGCCCCCAGCCGCTGAGCTTCGTGATCAGCGGCGCGGCGATCGCCATCAGCACCACGATCGCCAGGAACACCAGGCAGGCCAGCGCGCCCTTGTCCCGGGTGATCGTGGTGAGCAGCCGCTTGCCCGAGGCCGGCGGCCCGGCGGCCGGAGCCGCCGGTCCCACCTCCTCGACCTCGGCGAGGGTCGGGCCGGTTGTCACTTGCTCGCGTCCTTCAGGCCGACGGACACCAGGTCGATACCGCCCGAGAACCCGTCATGAAGGTAGGCGCCACCAATGTTGCCGCCGACAAGCATCAGGACCTTCTCGTAGAGCAGCGGGACGACCGGCGCCAGCTCCATGATCTGCTTGTCCAGCTCGCCGTACGCCTTGTTCGCGGCGGTCACGTCGGTGAGCTTGGAGATCTCGTCGATCTTCGCGTTCACGGCCGGGTCGTTCAGCTGCGACAGGTTGGTGTTGCCCTTCGGGGTGATGTTGCGGCCGTCGAACAGCGGCGGCAGGAAGGTCGCGCCGGACGGCCAGTCCGGGCACCACCCGGTGATCGCGGCGTCGTGCTGCTGGGACGTCGTACCGATCACCTCGTAGTACGTCGCGGTGTCGATCGTGTTGATCTTCACGGTGATCTTCAGCGGCTCGAGCGCCTGCTGGATCGCGACCGCCATGGCCTGCATCTTCGGCTGCGCGCGGGTGTCGAGCGTCATCGTGAAGCCGCTCGCGAACCCCGCCTCGGTGAGCAGTTTGCGGGCGGCGTCGGGGTCACCCTTGTGGTCCGGGCTCGGGTACGGGTCGTAGTCCACCCGGCCCGTGATCGTCGGCGGCTGGATGCTGGTACCGATCTCGGCCAGGGCCGATCCGCCGTCCGCGTCCCGGACGGTCTGCTTGTTCACCGCGAGGTTGATCGCCTGCCGGACCTTCACGTTGTCCAGCGGCTTCTTCGTGGTGTTCAGCCCCATGTACGTCGTACAGCCGTTGATGCCGGTCATCGTCCGCTGCTTGAGCTGCGGCGTCTGCATCCGGGCGACGGTGGCGGCCTGCACGGTACCCGCGATCGCGTCCGCGTCGGTGCCCTGGCCGGCGATCATCCGCTCGTCGATCGTCGCCGGGTCCAGGCCGAACGTCCACTGGAACACGTCCGGGTTCGCGGTCCGGACGTCGTCGGTCTTCTTGTCCCACTTGTCGTTGCGGACCAGCTTCAGCGAGGCGCCCGGCTTGTAGTCGGCGAGCTTGTACGGGCCGGAGGCGATCGGCTTGCTGTCCAGGGCATTACCCGCGCCCTGGCCCTTCGGTACCGGCGTGAAGGTGTTCTGCGCGACCACGCTGCCGAAGTCCGCGAACGGCTTCTTCAGGTGGAAGACGATCGTCTTCGCGTCCGGTGTCTGGATTGTTGACAATTCGCCGGACTTGTACGGGCCCTGGTACGACGCGGGCGCCTCGATCAGCTGCTTCGCGTACGGCGAGCCGATGCCGATCTCCGGGTCCCAGGCGCGCTCCACGCCCCACTTCAGGTCCGCGCTGGTGATCGGCGCGCCGGTCTCGAAGAACAGGCCGTCCTTCAGCGTGAACGTCCAGGTCTTGCCGCCGTCGGTCGGCTTGCCGGTGTCGGTGGCGAGGTCGGCGACGATCTTCGTGCCGTCCGCGCCCGGCGCCGCGCCCTGGGTGGTGAGCGTCCGGTAGATCAGCCGGTAGAAGTTGTTCACGCCGCCGTCGAACCCGCGGGCCGGGTCGAGGTGCGAGAACGCCGCGTTCGCGAGCACCTGCAACGTACCGCCCCGCACCGCCTTGGCGCCTGGACCTTCGGACGCGCCGTTGGTCCCGGACGCACCGCCGCCACACGCGGTGAGGGCCAGCGCGGCAGCCGCCACGAGCCCGACCAGCTTCGAGGTTCTCTTCATCAGTCTTCTCTCTCGGTTCGCAGCCACACACGCATGGCCAGGGGCTGACGGTTTCCCCACAGGAAGTACGGCACGAGCGGCACCGGGACGAGCCGCGAGGCGGATTCCCTGGGCGTTTCGGTGATCACCGGGTACAGCTCCGGCGCCGCCGGCGGGGCGACGCCCGCGGTCAGTTCGAGTACGACGTGCTCGTCCTGCACCCGCGCCACCGCCGCGGCGACAGCTGCCGGCGACAACAGCAGGTCGTCCACCGGCGCTTCGACATCTTGTTGCTCAACGCAATAGACAAGCGGGCCCCGAGCAACAGCAATCGCTCCACGCGCCGCATCCACGGACGGATGAGCTGCGTGCGCCCTGGGTGCCATCGGCAACGTCAGCCGGATGACATCCCCAGCCTCGAATGCCCGCCGAACACGAACCCACCCGTCGTCACCCGGCTCGGGCGGTTGGGTCTGGTTGGTGAGGGTGAGGGTTGCTCCGGCCGACCAGCGCGGGATGCGGAGGGCGATCGTGCGTTCTTCTGGTGGGGCGTCCTCGATGGTGAGGGTGACTTCGCCGTCCCACGGGTAGTCGGTGGTGATGCGGACGGTGAGGTCCTCGGTGGTGATGTGGGCGGTGGTGTAGATGCCGACGTACAGGGTGTCGTCTCGGACCATCGCGACGTGGTCCTGGAGTTCGGACATCCAGCGGATGATGTTCGGCGGGCAGCACGGGCAGCCGAACCAGGAGCGGCGCAGGAGTTCGCCGCCGTCCTCGGCACCGGAGCGCTGCTCGTGATCGGGGCGGCGCTGCAGCGGGTTGTCGTAGAAGAACGCCGTACCGTCGGCCGAAAGCCCTACCGCGTAAGCGTTGTGCAGCACGGTCTCGTACACGTCGAGGTACGACGCCTTGCCCGTCGCGCGGAACATCCGCCACGCCCACTGCATCGTCGCGATCGCCGCGCACGTCTCGGCGTACGCCCGCTCCGAGGGCAGCTCGTACCGGTCGCCGATCGCCTCGTCGGAATGCCGGCTGCCGAGTCCGCCGGTGAGGTACAGCTTCGTCGCGACCATGTCGTCCCACAGCCGCTCCAGCGCCGCGAGCAGCGTCGGGTCGCCGGTCTCCAGGTGTACGTCGGCCGCGCCGGCGGCGAGGTACGCCATCCGTACGGCGTGCCCGGTGACCGACGGCAGCTCCCGGAACGGCACGTGGTCCTGGAAGTACTCCCCCGGGAAGATCGTGTGCTTGAGCTTCCCCTGCCCGCGCCGGTCGACGAACAGCTGCGCCTGCGTCAGGTACGCGACCTCGCCGGTTTCACGATAAAGCTCGACCAGCGCCATCTCCACCTCGGGATGACCGTCGACGACCTGCTCGCCGTCCACGCCGTACTTGCGGACGACGAGATCCGCGAACCGCCGGGCGATTGTCAACAATCTGCGATCCGACAGTTGACGATGGGCCGCCACGGCCGCCTGGATCAGGTGGCCCAGGTTGTACAGCTCGTGCCCCCAGCCGAGGTCGGACCACGGCTGCTTCGGCTGATCCGGGTCCTGGAAGTACGAGTTCAGGTAGCCGTCGTCCGCCTGGGCCGCTTCGAGCAGTACGACGACCTCGTCGTAGAACTCCAGTGCACCGGCCGGCGCGTCCTCGCGGCCGACCTCGTACGCGAGCCCCTCCAGCGTCTTGTACAGGTCCGTGTCCAGGAACGGGTACCGCCCGCGATACGCCCCGACCGACGGATCCGTCAGCCGCCGGAGGTTCTCCAGGTTCCCCGCCTTCCGCAGCTCCGCGATCGCGTGCGGGATCGTCGCCACCCGGTTCCGCCGCTGCCAGTCGTGCAGCAGCCCACCGGTCAGCTCGACCTCAACCTCTGTACCGTGTGACATTGCACAGACCTTAAGTGCAATGTCACACCTTGCCAACCCCTGGCGGAAGACGTTTACACGCCGGAAACCAACCGCCCCGCGCGCCGGTAGCCGAGGCCTGGCTCAGAGTCGCGGGTCGACGGGCTCCGATTCGAGGGCCAGCACGGCGAAGACGCACTCGTGGATGCGCCACAGCGGCTCGCCGCGGGCGGCGCGGTCGAGGGATTCCAGGCCGAGGGCGTACTCGCGCAGAGCGAGCGAGCGTTTGTGGCCGAGGTTCCGGTCGCGGAGGCGGGTGAAGTTCGCCGGCTCGGTGTAGTCCGGTCCGTAGATCAGCCGCAGGTACTCCTGCCCGCGGACCTTCAGCCCGGGCTGCGCGAGGCCCTTCGCCGTCCGCGTCAGGTTCGCGGCCGGCTTCACCACCATTCCCTCTCCCCCGGCGCCGGTCAGCTCCTCCCACCACGCGACGCCGGCGTCCCAGTTGCCGGCGTCGACGTACAGCCGCCGCGTCGGCGTGACCAGTTCCGGGCCTGCGGCAACCATCCGGTCCGCGAGGTCGAGGTGCCACCGGTGCGGCCGCTCGTGGTACGTCGCCCCCTCGGATGCGAGCACCTGGAACGGCGCCAGCCGGACGCCGTCCAGCCCGTCCGTCGGCCAGCAGTACCGCCGGTACGCCGCCGTGAACCGCTCCGCGTTGTCCGTACGCTGCTCTACCGCCGCGAGCAGTTCGCCCACGTCCAGCCCGGCGTCGCGCGCCGACCGCAGTGCAGCAGTTGCGGCGGGCAACGACGTACGGGCGGCCGCGCCGACGGCGGCGTACTGGTTCCGGAGCAGGTCCTCGGCCTTCGCGCTCCACGGCAGCAACTCGGCGTCCAGCAGCAGCCACGACGTGTCCAGCTCGTCGAAGACACCCGCGGCCGAGGCGACCGCGCGCAGCCGCAGCAGCAGTTCGTCGGTCAGCTCCGCACCGAAGAACGACCGCCCCGTACGCGTGTGGATCGCGCCGCGACCGGCCAGCCCGAACCGCTGCTCCGCCACGTCGTCGTCACGGGTCAGCAGCACGACCGCCCGCGAACCCATGTGCTTCTCCTCGCACACCAGCGCCGTGACGCCCTGCCCGCGGTACGTCTCGAACGCCTGCCGCGGGTGCTCCAGCAGCCCCGGCTCCGGCGACGTCGCGACCGGGCTCATCGTAGGCGGCAGGTACAGCAGGAACCGCGGGTCGATCGCGAACCGGCTCATCACCTCGAGCGCCGCACCGGCCTGCTCGGCGCGGACACTCAGCCGGCCGTGCGTCGCGGTCTCGATCACCCGGCGACCGGTCACGTCGGTGAGTTCGAGTACGTCGGGTTCGCGCTCCGGCGCCGTTGCCACATGCAACGGTTTCGCGGGCGCGTAGTACTCCTCGGCAGCCGGTACCGACACCAGCTCCCGCTCCGGGTAGCGCAGCGCGGTCAGCGAACCACCGAACACGCAGCCCGTGTCCAGGCAGATCGTGTTGTTGATCCACTCCGGCTCCGGCGTCGGCGTGTGCCCGTAGACGACCATCGCGCGGCCGCGGTAGTCGTTCGCCCACGGGTAGCGCACCGGCAGCCCGAACTCGTCGGTCTCGCCGGTCGTCTCGCCGTACAGGCAGAACGAGCGGACGCGTCCCGAAGTACGGCCGTGCATCCGCTCGACCAGGCCGGCGTGCGAGACGACCAGCTTGCCGGCGTCGAACACGTAGTGCGAGATCAGGCCGTCGATGAACGTCGCGACCTCGTCCCGGAACTCGGCCGGCTCCGCGGCGAGCTGCTCCAGCGTCGTCTCGAGGCCGTGGCTGATCTTCACGTTCTTGCCGCGGAGCGCGCGCAGCAGCTTGTCCTCGTGGTTGCCGGGGACGCAGTACGCGTTGCCCTGCGCAACCATTCCCATGACGAGCCGCAGTACGCCGGGGGTGTCCGGGCCGCGGTCGACCAGGTCGCCGACGAACACCGCGCGGCGGTCCGGGTGTACCGCGTCGACCGGGCGGCCCTGGTCGTCGCGGGTCAGCGTGTAGCCGAGGTCGGTGAGCAGCCGTTCGAGCTCGGGGCGGCAGCCGTGCACGTCGCCGATGATGTCGAACGGGCCGGTCCGGTCGGTGAGGTCGTTGTACAGCCGGGTGCGTTCGATGCTCACGGCATCGATCTCTTCGACGCTGTTGAGGACGTGGACGGTGCGGAAACCCTCGCGTTTCAGGCTGCGTAGCCCGCGCTTGAGCTGCGAGCGCTGCCGGACGACGACCTTGCTGCCGAACTGCCGGTCGGCGCGTTGCTCGTTGCGCTCGATGCAGACGCGCTCGGGTGGATCGAGGACGATCGCGACCGGGAGTACGTCGTACTCGCGCGCCAGGTTCACGAGCTCCTTGCGGGCATCCGGCTGGACGTTGGTCGCGTCGATCACGGTCAGCCGCCCGGCGGCGAGGCGCTTCCCCGCGATGAAGTGCAGCACCTCGAAGGCGTCCTTGGTGGCCGCCTGGTCGTTCTCGTCGTCGGACACCAGCCCCCGGCAGAAGTCACTCGAGATCACCTCGGTCCCCCGAAAGTGCTTCCGCGCGAACGTGCTCTTACCAGACCCGCTGGCCCCCACGAGCACTACAAGACAGAGGCTGGGAATCTGCAGCTCAGCCATCACTCCACCACCCCATCCAGCCCCCGCGGCTCCGCCGCGCGGGCGGGGAGAGAGGCACGCGGGTCCACCGCGGAGGTGGGGCGAGGAGCACGCGGGTCCGCCGCGGAGGTGGGGCGAGGAGCACGCGGGTCCGCCGCGGAGGTGGAGCGGGTGAAGAGGGCCAGTTGGGTTGGGGGGCCGACTTCGGGGTCTTCGGGGCCGACGGGGCGGAATTCGACCTCGTAGCCGTAGCGGGTGGCGGTCTTGGTCGACCAGGCGCGGAATTCGGCGCGGGTCCACTCGAAGCGGTGGTCCGGGTGCCGGAACCTGCCGGCGGGGAGGGACGGGAAGCGCACGTTGTACTCACTGTTCGGGGTGGTGACGACGGCCGCGGCCGGGCGGGCTGCGTGGAAGACGGAGTGGGCGAGCGCCGGCAGGCGTGGTGGGTCGACGTGTTCGACGACCTCCATCAGTACGACGGCGTCCAGGCCGGCCAGGCGTTCGTCGGCGTACGTCACCGACGACTGCAGGAACTTCAGGCGGTCGCGCTGCCGGTCGGGCAGATCGTCGTAGTGCAGCCGGCGTTTCGCGGCGAGCAGTGCACGCACCGACACGTCCGTCGCGATCAGTTCGCCGACCATCGGGTCCTTGAGCAGTTCGCCGACCAGCGCACCCTCGCCACACCCGATGTCCGCGATCCGCCGCGCCCCGAGCTCCCGCAGTACGCCGGCCACCGCCGCCCGCCGCTCAACCGCCAACGACACCGACCGCCCGCCGCCCAGCGACGCCGAACGCACACCCGAGCCCTCCGCCGCACCCTCGACCGAACCGCCCACCGCCTCGCCCGAACCCCCTGCCGTGCCCTCGCCGAAGCTTTCCGCGACGTCCTCCTCCGGGCTCTCGTCCGCGAGCTGCAGGCCGTCGGCCTCGACCAGTCGCTCCAGCGCGGCGTCGGCCAGGTAGCGCCGGTGCGCGAGGTAGCGCCGCGAGATCAGCTCCTTCTCCGGATGCGTCGCCAGCCAGCCCTCCCCGGCCCGGACGAGCTTGTCGACCTCGTCCGACCCGACCCAGTAGTGCTTGGCGTCGTCGAGCACCGGGAGCATCACGTACAGGTGGTTCAGCGCGTCGGCCAGCCGCAGTACGCCGGTCAGCCGCAGGTCGACGTACCGCGAGTCACCCCACGCGGGAATCTCCGGGTCGAGCGGCACCGGCCGCGCGTCCACGGTCCAGCCGAGCGGGCCGAACAGCCGCTGCGCGAGCGCGGTACCGCCGTTGCAGGGCAGCGCCGGTACGTGCACGTCCAGCGGGATCGTCCGCGCGGCGAGTTCCGGGCGGGCGTCGCAGCGGCCGTTCATCGCCGTACGGAAGAGTTTCCCGAGCGCGACCGCGAGCAGGCTGGAGGCCGCGTACGGACGGTCGTTCACGTACTGGCCGAGCGTGAAGCCCTCGGTCGCCTTTCCGCGGCCGGCCTTCACCAGGCCGATCGGGTCGATCTCCAGCAGGACCGCGGCGGTACAGCGCTCCGCCGTCGCCTCCGGGTAGAACACATGGGCCGATCCGCCGGTCACGTCGATCGCCTGCAGCCGCGCCGGGTTCTTGTGCAACAGAAACCCGAAATCGCTCGCAGGAGCGTCCACTCCGGAAAGATCGGTACCAAGCGTCAGGAACACCTGACGTATTCGATCACGTGTCGCGGATCAAGACACGCGGGTTTAGGGTCTGGCGCGTTCCGGGGGTTTGGTTCTAGCTTGAGAACCAGAAGAAGAGTCGCTACAGACCGTTCTTCCCCGCTGACACTCGGTACACGTCCCCGGTTTGTGGCGAGAGCCCACCCACGCCACGACTACGGGGAAAGGATCATGGCAGCTCTCACACGCCACACGGGGTGTCGCCGGTGAAACCCCAGACGTTCGAACTCGTCCGTTACGCCGACATCAGCGGGGTCTCCGGGACCGGCGTCGTCGCCGAAGGCTGTGTCTTCACCGACGGCTCGGTCGCCTTGCGCTGGCACGGCGCGAACCCCTCGACGGCCGTCTGGCCGGACCTGGACTCCATCCTCGCCGTCCACGGCCATCACGGTGCCACCGTGGTGCGCTGGCTGGACGTCTCCGAGATGGAACCCGTCCCGGGTACCGATCTGCTGCCCGGCGAGGTCGCGCACATCCTCGCCACCGGCCGCCGCACGCACCACAACACCCCGGCCGTCGCCTCGGCCTGAACTCCACGGATCTTCGGCTGACCGCCTGATTTACGGGGTGAGGCCGGTCAGGGCGAAGAACTCCGCGCGGGAGCTGGGGCTCTCCCGCAGCGTGCCGTGCAGGGCCGACGTGACCGTCCGCGAGCCGGTCGCCCGGACGCCGCGCAGCGACATGCACTGATGCTCGGCCTCGATCACGACGCCGACGCCCTTCGGGTCCAGATGGTCCTGCAGCCAGTCCGCGACCTGCTTGGTCAGCCGCTCCTGCACCTGGAAGTCACGCGCGAACAGCTCCACCACCCGGGCCAGCTTGGACAGCCCGAGGATCCGGTCGCCGGGCAGGTACCCGACGTGCGCCACGCCCTGGAACGGCAGCAGGTGGTGCTCGCACAACGACTGCACCGGGATGTCCTTGGCCAGCACGAGCTCGTCGTACCCCTCGTCGTTCGGGAACGTGGTGAGCTCGAACTCGCGCGGCGTGAGCATCTCGGCGTACGCGTTCGCGACCCGGCGCGGGGTGTCCGCGAGGTGCGCGCTCTGCGGGTCGCGCCCGAGGGCGGTCAGCAGGTCCGCGACGGCACGCTCCGCGGCCGGCAGGTCGATCTGCTCGCGGCGGGCCACGATATGGAGGGGGACGGACTCGAGGTCGGCCGAGATCGCCATCTGCACACTCCCTGAGGTATCAGCGAACTGCCATCATACTGTTTGATCAACCGAAGTTGTCGATAGAATCATTCCGTGGACACCTCGCGGGACACCTTGCGCGATGCCGACGTCCAGGCGGTCGCCGTACTCGAGGAGCCGACCCGGCGCCGGCTCTACGAGTACGTCGTCGCGCACGCCGAGCCGGTCAGCCGCGACGACGCCGCGAGCGCGCTCGGGATCCCGCGGACGACGGCGGCGTTCCACCTCGACCGGCTCACCGAGGAGGGCCTGCTCGAAACCTGCTACGAACGCCGTACCGGCCGGACCGGCCCCGGCGCCGGTCGCCCCGCGAAGCTGTACCACCGCTCCGCCCGCGAAATCGAGATCACCCTCCCCGAACGCCAGTACGCCGTCGCCGGCCAACTACTCGCGGCCGCGATCCAGGACGCCGAGACGTCCGGCATCTCCCCCCGCGAAGCCGCCAACCACCGCGCCCACGAGTACGGCCGATCGCTCGCCGCCACGTCCGCCGGCGATGGTGACGGAGAAGGAGGCGCAGCAGCCGGCGATGGTGGGGAGGAGACCTTGGTTCGGGTGCTTGAGGAGGCGGGGTTCGAGCCTCGCGGAGTTGAGAGTGGGATCAGGTTGGTGAACTGTCCGTTTCGGCGATTGGTGAAGGAGCATCCGCAGCTGGTGTGTGGGATGAACCTGCACCTGGTGGCCGGGGTGGTCGCGGGGCTTGGGGTGGCGTACGAGGCGGAGCTCGCACCCGCGCCCGGGTACTGCTGTGTGCGTCTCGTACAGTCGAGCCGTGGCTAAGGCGAAACAGGGTCAGGGGACGCCGGCGACGGTGGCGCTGGCCAAGGCGAAGGTCGAGTTCACGACGCACGCGTACGAGCACGACCCGGCGGCGAAGTCGTACGGGCTGGAGGCCGCCGAGGCGCTCGGGCTGGCGCGGGAGCAGGTGTTCAAGACGCTGCTCGTCGAGGTGGACGGGAAGCTCACGGTCGGCGTCGTACCGGTCGGCAAGCAGCTCGACCTGAAGGCGATCGCGGCCGCGGCCGGCGGGAAGAAGGCGGTGATGGCCGACCCGGCCGCCGCCGAACGCAGCACCGGGTACGTCGTCGGCGGCATCAGCCCGATCGGCCAGAAGCGCGCACTGCCCACGGTCGTCGACAGCACCGCCGCCGACCACCCGACCGTCTACGTGTCCGGCGGCCGGCGCGGTCTCGACATCGGCCTCTCTCCCGCCGACCTGATCGCGGTGACCGAGGCCCGTACGGCGGCTATCGCGCGCTGACGGTGATCAGTCGTCCGTGGCCTCGGCGGGGATCGCCTCCGCACCGGTGATGAACGACACCACGTCGCTCATCGACACCTTCTGCGGATCGACCACCCCCACCCGCTTGCCCAGCCGGTGCACGTGGATCCGGTCGGAGACCTCGAACACGGCCGGCATGTCGTGCGAGATCAGCACGACCGGCAGGCCGCGATTGCTGATCCGCTTGATCAGTTCGAGCACGTGCGCGGTCTCGCGCACGCCCAGGGCCGCGGTGGGCTCGTCCATGATCACCACCTTGCTGCCGAACATCGCCGCCCGCGCCACCGCGACGGCCTGCCGCTGACCACCTGACAGGCTCTCCACCGGTTGGGTGATGTCCTGGATCGTGGCGATGCCGAGCGCGTCGAGCTGGTGGCGGGCCTCGACGCGCATGGCCTTGCGATCCAGCATCCGCAGCTTGCCCAGCAGTCCGTCGCGGCGAATCTCCCGGCCCAGGAACAGGTTGGTCGTGATGTCCAGTGCGGGTGCGACCGCCAGCGTCTGGTACACCGTCTCGATACCGCTGCGCCGCGCTTCCAGCGGCGAGTGGAACTGCACCGGCCGCCCGTCGAGCTCGATGCTGCCGGCGTCCGGTTGCAGGGCACCCGTGAGTGCCTTGATCAGGCTCGACTTGCCGGCGCCGTTGTCACCGACGATCGCCAGCACCTCGCCGGGGTACAGGTCGAAGTCGGCGCCGTTGATCGCTGTCACATGACCGTAGCGTTTGACGAGTCCGCGTGCGCTCAGCATCGCCGTCCGGACGGCGGTTTCCGTGGTCATGCGCTCCTCCTCCGCGTTGCCTGGTCGAACGCCACGGCGCCGATCACCAGGACGCCGGTGGCCAGGTTCTGGTAGTTCGAGTCGATCCCCATCTGGGTCAGGCCGCTGCGCAGTACGGCGACGATCAGCGCGCCGACGATCGTGCCGACGACGCCACCGCGACCGCCGAACAAGCTGGTGCCGCCGATCACCACGGCGGTGATGCTGTCCAGGTTCCCGGTCTGGTAGGCGTTCGGATCGGCCGTCGGCGTCCGGCCGAGAGCCATCCAGGCCCCGAACCCGTAGATGATGCCGGCGACGGCGTACACGCTCACCAAGGTGCGGTCGATGTGGATACCGGTCAGGCGGGCCGCCTCCGGCTCGTTGCCGACGGCGTACACGTGCCGGCCCCAGGCGGTCTTCGCCAGCACGAACCAGGCCACCGCGAACAGCAGCGCGGCGAGCACCATGCCCATCGTGAACTGAACCCGGCCGAACAGGTACAGCGACGTACCGAGCCAGGTCAGCAGTCCGTTCGGCACCGGCCAGGTGGTGCCCTTGCTGTACAGGTTGGTGATCGCCGTCATCACGGCAAGCATGCCCAGGGTCACGATGAACGGCGGCAGCTTGATCCGGCTCACCAGGAGGCCGGACAGCGTCGCCACCAGGGCGCAGGCCACGATCGACACCACGAGCGCCAGTGGGCTGGGCAGGTGACCGGTGACGAGGCGGGTCATCAGCAGCGTGCCGAAGACCGCGATCGCGGCGTTGGCGAGGTCGATGCCGCTGGTCAGGATCACCAGGGTCTGGCCGAGCGCCAGCGTACCGACGACGATCGACTGCTGGACGATGAACGAGAAGTTGTCGATGTTCGCGAACGTGCTGGTGGCGAAGGAGAAGAAGACGATCGCCACCAGCAGAGCAGCGGTCGGGCCGAGCACCGGGTTGCGCGCGAACAGCGCCCGCACCGAGTCACTGCGCCGGCCGGTGTCAGCGGTGGTCGTTGCCGCAGTCATCGATCATCACCCCCAGCAGTTCTGCGCGCCCCAGGTGGTGTCCTTGGACGCCAGACCAGGCACGGGGTGGTCGGTGATCAGGGTCGCGCCGGTGTCGACGAAGCCGGACGGCTTCTTGCCGGTCTGCGCGTAGTCGAAGACCGCGTTCACGCCGTCCTCGGCCATCTTCTTCGGGAACTGCATCACGGTGGCGACGAACTGACCGTCCTTCACGTTCTGTACGCCCTGGCAGCCGCCGTCGATCCCGCCGACGATCACCTTGCCGGTCAGGCCCTTCTCCTTGAGCGCCTGGTACGCGCCCCGGGCGGCCGGCTCGTTGATGTTGTACACCGCGTTGACCTGGCCACCGACCCGCTGGAGCAGGTTCTCCATCGCCTGCTGGGCCTTGGTCTGGTCGCCCTGGGTGAGAGCGCTGCCGATGATGTCCGGCGTGTTCAGCGGCAGGCCCATGCCTTCGAGGAATCCGTTGTGCCGCTGTTTGCCGACGCTGGCGCTCGGGTCGAGATCCATCATCACCAGCTGCGGCTTGGTGCTGCCGAGCCGCGCCTTGACGTACTGGCCGATCAGCTTGCCCGCGGTCTCGTTGTTGGTCGCGTACGTCGCCGCGACCGCGTCGGCGGGTTCGGTCTGGGTGTCCAGGGCGATCACCACCACGCCCTTGTCCTGTGCCTGCTTGATCGCACCGAGCACCCCGGCCGAGTTGCTCGGCGTGATCAGGATGCCCTTGACGCCCTGCTGGACCAGGTTCTCGATCGCGGTCACCTGACCTTCGTTGTCACCGTCGAACTTGCCGGCCAGCGCGATCAGCGTGCCGCCCTTGGCCTTGGCCGCGGCCTTCGCCGACTCGCGGAGCTTGACGAAGTACGGGTTGGTCTCGGTCTTGGTCACGAGCCCGACCTTGACCGGGCCGGAGCCACCAGAGCCCGAGCCCGAGCCGGGACCCGAGGTCTTGGTCGTCGTACAGGCGCTGAGCGCCACGGCGCCGGCACACACGAGTGCGGCCGCGGCAGCGGCCGACCGCCGGAATCCGGTGAACATCATCAGAGCACCTCCTGCTTTCCTGAGCTGTTTGCGCGACCGATCCGGGCCGAGCGGGTGCAGCCAAGCTAGAACCGCTCAGATGAGCAGGGAATGATTTGCGCAAAGGATTGCGTGGTTGTTTCCGGACAGAGACGATTCCCGCATGGCCGGCCCCCGTCGCGGTGCGCGGCTGGTCGATGTGGCCAAGCTGGCCGAGGTGTCGATCAGCACCGTCTCCCATGTCCTGAACGGCACCCGGTACGTCGCGCCGGAGACCAGGGAACGGGTCCGGCACGCGCTCGAGGCTCTCGACTACGCACCGCCGGCGCCGATCGTGCCGAAGCGGTCCGGGCGTGCGCTCGGGCTGGCCATCACCGGCGCGTCCAACCCGTACTTCGGCGACCTGATCGCCGGCGTCGAGTCGGAGGCGAGCCGGGCCGGCTTCGCGCTGCTGCTCTGCGACACCCACGACGACACCCAACTCGAGGCCAAGGCGGTCGCCACCCTGCTCGCGCACAACGTCGAGGCGGTCGTCATCGCGCCGACGCCAGGCTGGAAGGAGACAACGTTGCCGGTGTTGCGCAAGCACAACACCCCGTTCGTGCTCGTCGACCGGATGAGCGACATCCGTGCCGACCAGGTCGGCACCGAGAACGAATCGGTGGCCGCCGCCCTGGTCGAGCACCTGATCGACCTCGGCCATCGCCGGATCGGCATGCTGGCCGGTCTCGAGGGCCTGTCCACCACGGACGAGCGGCGGCGGGGCTACCGGCGCGCGCACGAGACCGCCGGGATCGAGGTCGACCCCGAGCTGATCGTCGACGCCCACTCGACCGTGACCGGCGGCCGGGCCGGGGTGATCTCGCTGCTGCACCGGCCGGATCCGCCGACCGCGATCTTCGGTGCCAACAACGCGATGACCATCGGGGCGCTGCTCGCGCTCAAGCAGACCCGGCGGCGGATCCCCGAGGACATCGCCCTGGTGACATTCGACGACTTCGAGTGGGCCAGCGCGATGTCCCCCGCCCTCACCGCGGCGGCGCAACCGTTCCACGCGATGGGCGCCCGAGCGGTGCAGCTCCTGCTCCGGCGGCTGGAGGACCCGTTCGCACCCCGCCGGATCGAACGGCTGCCGGCCGAGATCGAGCACCGGGAGAGCTGCGGCTGCCGGCCCTTGGCCGATCCGGCCGCCCACGCCGAGCAGGAGCTGTCAGGGTGACGGTTCGGAGTCGTCCGCGCTACGACGAGACCACCGCCCTCGCCCGTGCCGTCGATCTCCTGCGGCGGACGCGGCGGTCCGTCCTCGGCATCGCCGGATCACCCGGCGCCGGCAAGTCGACGTACGCCGAACGACTCGTCCGGAACCTGACTGCCTTGGGTCATCCGGCGGCGCTGGTGCCGATGGACGGCTTCCACCTCGCCCAGACGATGCTGGCCGAACTCGGACTGGTGCCGGTCAAGGGCGCGCCGCAGACCTTCGACGTGGACGGGTACGTCGCGTTGCTCGGACGGCTGCGGCAGCCGGCCGGGCGAACCATCTGGGCGCCACGGTTCGACCGGGACCTCGAAGAGCCGATCGCCGCCGGCCTCGCCGTACCCGACGAGGCCCGGCTGGTGGTGACCGAAGGCAACTACCTGCTGCTCGATCAGGGGCCCTGGGCAACGGTCCGGACACTGCTGGACGAGTGCTGGTTCCTCGACGTCGACCCGGCGGTACGCCGGCACCGGCTGACCGCCCGGCATGTCCGGCACGGCCGCAGTGCGGACGAGGCGGTGGCGCGGACGACGGGCAGCGACGAGGTGAACGCCCGCCTCGTCCACGCCACCCGGGCCCGCGCCGACGCCTTGCTGTCGGTCAGCCGGTGATACCCGCTGTGCCGGTTT
>NZ_DASRVN010000128.1:0-23367 GCF_035655035.1 Kribbella sp. | reverse complement strand
GGGCTGTAGTGCAGGCCGAGCTGGGTGAACAGGTTGAACACCAGCAGGAAGCCGTTCATCGCGAGGAAGAACGTGGTGATCACGCCCAGGCCGGCGAGGTACCCGCGGTTGCGGAACAGCGACGGGTCGATGACCGGGTTGCCGGACCGCCGCTCGCGGCGGCCGAACAGCGCGAACACGACGAACGACGCTGTCAACAACAGGATTGTCCACAATGGCCAGCCGAGCTCGCGCCCCTGCACGAGCGGATAGATCAGCATCCCCGAGGCCAGACTGACCAGGATCACGCCGGGTACGTCGAGCCGGGCCGCGCCGGGCGTCCGGACCTCGGGCATGAACCGCAGCGCGCCGATCAGGGCGGCGATGCCGATCGGGACGTTGATGAAGAAGATCGTCCGCCAGCCGGCGCCGAACCAGTTCGCGTCGATCAGCACACCGGCCAGGATCGGGCCGGCCACCGCAGACAGCCCCATCACCGGTCCGAACATCGCGAACGCCTTGCCGAGTTCCTCGGCCGGGAAGATCGACTTCAGGATCGCGAAGCCCTGCGGGATCATCACCGCACCGAGCAATCCCTGCGCGAACCGGCTGCCGATCAGGACCTCGGGGCTCCCGGCCAGCCCGCAGACCGCGGACGCGACCGTGAACCCGAGCGCCCCGATCACGAACAACCGCCGCCGCCCGACCAGGTCCCCGAGCCGGCCGAACGTGATCAGCCCGATCGCGAAGGCCAGCGTGTACCCGGCGAGCATCCACTGCATCGCCGACTCGGACCCGCCGAGCTCGGCCCGGATCGACGGCGCCGCGATGTTGACGATCGTGGCGTCGACAAGATCCATGATCTCGGCGATCAGGATCGTCGCGAGGACGACCCATCGCCAGCGGAACGTCGTACCTCCGCCCGCCGCTGCTGCCGGCGAGTCGTGAACTGTGGTGCTCATCGGTGGGCCCTTCTTCGAACGGTGTTCGTTAACGAACACTGTTCTACTCGCGAACGGTGTTCGCGTCAAGTACGGTGTTCGCTACAGTGATCCCATGACGCACACCCCGTGGCAGCCGATCACCCCCGCGAAGCCGGCTCGCGAGCGCAAGGCGCCGCTCACCCGGGACCGGATCGTCGACGCCGCCATGGAGTTGCTGCGCAAGGAGGGGTACGACGGCGTCTCGATGCGCAAGGTCGCCCAGGAGCTGCGGACCGGCCCGGCCTCGCTCTACGCCCACGTCGCGAACAAGCGGGAGCTCGACCAGCTCCTGGTGGAACGGGCCAACGCCCAGTTGTCCTTCGACGACCCGGTCGACCCGGCTCGCTGGCAGGAGCAGCTCAAGGACCTGATGCGAGCGATGCTCGGCACGATGCGCGCGAATCCGGGTGTCGCCCGCGCCGCGATCGGCGCCGTACCGACGGGGGAGCGGGCGCTTCGCACCACCGAGCGAATGCTCGCCTTGCTCAAGGCCGGCAATCTCCCGGACCAGGCGGCCGCGTGGGCGGCCGACCTGATTCCGCTCTACGTCACGGCGGTCGCCTTCGAGGAGACGGTGCAGAGTGCCTCCGACTGGACCGCCGAAGACGTCGAAGCTTTCGTTGCCGACCTCCGTGCGTACCTCGCTAGCCAACCGGTCGACCGCTTCCCCCTCACCGTGGCTCTCGCCGGGCCGCTGACGGCCGGTGCCAGCGGCGACGAGCGCTTCGAGTTCGGCATCACGGTCATCACCGCGGGCCTCGCCGCCCTCGCCCGACCCTGACCGATCACCCTCCAGGGACCTCCCCGGACGCCGCCGGACGAGGCGGGCGGCCGGGGCTGCTGCACGTGGGTTTGAGTGCTTGTGGTTCACGAATGCACATGGTTAACCTTCGGATTGTCAACAAAACTACGACTCGACGCTCGTGAGGCGTGTGGATTGCGTGTGGGGTGGGCACTCGGGTGGGGCCGTATGACGACAGGAGGAAATCGTGGACGCCGACACCCCGCCGCCAGTGGATCCGCACCAGCGGCCGCAGGCTCGTCCGCCCGTGAGCACACCCGGTGGTACACCGGGTAGCAGATCCAGCATGTCCGAGTCGCCGACCGAGAAGGAGCAACCCCCAGAAGTACTGAGGAAGGCGATCGCCGCGTCGGCGATCGGTAACGCCACGGAGTGGTTCGACTACGGCATCTACGCGTACGGCGTGACGTACATCTCGGCCGCGATCTTCCCCGGCGACACCCAGAGCCAGACGCTGCTGGCGCTGATGACGTTCGCGGTGTCGTTCCTGGTCCGGCCGCTCGGCGGCCTGGTCTGGGGCCCGCTCGGCGACCGGCTCGGGCGTAAGCACGTGCTGGCGATCACGATCCTGATGATGTCCGGAGCGACTCTGTGCGCCGGCCTCGTCCCGTCGTTCCACACGATCGGGTACTGGGCGCCGGTGCTGCTGGTCCTGCTGCGGATGGTCCAGGGCTTCTCGACCGGTGGCGAGTACGGTGGCGCCGCGACCTTCATGGCGGAGTACGCGCCGAGCCGCAAGCGCGGGTTCCTCGGCAGCTTCCTTGAGTTCGGCACGCTGTCCGGGTTCTCGCTCGGTGCGCTGCTGATGCTGGGCTTCTCGCTGGTACTCGGCGACCAGCAGATGCACTCGTGGGGCTGGCGGCTGCCGTTCCTGGTGGCTGCGCCGCTCGGCCTGGTCGGCGTCTACCTGCGGTCCCGGCTGGAGGACACGCCGGTCTTCCGGGAGCTCGAGGCGAAGGGCCAGAAGGAAGAGGAGACCGCGACCCAGTTCAAGGACCTGCTGTCCGGTTACTGGGCGCCGATCCTGCGCCTCGGCGGCATGGTGATCGCGCTGAACGTGGTGAACTACACGCTGCTCACCTACATGCCGACGTACCTGGAGAAACAGATCGGCCTGAGCTCGGACAGGTCGCTGATCGTACCGATCATCGGAATGCTGGCGATGATGGTGTTCGTCCCGTTCGCCGGCCGCGCGTCGGACCGGATCGGGCGAAAACCGTTGTGGTGGGCGTCGCTGGCCGGGCTGTTCGTGTTCGGCGTACCGATGTTCCTGCTGATGGGGACGAACATGCTCGGCGCGATCGTCGGGTTCGCGGTCCTCGGCCTGCTCTACGTGCCGCAGCTCGCGACCATCTCGGCGACCTTCCCGGCGATGTTCCCGACGCACGTCCGGTACGCCGGGTTCGCGATCGCGTACAACGTGTCGACGTCGCTGTTCGGCGGTACGGCGCCCGCGGTCAACGACTGGCTGACCGCGAAGACCGGTGACTCGCTGGTCCCGGCGTACTACATGATGGCGGCCTGCGTGATCGGTGCGCTCGCGCTGGCGAAGGTCCCGGAGACGTCGCGGTGCCCGATCAACGGCACCGAGATCCCGGGCACCGAGGACGCCCCGCCTCCGGTGGCCCTCGAACCGGCCCACGCCAAGGCCTGACCCAGCAGTCGGCCCGCCTTTCCGGAAACAATTCGCCGCAGAGTGCGAGTTTGTTTCCGGAAAGGCGGGCCGTTTGCTTGAGCGGGATCCGGGCGGTGGGCCGAGGATCGCGGTCAGTCGAGCACGGCGGAGACCGCGTCGGACCAGAGGGCGGCGGCCTCGTCGACCTCGTCGGGGGAGACGACCAGCGCCGGGATGAACCGGACGACCTGGCCCCAGGCGCCGCAGGTGAGCAGCAGCAGTCCGCGGCGAGCGGCCTCCTGCTGTACGGCGGTGGCGGTTGCGGCGTCGGGCTTGCCGTCCGCGTCCCGGAACTCGTTGCCGATCATCAGGCCGAGTCCGCGAACGTCGGTGATCTGCTCGTGCTTGTCCGCGACCAGCTGCAGCGCCTGCTTCAGCTGCGCGCCGCGGTCGGCCGAGTTCTGCACGAGCCCCTCGTCCTTGATCACGTCGAGGGTCGCGATGGCCGCGGCGCAGGCGACCGCGTTCGCGCCGTACGTGCCGCCCTGCGAACCCGGCCAGGCCTTCTCCATCAGCTCCGCCGACGCGGCGATCCCGGACAACGGGAACCCGGACGCGAGGCCCTTCGCGGTGACCAGGACGTCCGGGTGCGATCCGAAGTGGTCGCCGCCCCAGAACTTCCCGGTCCGCCCAAAGCCGGTCTGTACTTCGTCCACCACGAGCAGGATGCCGTGCGCGTCGGCGCGTTCGCGGAGCCCGGCGAAGAACTCCGTGTTGGCCGGGACGTAGCCGCCCTCGCCGAGCACCGGCTCGACGACGAACGCCGCGGTGTCGGCCGGCGAACTCAACGTCTGCAGTACGTAGTCGAGCTGCTTGAGCGCGAACTCCGTCGCCTGCTCGACCGGCCAGCCGAAGTGGCCGGGGTCCGGGAACGGCGATACGTGGACGCCCGCCATCAGCGGGCTGAAGCCGGAGCGGAACTTGGTGCCGGACGTCGTCATCGACGCGGCGGCGACGGTCCGTCCGTGGAAGCCGCCGTGGAACACGATCACGTTCGGCCGGCCGGTCGCCTGCCGGGTGAGACGCAGGGCGGCCTCGATCGCCTCGCTGCCGGAGTTCGCGAAGAACATCCGGTCGAGGTGCCGGGGGAGCACCTCGCCGAGCCGGTCGACCAGGGTCAGCAGCGGCCGGTGCATGACGGTCGTGTACTGCGCGTGGATGATCCGGCCGACCTGCTCCTGCGCGGCGGCGACCACGCGCGGGTGGGAGTGCCCGGTCGACGTGACACCGATGCCGGCGGTGAAGTCCAGGTACCGGCGGTCGTCCTCGTCGAACAGCTGCACGCCCGTACCGCGGGCGGCGACCACGCCGGTCGCCTGTTTCAGGATCTGCGAGAGCTCGGCCACGGACTTCCCTCCACGCGTCAAATGGTAGATTGTTGACAATCCTACCTCAGCTGTTCAGGCCGGTGAAGGGGCGCAGATGGACGAGGCAACCGTGGTCCGGGCCGTCGAGAAGCGGTTGTTCATCGACGGGAAATGGCTCGACGCGACCGGCGGTACGACGTTCGACGTCATCGATCCGTCCACCGGCGAGGTGCTCTGCGCGGTCGCCGACGCGTCCCCGGCCGACGGCCGGGCCGCGCTCGACGCGGCGGTCGCCGCGCAGCCGGACTTCGCCCGGACCTCGCCCCGGGACCGGTCCGACCTGCTGATGACGGCGTACCAGTTGCTGATGGAGCGGGTCGACGAGCTGGCGCTGCTGATGACGCTGGAGATGGGCAAGCCGCTGGCGGAGGCGCGCGGCGAGATCGCGTACGCGGCCGAGTTCTTCCGGCACTTCTCCGGGGAGGCGTTGCGGATCGACGGCGGGTACCAGACCGCGCCGGCCGGCAACGCCCGGTTCCTGATCACCAAGCAGCCGGTCGGCCCGTGCCTGCTGATCACGCCGTGGAACTTCCCGATGGCGATGGGCACCCGCAAGCTCGGCCCGGCGATCGCGGCCGGTTGTACGAGTGTCATCAAGCCCGCGCACCAGACGCCGCTGTCGATGCTCGCCCTGATGGGGATCCTGGCCGAGGCCGGTCTGCCGGCCGGCGCGGTCAACTGCGTCACCGCGATGGACGCCGGCGGCGTGATGGAGCCGCTGATCCGGTCCGGGCTGGCGCGGAAGCTGTCGTTCACCGGCTCGACGAGGGTCGGCCGCGTCCTGCTGGAGCAGTGCGCCGAGAAGGTACTGCGGACCTCGCTCGAGCTCGGCGGCAACGCGCCGTTCATCGTGTTCGAGGACGCGGACCTGGACGAGGCGGTGACCGGAGCGATCGCGGCGAAGATGCGGAACATGGGCGAGGCCTGCACGGCGGCCAACCGTATTTTTGTCCACGATTCGGTGATCGACGACTTCGGTCGCCGGCTCGCCGAGCGGATGGGCGCGCTGACCGTCGGCCGCGGTACCGACCCGGACGTGAACGTCGGCCCGCTGATCGACGCCGCCGGACTGGAGAAGGTGCGGTCGCTGGTCGCGGACGCGGTCGACCGCGGCGCGACCGTGCTCACCGGCGGAGAAGTTGCCGCGGGCAACGGGTACTTCTACCCGCCGACGGTGCTCACCGGCGTACCGCGGGAGGCGGCGATGGCGGACCAGGAGATCTTCGGCCCGGTCGCCCCGCTGACCCCGTTCAGCACCGAGGACGAGGTGGTGCGGGCCGCCAACGACACGGAGTACGGGCTGGTCGCCTACGTGTTCACGAACGACCTGCGGCGCGCGCTGCGGGTCGCCGAGGCGATCGAGACCGGGATGGTCGGGCTCAACCAGGGCGTGGTGTCGAACCCTGCCGCACCGTTCGGCGGGGTCAAGCAGTCCGGCCTCGGCCGCGAGGGCGGCGCGGTCGGGATCGACGAGTTCCTGGAGACGAAGTACATCGGCATCGCCGTCGACAACTGACCCAGCCGCCGCCCCGGCCCGGCGTGCTGACTTGCCCGCCGCGGCTACGGGTGGGTGTGCTGACCTGCCCGCCGCGGCTACGGGTGGGCGTGGCGTGGTGAATAGCTGGGTGGGGCTACTTGCCGGGTGTGGTGGCTTGCGCGGTGGGGTTGCCGGCCGGTGCAGGTGACTTGCCGGTGAGGCGCTGGATGGCGTCGTCCATGTGGTCGGACAGCAGTTCGTCGACCCGCTCCACCTCGCAGTCGCGGATCGCCGCGGCGATCCGGCGGTGCTCGAGGTAGCGGTTGTCGGCGGCGGTGTACGTCGACTCCAGCGCGTGGATGCACATCCGGGTCTCGATGATCTGAGTCCGGTGCATCCGCACCAGCCGCGGGCTGCCGGACGCCTGCACGAGGAACTCGTGGAACGCGATGTCGATCTCGCCGACAGCGGCCGGATCGTGGCGGACCGGCTTCATCCGTTCGGCGATCGCGTGCAGGTCCAGCCCGACGCTCTCGAAGTCGCCGTCCCGGAGGATCAGCAACGCCGCGGCCCGCTCGATCGCCTCCCGCGCGCAGTACATGTCGCGAATCTCCCGCGGCGTCATGTCGATCACGAACAGCCCGCGGTTGCGGATCGAGACCAGCAGGCCCTCCTGGGTCAGGCGCTGCATCCCCTCGCGGAGCGGTCCCCGGCTGACGCCGAGCTTGCGCGCCAGGTCCGCCTCGACGACCTGAGAGCCGGGCTTGAACTCCCCGTGGCCGATGGCTTTGCGCAGTTTGTCGGCGATGATGCTCGGCGTCGACTCCTGAGCCAGCGGCCCGATGTAACTGGTCACAGTTTCTCCCCTTGCGCGAACAGCGTCCCCACACCCGGCAGCGACGGCACCTTGCCGACCAGCTCCAGACCCTTCCAGACCGTCACCTGGTTGGCGGTCAGTACCGCTCCGCCCGTGGCGGCTTCCAGCTCGTCGACGATCCCCAGCGTGTGCAGCGCGGTGTCCGGGATCAGCACCGCGTCGGCCTCCGGGTGGTTGGCGGCCTTGGCCATCGTGATCACCTGCTCCGGCTCCAGCGTCCCGACCTCGGCAGCGGTGACGATCCCGCTGCTGCCCATCGACACCACCTCGATGCCGGCCGCGGCCAGGAACCGGACGAAGTGCTGGGCGACGTCCTCCGGGTACGACGCGGCGACCGCGACGCGGTGGATCGCCAGCGCCTTGCAGGCCTCCACGAACGCGATCGAGGTGGACGAGGCCGGTACGCCGACCGCCTGCGCGACGCCGCCCGCCTGGATGTTCGCGCCCTCGCGGCCGAACACGAAACTGCCAGAGGTGCACGCCCACATCACCGAGTCCGGTCGCGCCTGCTTGAGCTGCGCGGCGCCCTCGGCGAGACGCTCCGCCCGGCCCAGGTCGAGGAGCGCGTCCACGCGATGGGCGTCTTCGCCCACCGAGGTGATCACGACCGGCAGTTTGACCTCGCCGTTCAGCTTCGCCTCGAGCATGGAGTAGTCGTCCTCGGCGCTGTGTCCGGGATAGAGCAGCCCTACCGTGACCATCGGACCTCCTGGCTTGATGTGCACCGAATGGGTAGATTGTCGACAATGTTAACCCCAGAGCGTCCGGACCCCGGGCCCGCTGCGAAGGGCCCTGTGGATAACTCTGAGTACGACGTTCCGGGGCTGCTGACCACGCTCCGTCGAGAGCTCCGGGGTAGCGCGGCCGACGATCGCCGGACCCGCGCGCTGTACGCCGCGGACGGTTCGAACTACCGCGCGGTGCCGGAGCTGGTCGTCGTACCGGCCGACGCCGACGACCTGGCGGCCGCAGTATCGCTGACCGCCGCCGCGGGTGCTCCGGTCGTACTCCGAGGTGGCGGTACGTCGATGGCCGGCAACGCGATCGGTGGTGTCGTGATCGATGCCTCGCGGCACGTGAACCGGATCCTCGACCTCGACGCCGGCGCCCGGACCGCCGTGGTCGAGCCGGGCGTCGTACTGACCGATCTGCTCGCCGCCGCGAAGCCGCACGGGCTCGCGTTCGGCGCCGACCCGTCGTCGGCGAGCCGGGCGACGCTCGGCGGGATGATCGCGAACAACGCCTGCGGCGCGCACTCGGTCGCCTGGGGTACGACTGCAGACAATCTGCAATCGCTCGATCTGATCCTCGCCGACGGGACCCGGCTGACGGTCGACTCCGTGGCCGACCGCGCGACGGCCGCCGCGCGACCTGGGCGGGAGGGCGAACTGCACCGGGCGCTGCAGGCGTTCGCGGATCGTCACGAGCTGCTGATCGGGCGGAGGTTCGGGCAGTTCACGCGGCAGATCTCCGGGTACGCGCTGCACCGGCTGCTGGGCAGTTACAACGTCGCGGGGCTGCTCTCCGGCAGCGAAGGCGGTCTGGCGGCGACGCTCCGGGCGACGGTCGGCCTGGTGGAGTTGCCCAAGGCAAGGGTTCTGTGCGTCCTCGGGTTCGCCGACTCGATCACCTCGGCGGACTGTGTTCCCGTCGTACTGCGGCACGCGCCGCTGACGATGGAGTCGATCAACAACGAGCTTGTCGACCGGCTGCCTGCGGAAGTCCGTGGTGCGGCGGTGCGCGCCGGGTTGCCGGACGGCAACGCCTGGCTGCTGGTCGAGGTCGGCGGTACGGACGAAGCCGCTGCGGCGTCGGCTGCCCGCTCGATGCTGGAGGAGTTGCGCGACTCGGGTGCGACCGCGTCGCTGGTGACCGATCCTCAGGCGCAGGCCGTGCTGTGGCGTTGCCGTACGGACGCGGCCGGGCTCGCCACCCGGCGCGCGGACGGGGCCGAGGCGTGGGGCGGCTGGGAGGACGCTGCCGTACCGCCGGAGCGGCTCGGCGCGTACCTGCGAGGTCTCGACGAGTTGCTCGGGCGACACGGGTTGTCGGGGGCGTCGTACGGGCACTTCGGCGAAGGCTGCATGCATATGCGGATCGACTTCGACCTGTTGAGCCGGCGGGGGATCGCGACGTACCGGGAGTTCGTCGAGGAGGCCGCGGACCTGGTGGTCGGGCTCGGTGGATCGGTGTCCGGTGAGCACGGCGACGGGCGAGCGCGCGGTGAGCTGCTGACAAAGATGTATGGCGCCGATGGGGTCGCGCTGTTCGGCGAGCTGAAGCGGATCTGGGATCCCGCGGGTGTGCTGAATCCGGGGGCGATCGTGGACCCGCCCCCGCTGGACGCCGCGATCCGGCACGACGGTCCGGCGAAGGATCGTCGATTGTTGACAATCTTCAGCTATCCGGACGACGAGCACGACTTCGCGCAGGCGCAGCGGCGGTGCGTCGGGATCGGGAAGTGCCGGCAGACGTCGGGCAGCGTGATGTGCCCCAGCTATCAGGTGACGCGCGAGGAACTGCACTCGACGCGCGGGCGGGCGCATCTGCTCTGGGAGATGCTGCAGGGCGACCTGATCACGGACGGCTGGCGATCCACCGAAGTACGTGACGGCCTCGACTTGTGCCTGTCGTGCAAGGGCTGCCTGTCGGACTGCCCGGTGAACGTCGACATCGCGACGTACAAGGCCGAGTTCACCCACCATCACTACGCGCGCCGCCCGTGGGCGCGGCCGCTGTCGCACTGGTCGATGGGCTGGCTGCCGCTGTGGTCCCGGCTCGCGTCTCGCGTGCCGAGGCTCGCGAACCGTTTCGCCGCGCTGCCACTGACGAAACGCCTGGGCGGGATCGCCGCCGAACGGGACGTGCCCGGGTTTGCCGCGCAGTCCTTTACTCAATGGTTCAAGGGTCGCCGTACACCCGGGGACGCCGCCGGGCGGCAGGTGGTGTTGTGGCCGGACACGTTCACGAACTACCTGGCGCCGGAGATCGGGCGGGCCGCGGTCGCCGTACTGGAGGATGCCGGCTTCGAGGTCGTGCTGCCCGACAAGCCGGTCTGCTGCGGGCTCACCTGGATCTCGACCGGGCAGCTCACGACCGCGCGCCGCGTCCTGAACCGCTCGCTGGCTGCCCTCGCTCCGCACCTGTCCGCAGGCACGCCGATCGTCGGCCTCGAACCCAGCTGTACGGCGGCCCTCCGGCACGATGCGGCCGCGCTGATTGTTGACAATCCTCTTGTCGGATTGGCGACTGCGAACATTCGGACGCTCTCCGAGTTCCTCGTCGACGCCGGCTGGTCGCCGCCGGAGGTCGGAGGGGAGGCCTTCGTCCAGCCGCACTGCCACCAGCACGCCGTACTGGGCTTCGACGCCGACCGCAAACTGATGGCGGCGGCCGGAATCGACACTTCCCAGGCCGCGCCCGGCTGCTGTGGTCTCGCGGGCAACTTCGGGTTCGAACGTGACCACTACGAGGTCTCGAAGGCGGTCGGCGAACGCACCCTGCTGCCCGCCGTACGCTCGTTGCCGTCGACAACAACCGTCCTCGCCGACGGTTTCAGCTGCCGAACCCAGATCGCGCAGGGCACCCCACGGACCGCCCGACACCTGGCGGAGCTACTGGCCGAGGCTCTTCCCGACCGGAACGGCACCCGCCGGACCTGAATCAGTTCGGCGCGAGTTTGTCCGCAGCGCGGCGGAGCCGGGTGACGCCTTCCCAGATCCGGTCGGGCGCCGTCGACGCGAAGCAGAGACGGAACGCATTGGAGAACCGCCCGGTGGGGGAGAAGGCCGGCCCGGGAATGAACGCCACCCCTTCCGGCAGCGCCATCTCGAACAGCTCCTCGGTGTTGATGCCGTTCTCCAACGTTACCCAGAGGAAGAACCCGCCTTCCGGATCCGTCCACCGGGCGATGTCGCCGAAGTGCTCCGTCAGGGCGGCGTGCATCGCCTCCTTGCGCCGCCGGTACTCCGCGCGCTGCCGCACCAGATGGTCCTCCAGATGACCACCGGTGAGGAACCCGGCCAGCAACCGCTGCGCCGGCAGGTTCGTGCACGTGTCCATCGCCTGCTTCGCATTGATCAGCACCTGCTGCAACTCGGGATCCGCATCGACCCATCCGACGCGCAGTCCAGGAGCGACGATCTTCGAGAACGTCCGTACGGAGAACACCAGCGGATCACCCGCACCCAGCTCCCGCAGCGTCGGCAACGGATCACCGGCGAACCGGAGCAACCCGTACGGGTCGTCGTCGATCACCATCGACCCCCACGTCCGGGCCAGCTCCAGCAGCTGGTTCCGCCGGGCGAGCGACAGCGTTGCACCGGACGGGTTCTGGAACGTCGGGATCGTGTAGATCGCCTTCGGCCGCCGCCCGTCGAGCAGCTTCGGTAGATTGTCGACAATCATCCCGTCGTCGTCCACCGGTACCTCGAGCAGTTCCGCGCCGTACGACAGCGCCGTCGCACTGCCGTTCGTGTACGTCGGGGACTCCACGACGACGAGGTCGCCCGGGTCGACGAAGATCTTGCAGAACAGGTCGAGCCCCTGCATCCCGCCGGCCGTGACGGTGAGGCGGTCCGCGGTCGTCTCGTCGCTGGTACCGCGCAGCATCTCCAGCAGCGCGGCGTGCAGCGGCGGATCGCCCTCGGTGGCGGCGTAATCGTAGGCGTCCGGCCGGCTGAGCTGCTCGCCGGCGATTGCCGACAAGATGTCTGCCGGCACCGCCTCGGCGGCCGGCGAGCCCATCGCGAAGCGGACGATGTCGTGGGTCTGCTTGTGCAGGAGCGACGTACTCGAGTCGATCACCGAACCGACGAGTCCGGTCGCGCGTGCGGCGTACGGCAGTGCTGACAAGGGGTTACCTCCTGATCGTCAGTTCGTGGGACAGACCGGTCAGTCGTTCCACTCCGTCGGCGGTGACCACCACGGGCTCGGACAGCTCGTAGCCCCAGCCGTCCATCCACATCCCGAGGATGACGTGGAACGCCATTCCCGCGGTCAGCACGGTGGTCTCCTCGGGGCGCAGGCTGACGGTGCGTTCACCCCAGTCCGGCGGGTACCCGATACCGATCGAGTACCCGATCCGCGATTCCTTCACCAGGCCGTGCGCGGCGATCACCTCGTTGAACGCGGCGTGCACGGCGCTGCCGGTGACACCTGGCCGGATTGTTGACAATGCGACGCTCATACCGTCGGCGACGATCTTCGCGGTCTCCCGGAGCCGGTGCGGCGGGTCGCCGAGCATCATCGTCCGCGCGAGCGGGGCGTGGTACCGGCCGAACACGCCGGCCAGTTCGATCGTGGTCGCCTCGCCGGCGACGAACGGGCGATCGGTCCAGGTCAGGTGCGGCGTACCGGCCGCGTTTCCGGTCGGCAGCATCGGCACGATCGCCGGGTAGTCGCCGCCGTGCTCCGGCGTTCCGGTCGCCTGGGCGGCCAGGATCTCGGCGACCAGATCGCACTGCCGCCGCCCGGGCCGGAGCTGGTCGAGCGCGATCCGCATCGCCTGCTCGGCGATCCCGCCGGCGATCCGCAGCTGGCGCAGCTCGTGCTCCGACTTCACCAGGCGGACCCAGTTCACCAGCTCGGCGGAGTCGACCAGCCGGCGGCCGGGCAGTCCGTTGCCGAGGGCAAGGTACCCGCGCGGCGTGAAGTAGTGTGAGTCCGCCTCGACCGCCACGTCGGCGCCGGCCGGTAGGAGGTCGTGGCAAACGTTCGCGATCCAGTCGTACGGATGGACGTCCGGCCGGTGCACCAGGTGCTCCGGGTAGCCGTGGATCTGGTCGGCCCGCAGATTGCAGGTGTACGACGCTCCGGCCGCGTCCATTGCCCGCGCGAACAGTTGCACCTCGCCGTCGGCCGGGACCAGCAGGCACTGGGGCGTGTAGAACGACCAGGCATCGTACCCCGTTAGATAGAAGAGGTTCGCGGGGTCGCTGACCACCAGCGCACCGAGGCCGCGTTCGGCCAGGACGGCGCGGACCCGGGCCAGGCGCCCGGCGTACTCGTCGGACTCGACCGCCTGCTCCAGCAGGTCGGCCACGGGCTCACCTCTTCCCGGCTCGCTCATGAGTGGCTCGCCGTCGGTTGCGCCATCAGCAGGTGCTGGCCCGGGCCGATCCCGGTGTGACCAGTGAGCTCCAGGACGGCCCACATCGTGACCTGGTTCGCGGTCAGCACCGGCTTGCCGAGCGTGGCCTCCAGCCCGGCGATCACGTCGTACGTCGGCAAGTTGGTGCAGCTGATGAAAATCGCCTCGACCGTAGGATTGTCGACACTCCG
Organism: Kribbella sp.; assembly: GCF_035655035.1. GTDB lineage: Bacteria > Actinomycetota > Actinomycetes > Propionibacteriales > Kribbellaceae > Kribbella. The sequence goes on along the minus strand of NZ_DASRVN010000128.1, from coordinate 9,925 downwards.
TACCAGTTCGACCGTCGTCTCGTAGGGCACCGCCCAGATCTGCGCGATCAGCCCGAGCCCGGCCGTCGCGACCACCTCGATCCCGGCCTCGGCGAGGTACGCGGACAGGCCCGCGGTCAGGTCGTTCGTGTACGGCGTGACGGTAGCGATCCGGTTGATCCCGAGCCGCCGGAGCGCGAGCAGCAGCGCGCCGCTGGTGGTCACTGCAGCCGGTGCGCCGGCGCCGACCATCGCGTCCACGAGCGCGAGTTCACCGGTGAGCCCACCGACGAAACTGCCGAAAGTGCAGGCGTACGCGACCGCCAGCGGGGCGACCGCGAGTACGTCGTAGGTCGTCCGCGCGATCAGGCCCGGGTCCGAGATGTGCACCGCCATCTCGACGGTCGCGGCCATCGGGGCGTAAGGGGTCCGGGTGACGTGCAGGGTGACGTCGTCGGGTACCCAGCGCCAGAGCTCGCGGTCGAGCGCGAAGTCGTACGGCGCGACGACGCCGATGCCGGTCTGCAACAGCGGGGGAACCGCTGCCGGCATCGGGTTGGTGATCGGACGCGTGCTCATGCGAGTCAGTGTGCGGCCCGGGAGAGATTGTTGACAATCCTACCAGCGAGTTCCTAGCCTCGAACCTGTGCCGGCCCCCGCTGAACGCCCAGTCGTTGCGGTGCTCTGCGAGCGGCCGACGGACCGCCCGCCGGGTCTCGAGGCCCTGCCGGTCGAGTTCCGTTACTGCGCCGCGGACGGGTTGCGGGCCGCGGTGCAGGGAGCCCGGGCATTGCTGCTCTGGGACTTCTTCTCGACTGCGGTACGCGACGTCTGGGCGGATGCCGGATCGCTGGAGTGGATCCACGTCACTGCCGCCGGGGTCGACACACTGCTCTTCGACGAGCTGCGGGACTCGGCGGTTGTGGTCACCAATGCACACGGGGTGTTCGACCGCCCGATCGCGGAGTACGTACTGGGCGCGGTGATCGCGCACGCGAAGGACAGCCGGCGTAGCTTCGACCTGCAGCGCGAGCACCGATGGCAGCACCGCGAGACCCGGAGCCTCCTGGGCTCGAAGGCACTCGTGGTCGGGACCGGAGCGATCGGCCGGGCGATCGCGCGGCTGCTGCGCGCGGCCGGGTTGCAGGTACGGGGCGCCGGCCGGGTCGCGCGTGGGGACGACCCGGACTTCGGCGAGGTTGTTGCCAGCAGCAACCTGTCCGCCGAGGCCGGCTGGGCCGATCACCTGGTGCTGGCGGCGCCGTTGACCGCGGCGACGCGAGGGCTCGTCGATGCCGCCGTACTGGCTGCGATGCGGCCCGGATCGCACCTCGTCAACGTTGCCCGCGGTCCGATCGTCGACGAAGCCGCACTGCTCGATGCCGTTGCCACTGGGCGCATCTCGGCGACCCTGGACGTCTTCGACCGCGAGCCGCTGCTGCCGGACCACCCGCTCTGGACGGCACCGAACGTGACGGTCACCGCGCACATGTCCGGTGACGTGATCGGCTGGCGTGACACCCTCGCGGCCCAGTTCGCGGAGAACGTGCGCCGCTGGCTGGCCGGCGAACCGTTGCTGAACGTTGTCGACAAGAAACTCGGCTACATTCCGACAGGAGATCGATGACTCAGGCAACCGAGTTGGTCGAGGGCTACCGGGCCGGAACGCTGTCGCCGGTCGAGGCGACGCAGGCCGCGCTGGACGCGATCGAGCGGTACGACGGCCAGGTGAACGCGTTCGTCCTGGTCGACGCCGAGGGGGCGCTCGCCGCGGCCAAGGAGTCGGAGGCCCGCTGGCGCGCCGGCCGGCCGCTCGGACCCGGCGACGGCGTACCGACCTCGGTGAAGGACGCATTGTGGACAATCGGATGGCCGACAATGCGCGGCAGCACGATGATCGACCCGGCCGGCCCGTGGGACGAGGACGCGCCGTCGGTCGCCCGGCTGCGTGAGACCGGCGCGGTCATCCTCGGCAAGACGACCACGCCGGAGTACTCGTGGAAGGGCGTCACCGACTCCTTCACGTACGGCGCGACCGGCAACCCGTGGGATCCGACGAAGACGTCGGGCGGCTCGAGCGGCGGCTCCGCGACCGCAGTCGGGCTCGGGATGGGCGTGTGGTCGCTCGGTACGGACGGCGGCGGGTCGGTGCGGATCCCGGCGGCGTTCACCGGCACGGTTGCGTTGAAGCCGACGTACGGACTGATCCCGCTGTTCCCGCCGAGCGCCTTCGGCACGTTGTCGCACGCGGGTCCGATGACGCGGACCGTACGGGACGCGGCGGCATTGCTCGACGTGGTGACCGGCTTCGACCCGCGGGACTGGTCGGCGATGCCGACACCGACCAAGTCTTTCCTGGACGGACTGGACGACGGGGTCGCCGGGCTGCGGATCGCATTCTCGGCGGATCTCGGGTTTGTCGAGAACGATCCAGAGGTCGAGTCGCTGGTGCGCGCGGCGGTCGACGTCCTCGCCGGGCTGGGCGCCGAGGTGACCGAGGTGGATCCCGGGTTCGCGGATCCGATCGACGCGTTCAACGTGCTCTGGTGGTCGGGCGCGGCCAAGGTGCTTTCTGGTTACATTGTTGACAATCGGGTCGATCCAGGACTGCGCCGGGTCGCCGAGCTCGGCGCGGCGTACACGGCGTCGGACTTCCTCGACGCGACCGCGGTCCGGATGGAGCTGGGCACCCTGATGGGACGGTTCCACCAGCAGTACGACGTCCTCGTCACGCCGACGCTGCCGATCACGGCGTTCCCCCTCGGGCAGGACGTACCGGACGGATCGGCGTCGCCCGACTGGACCGACTGGACGCCGTACACGTACCCGTTCAACCTCACCCAGCAGCCGGCGCTGACGGTGCCGTGCGGTTTCACCGCGGCCGGCCTGCCTGTCGGATTGCAGATTGTCGGCAATCGACATGCGGACGCGTTGACGCTTCAGGTCGGTCAGGCGTACCAGGACGCGACCGAGTGGCACCGGCGTACCCCGACTTTGGAGGCACGATGAAGCAGATCACGGTCAGCCTGGACAAGCGTGGCGTGAGCTGCGTGGCGAAACTGCTCGACGACGTGGCGCCGCGGACCTGCGCGGCGGTGTGGGATGCGCTGCCGCTGTCGGCGCCGGTGTTCCACGGGAAGTACGCGCGGAACGAGATCTACACGCTGCTGCCGGGGTTCGCGCCCGACCCGGGGAAGGAGAACACGACGATCACGCCGATCCCGGGGGACCTGTGCTGGTTCTCGTTCGACTCCGACGATCTCGGGAATCCGGCGTACGGCTACGAGAACACGACCGGGACCGGCACCAAGGGTGCGATTGTCGACCTTGCGGTCTTCTACGGGCGGAACAACCTGCTGATCAACGGTGATCAGGGCTGGGTGCCCGGGAACGTGTTCGGGGCGGTCACCGAGAATCTCGACGAGTTCGCGGCGGCGTGCCAGGACCTGTGGATGGGTGGGGCGCGCGGGGAGACGCTGTCGTTCAGCCGGTTGTGAACGGTTGCTGCAGCTCGGTGACCCAGCCCTCCGGATCCTCCGGGGTATCGAGGTAGAGCTCCCGGGCCGGCTCCGCAGCCCGTCTACCGTTGTCTTCGAGCCAGTGGGCGAGTGCTTGCCAGGACGGGAGTACCTGGTCGATCGGCCCACGGTGTACGAGCGTTGCCGCCCGCATTGCCGGTAGGTCGATCACGTCGAGGCCGTTGAGGTTGCCTCCGGCATCGACCGCGGCCGGAACAGTCGCACGTACGACGACGTCCGTCTGCTGCTCGTACAGGCAGGTGAGACGGCCGGCCGGTCGTACGTCAGCGTGCGGCAATCGGCGGCCGAGCTCCGCGCAGAGCGGGCGCACCACCGGCGTGATGTCGTCGGGCGTGAAGCTCGCCGCCGTCGCAGTCAGGCCGGCGAGGCGAACCGCGGGCAGCTCCTTGACGACGATGTCCTTCGCCGGGATGTCGGTCTCCAGGCCGCGGAGCCGCGACTCGACCTGGGCGAGTCGCGCGTAGCTCTCGGCCAGGGTCGTCTCCAGTTGCGCGCGCCGCATCGTGAGCATCGCGCGCAGCTCGGCCGGCCCGAGATTGTCTGCAATCAGCTTGTCGACCTGATCGAGCGAGAAGCCGAGGTCCTTCAGCGCGACGATCCGGTTCAGGTCGGCGAGCTGGGCGGCGGTGTAGCTGCGGTACCCGGTCGCGGGATCGACGTACGCCGGCCGCAGCAGCCCGATCGCGTCATAGTGCCGCAGCATCCGGACGGACACCCGGCCGTGCCGCGCGAACTCTCCGATGGCGAACATTCCGACAGTCAACCAGCTCTAGCGGGATCCGAGGTGCTGGGACAGGAGTTCGGCGAAGGTGATCGCCGTGTCGTCCTCGTGCCACTGGCCGATCACCTGCGCAGCGGTCGGGAGCCCGGTCGACGTATGTCCGATCGGCATGCTGAGCGCGGGATGGCCGGTCAGCGACGCGTGCACGATCCAGAACGCCTGCGCCTCGTACGGCCGCCCGTCGATCGCCGTCGAACCGTGCGGAAACGCGACGGTGAAACTCGTCGGGCACAGGAACACGTCGACGTCCTCGAAGTGCTGCTGCCATCTTGCTCTGGCCGCCAGGCGGTTGCGTTCGGTGGTGAGCAGTTGGTCGACGGTCATCGTGGTCGGTTCGCCGCCGTGGAGCGCGAAGAACAGTTCGACCTGGCGGCCGAACTCCGCGGCCTGCTCGTCCGGGTCGACGCCGTCCGGCCAACTGTCGACAATCTTCACGCCGGCCGCGGCTATTCGATCGATCGTGTCGGACAGCGCGTCCCCGACCTCGCTCGTCACCGATGCCGCCGGGTGATCGGTGACGATGCCCACGCGGTAGTCCTTCAGCTCCTTGTGCCGCGGCGCCGCAAGTTCGTAGGCGTACGGTGCCTCGGGCCCGGCGGTTGCCCGGAGCGCGATCCGCAGGTCCGCGGCAGACCGTGCAAGCGGTCCGATTGTTGACAATGTGGGCAGTTCGCTCGGGACGTACGGCGTACCCGGGACCTGGAATCCGCGTTGCGGCACGAGCCCGTTGGTGGGCTTCAGCCCGTACACACCGCAGTACGCCGCCGGCAGCCGAACCGACCCGACCAGATCGGAGCCGTACTCGAGATAAGTAAGCCCCGCCGCAAGCGCCGCCGCCGCACCACCCGACGAACCACCTGGCGTCCGCGTCACATCGGCCGGATTGTTGGTCCGCCCGTACACCTCGTTCACCGTCTGCCCGAAGTCCCCAAGCATCATGTGGACATTCGTCTTGCCGACAATGTGCGCCCCGGCGCGCTCCAACCGCTGCACGATCACTGCGTCCTCGTTCGCGATGTGGTGGGCGAACGCGGGATTCCCCCAGGTCGTACGCATCCCGGCGACGTCGAAACACTCCTTGACCGTCACCGGTACCCCGTGCCACGGTCCGCGCGGCTCCTGGGCCGCGTCAGCGCGGTCCGCCGCGGCCAGCGCATGCTCGCGGCGTACCTCGACGACCGCGTTGATCTCCGTGTCAGCCGCGATCCGATCGAGCAGTTCCTCGGTCACCTCGCGTGACGTCACCTGCCCCGTACGAATCCGCTCCGCAATCTCTCCAGCTGTGAACATACGGATTGTCTACGATCTGACACCGTGTGAGAGTCAACCGTCTTCGGAGGCGGGCAGCGCAGCGCGTCCATCGCCTGGTTCATCGCCTGGTCCCTCGCCAGCGGGCGCGCGAGCCGCACCGGGACGCCCAACCTCGACGCCGTTCCGAAACACCCGCCGGATCCGCTCGTCCACCGCGGTGCAGTCCAGCGCCGTACCGTCCAGCACCACCAGATCGGCCCGCTTGCCCGCCGCGATCTCGCCCCGGTCGTCCGCCAGCCCGAGCAGGCGCGCCGCATCGATCGTCGCCGCCCGCAACGCGCCCGCGTCGCCGAGACCAGCCGCCGACAGGTGACGCAGTTCGCGCAACGCCTCCGAGTACGGCAGTACCGGACTGTCCGTCCCCATCGCGATCCGCACCCCGGCATCGATGGCGAGGCGCATTGACTCTCGATGCGCCTCGGCGGCTCCGTCCGGCGCATGCTCCGGCTCGGACTGCGTCACCGACAAGGTGGGCACGTACCAGGTCTCGTTCTCGGCCATCGCCGCGGCTGCGGTGGCGTCCAGGTACGTCCCGTGCTCCACACTGGCGGCACCCGCCCGCGCCGCGAGTTCCGCTGCGCGGGCTCCGTGCGCGTGGACCATCACCCGCCGCTCACCACGCCGCGCCGCCTCGTCGACCACCGCGGCCAACTCCTCGAACGTCAACTGCAGATCGTGGACGCCGGACCCGAGCGCGATCGACCCGGTCGCCGTCACCTTGATCCAGTCCGCTCCCGCCCGCACCATCCGCCGTACGACGGCCCGCCCCGCATCCGCTCCGTCGAAGATCGGATCCGGCAACGACGGGTCGCCGTAGTAGTCGAGCGTTCCCGTACGTGGCGCCCAGAGGTCACCGATCGCTCCCGTCGTACCGACCTGCCGCAGACTCAGCAGGAGATCCGGCCCCTCGATCCACTCGTTCTCGATCGCGAGCCGCACACCCGCATCTGCACCCCACGCGTCCCGCACCGTCGTCACCCCGAGCCGCAGCAACGTCCGCAAGGCCGGCACCGCCGACAACACCCGAGCCGATCGCGGCACCCGCAACGCATCCATCGCCGGCGGCCCGAAACACACATGCGCATGACAATCGACGAATCCCGGCACCAGGAGCGATCCGGTGCAGTCGATCCCCTCGTCCCCGTCCAACCCGATCCCGACGTCGACAATCCGGTTGTCCGCAATCACCACATCCGCGACCTGCACCTCACCCGACCCGGCATCCAGCACCACCCCCGAATGCAGCACCCGCCGCCGCACGCCGGCTCGGGGTGGAATCCGCGCGGCAGGGGATCCGGGTGCGTGCCCGGTCACGATGTGGCGAGGAGGCGTAGCGCGATCAGGGCGTACGCGCGGGCCGCCGTCACAAGCTCAGCGATGGCTACCGATTCGTCGGCGCGATGGGCTTGGGTGGTGACCGAACCGGGGCCGAGGACAACCACCGGAACGCCGAGGTCGCGGGCGACGTAGCCGCCGTCGCACGCCGCGGTCCACCCGGCGAGTGGCATCGGCGGGCCGCCGGCGTCGAACCGGGCGGCTTCGGTCACCCGTACCAGGTCGTGGTCCTCGGGTGTCTCGAAGGCGGGCATCTCCATCGGCATCGAGAGGTCGACGGTCAGCCCACGGTCCTCCAGCCGGAGCGCGTCGACGCGTGCCTCCAGGTCGGCGAGTACGTCGGCGGGGGACTCGCCCGGGAGGAGCCGGCGGTCGGCGACCACCACGCACTCGGCGGGGACGATCGAGCCGCCTGTCCCGCCGTTGATCTGGCCAACGCTCCAGGTCGCCGGGCCGAGCAGCGGGTGTGGCGAGAGGGCGAGTTCGGCGTGCAGGCGTTCGATCTCGGCGACGACGGCTGCCGCACCGTAGATCGCGTTCGCGCCGCCGTCGGGGTTACCTGCGTGGGAGGCGCGACCGTGGACCGCGACCTGCAGGTACGAGTCGCCCCGCGCCGCGATGATCGTCTGCAGATCGGTCGGCTCGGCGGTGACGCACCCGACGTACGGCGGACTTGGTCGCGAAGGTGAGGCTATGTAGGCGCGGATGCCTTTGCCGGTTTCCTCTTCGTCCACGACCGCGGCGAGGTCGACCGGGCCGCTGAGGGTGGTGCCGCGGAGGGCGGCGAGGGCGGCCAGCGCCGCGGCCAGGCCGCCCTTCATGTCGGAGGCGCCGCGGCCGTAGATGCGGCCGTCGCGGATGAGCCCGCCGTACGGGTCGACCGTCCATCCTTCGCCGAGCGGTACGACGTCGGTGTGGCCGAGCAGGAGCAGCCCGGGGCCGTTGCCGCCGGCAAGGGTTACGGTCACGTTCTCGCGGCCGGGCTCGACGGGTGCGGTGGTCACGTCGAGGTCGAGACCGCGGGCCGCTCCGGCGAGGACGGCCACCGTGGCGGCTTCCTCGCCGGGCGGGTTCTGGCCGGGAGCGCGGAGCAGGTCCTGCGTGATCCGGACCAGCAGGTCCTCGTCGATGCGGTCCAGCACCTTCTGTTCAGCGGGCGTCAGGCTCATGCCCACCCACCCTAGGGCGCCGACGCCGGGTTCGCCCGGCCACGAGTCCCAGCGGAGGGGTCTGAGAACAGGCGGTGGGGTCTGGGCACAAGGTATTGCTTGTTCTCAGACCCCGTTGGGTATCGCCAGTTACAGGCCGTTGCGGAAGCCGTCGCGCCAGGAGGCGTAGCGGGGTTGCCAGTCGAAGGTGGACTTGGCGAGGGCGTTGGCGGCGCCGCGGATCTCGGTGAAGGCGGCCACGCCGACGTCGCCGACGGCCAGGCGGCCGATCCAGGACGGGATGTGGCGGGGCGGCTTCGCGCCCAGGATCCGGGCGAGCTCCGGCAGCCAGACCGCCGCCTGCGCCGGGTCGTCGTCGGCGATCTGGTACACCCCGGTAACGTCGCTCTCGACCGCCTTCACTGTCGCCGCGGCCGCGTCGTCGTAGTGGATGAACGACCAGACGCCCGTACCGTCGCCGATGATCGGGAGCCGGCGCTTCCGGATCAGCTCCACCATCGAGCCGCCCTTGCCGAGGTCGGCGGTCGGGCCGTAGAAGCTCGCGTACCGGAGCGCGACACCCTGGAGGCCGTCGGCGTTCAGGACCGCGGACTCGAGGTGCTTGATGCCGGCCATCGTCTGCCGTTGCGCGGGTGCCGGGGCCGGGTCGAGCGGGTCGGCCTCGGTCTTGGTCGCGGATCCGCCGTGCTGCAGGTTCCAGCCGGCGTACGACTGGACGACGAACCGTCGTACGCCGGCAGCTTGTGCGGCGACAATCAGATTGTCGACACCTGACGTGCGCAGCTTGTTCGTCATCGCGAAGCTGTCGTCGAAGTGCTTGAAGTCGATGCCGCCCTTGAGCGCGGTCATCTGATGGACGACGACCTCTGGGCGGACGGACAGTACGGCGGCCCGTACGGCGTCCGCGTCGAGACCGTCGGCGAGTACGACGTCCGCGCCGAACGCCCGGACGCCGGCCGCGCCGGACCCGGACCGGATCATCCCGGTCACCTCGTGCCCGGCCGCGACCAGCTGCGGTACCAGTGACCGGCCCAGTCCGCCGGTCGCTCCTGCTACCAAGACCTTCATCTCGTCCTCCGTCGTCGGTGATTACGACCCGGAGGACACGCCCTGGTTCAGCTGTGTGACATGACCTGGATCACGTCTGCGACGTCATCGAGAAGGTGGTCGGTCCGAAGGAGACGTTCAGCGTGCCGTCGACGGTCATCGCGCCCCCGTCGACCCGGCAGGCAAGGGTGGCGACGAACGGCGTCTCGACCCAGCGGAACGTGGCGACGAACGCGTCACCATCGCCGTACGCGCTGGTCAGGATCCGCTCACCGGTCTCGGGACCGGCATCATCGACCGTGCCCGGGGCCGCCTGTTCCCGCCAGCCACCTGCCGCACAGACGATCTCGTGCGTCCCGCCTCGCGGATCCTCGAAGGTGAACGTGCCAGTACCGTCGGCGTCCAGCCGAACCGCAGTCAGGCCCGCCGGATTGCGGTCCGCGAAGTGGTACGTCTGCCCGTCGCCCGGCGCGGGCGCGGCGCCGCTCGGCGGCGGGAGCTCGAGCCGCTCCGGGCGCGGCGTCGCCGGGACCTCCTTGCCTTCGAGGGCGGGCAGCAGGTAGTCCCATGCTGTGTTCAGGATTGCCTGCATATCCCCGGTCGCGCTGGTGGTGACGAGCACCGCGTCGTACTCCGGGAACGCCAGGATGAACTGCCCGAACGCACCGTCGGCGCGGTACGTGTTGTGACGGCCGCGCCAGAACTGGAAGCCGTATCCCTGCCTCCAGTCCGGGTTGTCCGCGTCGTTGGTGACCTGCTTCGAG
>NZ_DASRVN010000127.1:0-5377 GCF_035655035.1 Kribbella sp. | reverse complement strand
GCCGTACAGCCCGGCCGCGGCCCGCGGGGACAGCGACGCGACCGTCGGGTCGCCGAGCTCCGACACCTCCCGGGCGGCGCCCGCGGTGTCGTCGGCGACGACCGTCGACCACCCGTGCTCGCGGATGATCTTGCGGCACTGACCGAGCGCGTGTACGTGGCTGCGGACGGTCCGGATCCGGTCCAGCGACGTACCGGGAACGCCGAGCAGCTGGAAGTGGATCGGCAGGAAGTACTCGCCGACGATGTGCAGACCCGACTCCGGCAGCAGGTGGTGGATGTCCGCGACCCGTCCGGCGATCGAGTTGTCGACCGGGATCATCGCCAGCCCGGCACGTCCGCTGCTGACCGCGTCGAGGGCGTCCTCGAACGTCGTGCAGGGCAGCTGCTCGCGCTCGGGGAACATGCCGGTGCACGCCATCGCCGAGTTGGCGCCTGGCTCACCCTGGTATGCGATCGGACCTTCCACGATCTCCCAGCGTAGACCTATCGCATCTCACGACCCGGATCAGGTGTCCGTCTTGCGGACCTTGTCCGGGGCGCCGGTGACTGCGCGGCCCTCGAGGGCCTTGGCCTTGGTGGCGTACATGTCGATGTACTCCTGCCCGGACAGCTCCATGATCTTGTACATGATCTCGTCGGTGACCGCGCGCAGGATCAGCCGGTCGCTCTCCATGCCCTCGTACCGGGAGAAGTCCAGCGGCTCCCCGAACTTCACCGTCGGCGAGGCGAACGACGCGACGATCTTCCCCGGCGGAGCGACCACGTCGGTACCGATCACGCCGCACGGGATCACCGGGACCTTCGCCTCCAGCGCGAGCCGGGCGACCCCGGTCCGGCCTTTGTACAGCCGGCCGTCGTGCGAGCGGGTGCCCTCGGGGTAGATCCCGAACAGCTCGCCGCGCTCCAGCACCTTCATCCCGGCCCGCATCGCGCCCTCGGACGCCGACCCGCCGGAGCGGTCGATCGGCACCTGCCCGGTGCCCTTGAAGAACCCGCGCTGGAACCGGCCCTTGATCCCGGCGCCGGTGAAGTAGTCGGACTTCGCCACGAACGTCACCCGGCGGCGCAGCACCAGCGGCATGAAGATCCAGTCGGAGTACGAGAGGTGGTTGCTGGCGATGATCGCCGCGCCGGTGGCCGGCACGTTCTCCGCGCCGACGATCTTCGGCCGGAAGATCCGCTTCACCGGCGGTCCGACGACCACGTTCTTCAGCACCCAGTAGATGCCCTTGCCGTCGCCGTCCCCGGCATCCACGACCGCTGGGTCCGGCTCGCGCCGCGGCGACTGTGCCGGTTCCGTCATCGAAGTCCCATCCTTCTGAATGTCACGCAGCCTCACGTACCCCGAAATCACATGATGCCGCACGACGGCCCGGTTCGGGCCGGCTCGCCACCCGGGAACTCCTCACACTCCGGCGCCGGTTTTCGTAAGCTGCTGACGGGCGGGCCGTCGCCCCGGCCGCGACCGTGGTGCCGATCCGGGTCCCCGGGGCCACCGCCGCCACCCGGCAAATCCTTGCTATCGGCAACAGCAGCACGTACGGCGGGACCGGTGGACGTACGCGACCGCGTCCGGGCGTGCCACGGGTGGTGCCGTGAGGCGATCGATGCCACCGGCAACAGCGGCAGCCGTACGCCGGCCCGCCTTCGGGCCAGTGCGTACGACCGTGAGTTTTCCGGACATGGAGGTGAGCCTCGGCGACATGTTCCCGGCGCTCCGGAACTTCTAGCTTTTCTGGTGCGGGACGTTCCCGCCGTACTGGAGGAGTGAGATGAACGGACTGCGGGTGGCGGCGTTGATGGCGGCCACGATGACCACGGGCCTGGTGGCCGGCGTGTACGGGATCTACGCGAACGCGTTCATGCCCGGCCTCGGGAAGACCGACGACCGGACCTTCATCACGGCGTTCCAGGCCGTCGACCGGGCGATCGTGAACCCGCTGTTCCTCGGCCTCGGGTTCGTCGGCGCGCTGCTGTTCACGCTGCTCGGCGGCGTGCTCAGCCTGAAGGAGAAGGCGCTGCCGTGGATCGCGGTCGCGTTCGTGCTGTACCTGATCTCGATGATCGTCACGGTCGCCGTCAACGTCCCGCTGAACGACGCGCTGAAGGCCGCCGGCGACCCCGGCGCGATCGACGCCGGCGCCGCCCGGGCGGCGTTCGACGAGGCGAAATGGACGACGTACAACCTGGTCCGCACGGTGCTCGCGCTGGTGTCGTTCGGATTCCTCGGCTGGGCGCTGTATCTGACCGGAAAGTCCGCGATGCAGCCGTGAGACCTCTGTTCGGAGCGCTGCCCGGACCAGTACTGTTCGTCCGGCCAACGGACCTGGGGGGTACGGATGAAGGATTGGTGGGACCAGCGCCCGGTGTTCTCGACCACCGACAAGGGCGGACGGATCACGGGACTCGCTCCCGGTGAGTCACCCGGGCAGGTGACGCCCCGGCTGGTGACCTCGGCCGCCGTCTGCTTCGGAGCGTGGGGCGCCGCGAGCTCGCTCGGTACGTCGTGGTTGTGCAACGCGTCGTCGGCGCCGGCCGAGACCTGCGCCGTCGATCTCCCGAGCGGTGTCCCGGTGATCTGGCGCGTCGTCGCAACCGTCGTCGTCGCGTACCTCCTCCTGACCCTCACGCTCAACTTTGGCGAGCAGGCGCGGCAGCGGCTCGGTCAGCGCCGGGCGGCGTCGCTGGTCCGGGCGACCGCCGTACTCGCCGGAATCGCTGCCGGAGCAGGCTTTTCGGTCGTCACCGGCTTCGCGCCGGACCGGGCCGGGACGCTCCAACGCACCCTCGACGGCCGGATCGGCACCGAGGCGTACGCGCTCTCGGCCGCCCTCACGCTGATCGCCGCGGTCTGGTGGGTCACCGTCGTGGGCCGGCTGCCGTCGGCGCTGGTACACGCGCAGCAGCGCCAGGCGACGATCGAGCGGCTTCGGCGGGACGGCCGCCGGTACGCCGGAACCGTGCGGCTCGGCGGCATCGTGTTCTGGCTCGGGAACAGCCCCGAACTGAACGTCACGATCGCGTACGACTCGCCGGCCGGCACGCACGAGCTCGCGGCCCGGATGCGGACCTCGCCCGACCGGGTGCCCGCCGACGGCAGCCGCGTCCTCGTCTTCGACGACCTGCGCGGGGTCGTCCACGTCGAACTCGACCTCGACGCCGCCCCGACCTTCGAGCCCGAGGCGCGGTGCACGCCGGCGGAGTGACCGGCCCGGCGACCCGGCGGTGGCGCCGGGGCTGAGACACTGGGCGCGTGCCACCAGTTCAAGCTCCGCCCTCGCAGCAGCTGCCCGCCGTCCAGAAACTGCGGGTCCGGTTCGCCAAGCGGGGACGGCTGCGATTCACCTCACACCGCGACTTCCAGCGGGCGTTCGAGCGCGCCGTACGGCGGGCCGAGCTGCCGGTGGCGTTCTCGCACGGCTTCAGCCCGCACCCGAAGATCTCGTACGCCGGTGCCGCGCCGACCGGGGCCGCCTCGGAAGCGGAGTACTTGGAGATCTCGCTCACACAGGAGCGGGACGCCGAGCAGGTCCGGGTAGCGCTGGACGAGGCGCTGCCGCCCGGACTCGACGTACTCGAAGTGGTCGTCGCCGGGCCGGGGGCGCTCGCCGAACGGCTGGAGGCCAGCGAGTGGCGGATCGCGTTGCCGGGCGCCGATCCGGAGGCGGCCGCGGCGGCGGTCGGGGCGTTCCTCGGCCGGGAGGAAATTCTGGTCGAGCGCATGACCAAACGTGGACTTCGCTCGTTCGACTGTCGGGCTGCCGTTCTCCGACTCACCGTCGTGAGTGAACCGGGGTCGGTTGAGACGTGTGCGATACTGCAAGTGGTGTTACGGCACGGAACCCCGGCCGTGAGACCCGACGACGTTCTCGCCGGTGTGCGCGAGGTAGCGACGCTGACGGTGACGGGCCCGGCTCTTTTGACCAGGCTCGCCCAGGGCCCGCTCACCACGGACACCGGCACGGTGGAAGACCCGCTCGCTCGTGACCGCGACGCCAACCAGGCGACCGCGACCGGCCAGGCAGGTCCCCGCCAGACGCACACAGCGGAGGGCGACGCCGCCGCTCCCTCTGTGCCCTGAGCGCGGGCGGAGCGGATCCAGCAGGCTTCCGCCACGCCGCGGCCCGGGCAGCATCCAGGGCCAGGCAGGGCGAACCGTGACCGCCTTACGGCCGGCGCCCGGGACCCGTGACAGGGGTCGGGGATGCGCCGCAAGGCTTGAGGAGACCCGCACTACATGCTCGACAACGAGCCGACCATCGAGGCAGCCGGCACGGCTGCACCCGCCGGCCGGACTGCGAAGAAGACCGCAGCCGCCAAGAAGACCACCACGACGCGCAAGCGCACGGTGAAGAAGACCGCCGAGCCGGAGCCGCGCACCGACGCGACCCAGCCCACCGAGGCCGCCGCCGAACCGGCCGCCCCGGCGAAGAAGACGGCCAAGAAGGCCACCGCGAAGAAGGCGCCGGCCAAGAAGGCCGCCGCCAAGACCGCGACCGCCAAGAAGACCCCCGCGAGGAAGTCCACCGCCGCCCAGGAACCCCTCCCGGACGTCACCGAGACCCCCGCGGCGACGAAAACCACCCGCAAGCGCGCGGCGAAGAAGACCACACCCCCCTTCGAGCCCCCCGTCGAGCCGCAAGCTGACGCCGGTAACTCACCCGCGGAAGGGAACACCCCCGCCGAGCAGGCTGCCGCGGAGGCACCCGCCCGCAAGCGCGCCTCCCGCCGCCGTACGGCGAAAACCGCCGAATCTGCCACCACCGACGACCGGACCGCGGCCGCACCTACGGACGGCACCCAGCCGAGCCCCACCGCATCCGCGGCCGGGAACACGGCTGCGGACGCCGCCAGCACGTCCAACGCACGCACGACCGGCACCCCCAACGCGGCGGCGGACGGTGACGGGGCGGGTACTGCGCGGCGGAGTCGCAGGCGGCCGGCTCCGGCGGCTGTGCTGTTCCAGGCGCCGACCGACGTACCGAACTCCGCTCAGGCAGCGACCGACGAGGACGAGGCAGCTGAGGCGGCCACGGTCCCGGCGGCCGCGCCTGAGCCTGGCACCGACGAGCAGCCGACCGGCACCCGCCGTCGCCGCAGCCGTCGCGGCCGCGACGCAGAAGCCCGGGAGACCGACGGCCGCGAGACCGACAGCCGGGAGAGCGGTGCAGCGGGCGACGCCGAGTCGCGGGGCGGTAGCACGACCGCGGACGCGACCGACTCGCCCGAGGCAACCGAGGGCACCGGCACGCGAGGCGGCCGCCGCTCCAGCCGGAGCGGCAACCGGGGCAACCGCACCAACACCCGCACCGACGACCCGAACGAAACCCGCGCCGACACCCGGGGTGGCATTCAGGCCGACGACTCCACCGACG
>NZ_DASRVN010000126.1:0-18899 GCF_035655035.1 Kribbella sp. | reverse complement strand
CCGGGGGTGTCGATGATGTTGATGGTGTGGTCTTTCCAGGTGCAGGTCGTCGCGGCGGACGTGATCGTGATGCCGCGCTCCTGCTCCTGCTCCATCCAGTCCATCGTGGCGGCGCCGTCGTGGACCTCACCGATCTTGTAGGTGATACCGGTGTAGAAGAGGATCCGCTCGGTCGTCGTCGTCTTGCCGGCGTCGATGTGGGCCATGATCCCGATGTTGCGGACCTTGGCCAGGTCGGTGGTGATTTGTACGGCCACCTCGGTGGTCTGCCTCTCGATTCTGTCTTGCGTCAAAGGGTGAGTACTGGGGTCCGGATCGGACCCCGGATCACCAGCGGTAGTGGGCGAAAGCCTTGTTGGCTTCGGCCATCTTGTGCGTGTCCTCGCGGCGCTTCACGGACGCTCCGAGACCGTTGGACGCGTCCAGGATCTCGTTCATCAGTCGCTCGGACATGGTCTTCTCGCGACGGGCGCGGGAGTACGTGGTCAGCCAGCGCAGCGCCAGGGTCGTCGACCGGCCGGGCTTGACCTCGATCGGCACCTGGTAGGTGGCGCCACCGACGCGGCGGCTCTTCACCTCGATGCTCGGCTTCACGTTGTCCAGCGCACGCTTCAGCGTGATCACCGGGTCGGTGCCGGTCTTGGTCCGGGTGCCTTCGAGCGCGCTGTAGACGATGCTCTGCGCGATCTGCTTCTTGCCGTCGACCAGGATCTTCGAGATCAACTGGGTGACGAGCGGCGAACTGTAGACCGGGTCGATGATGACCGGACGCTTCGGGGCCGGGCCCTTGCGCGGCATTAGCTCTTCTCCTTCTTCGCGCCGTAGAGGCTGCGAGCCTGCTTCCGGTTCTTCACACCCTGGGTGTCGAGCGAACCGCGGATGATCTTGTACCGGACACCGGGGAGGTCCTTCACCCGGCCGCCACGGACGAGCACGATCGAGTGCTCCTGGAGGTTGTGGCCGACGCCCGGAATGTAGGCGGTGACCTCGATACCGCTGGTCAGGCGGACACGGGCAACCTTACGAAGCGCCGAGTTCGGCTTCTTCGGCGTGGTCGTGTAGACGCGCGTGCACACACCACGACGCTGAGGGGAACCCTTCAGGGCCGGCGTCTTGTTCTTGGACACCTTGTCCTGGCGGCCCTTGCGGACCAGCTGGTTAATGGTGGGCACCGCGTGGGTCTCTTTCTGTCGTCCGGCTGGGTTTGTAGCTTTTACCTGACCCCCGCGGTCGGGTGTGTCGCGTGCGCACGAGCAGACCGAAGCCGTAATCTTCCAGACTGTCGGCAGGAGTCCCGTGCCACGCGGCCCGACCCGTTGGACGAGGGGCACGCATGACGGCCCAGGAAAGACCCCGGGCACGATCGTTAAGACTAGCGGGTGCCTCAAGCACGGTCAAAATGACTAACCGACCACGGCTGAGAGCCTTCCGCCCTTTCAGTGTACAGGGACGGCGCAGTGGCCCTGCCGGCCGGAAAGTCCGCGCCGGCGGCGGCACCCGGCAAACGCTTCCACAGGCACGCCTCGCCGCGCTGCCGCCGCGGCCGATCCCCTTGCAGGACAGGGATCGGCGTCCCTTCGTCCCCGGCGTCCGACGCCCGTACGGCGACCCGCCGGACGACCGCCGTCGCGACCCGCCGGCCGCCATCCGCGGCAGGAACACCTCGAAGGGCCGCGACCGCCTGCGCGGACGCGGTCCACCAGCTGGATGACCGTCTCATTCCGGCCGCGCGTGCGGCCGCGATATCCGCGGCCGCGCGCTCAGACTCGGTCGAGCCGGTCAGGCACGGAATTCGACGTCGGTGATCAGGCCGTCGACGACCCGGTAGAGGGCCAGCTGGGCGGTAGAGGTGTCGTGCTCGTAGCTGTTCACGTGCTCGACCACCCACTCCCCCAGCGTGATCTTCTGGACGACCTCGGTCTTGCAGCGGCCGGCGTCGAAGCGCGGGCGGTAGTACTCGCGCAGGAACCGGCGGCCCTTCAGTTCGGAGCCGTCCGCGAGCTGGATCCGGGCGGTCGGCGAGTACATCGCCAGGAACGCCTCGAGGTCGTGGGCGGCGTACGCCGCGTGCTCCCGGTCGATCGCCCTGGCCGCCGCGGTCTCGGTGGTGACGGCGGCGACGGTCGCCGCCCCGAGGTCCACGAGCGGAGATTGGGTGACCGGTGCCGGGACGGCCCTGGGTGCCTGCTGAACGGCGGGCTCAGCAGCCACTGGCGGATCCTGTACGGCGACACCGGCCTTGGGTGCGGCCGGTGTCCGCCGGCGCGGCGTGGTGGCCTTCTTACGGGCCGGAGGTGGTGGGACGAGGAGCTTGCCGTCGTCGCCGGGCTGCTCGCCGAGGTGGGCGATCGCCCAGTCGAGAGCCTTGGTCACGGCGGCGCGTGATTCTTCGGTGTGGTCGAGCATGTCGAACCCGTGGTGCCCTTTCGGTACGTCGATGATGTCCAGCGCGGCGCCACCCGCGGAGACGAACTCCGCTACCGGACCGGCGAGCTCCTCACGCTCGAGTCCAGCTCTTGTCAGCAGCACCGGCAGGTCCTTGTGTTTGCCGATCACCTCGGCAGCTGTTACCAGATCGTCGACACCGGGCGGGGTGGCGAGCAACGGGTAGCTCAGGGATACGAAGCGCAGCCAGTCGGGGCGGCTGTCCAGCCACTCCCCGGCCAGCAGGCCGGCGCCCGAGAAGAACCACAGGCCGACCCGATCGGGGTCGACCCGCGGATCCGAACGCAGTACGGCGACCGCAGCCTCCACCTCGTCCGCGGCCACGACCAGGCGGTCGAGTCCGTGGATCAGGCTGTGGTCGACGACTGCGGCCACCAGGCCTCGCCTGGCGGCAGCGGTCGCGTAGCCCTTGTAGACCGGCCAGTCCCGAGGCATCACCTCGAGGCCGTCCGGCCCTGGTCCCCCGTGCACGAAGAGAATTGCGCCGCCTCGGGCGGTACCGGGCGGACGGTACAGGTCGATCTCCCCCAGGCGATCGACACGTACGTCGGAACCTTCCAGAACCCCCAAGACGAAAGGCCGCAGGTAGGCCGGCAGATCCGTCATGCACCAATCTTGGCGTATCCCGGGCACACTTTCAGCCGCCACCCCGAGTGTCTTTCCGGCACCCGCCGTACCGGCTGGTAAAAGCCGCGAGGGCGGCACCTCCCAGGTGGGAGATACCGCCCTCGGCGGGGTGACTGAACTCAGTTCTGGTACGAACCGAGGTCGAAGTCGTCGAGCGGGACCGACTGACCGCTGGACGGGCCGAAGTCGTAGTCGTACGACTCGTAGCCGACCATCGAGTACATCGCGGCCTTCGCCTCTTCGGTGGGCTCCACCCGGATGTTGCGGTAACGGTCCATGCCGGTACCCGCCGGGATCAGCTTTCCGATGATGACGTTCTCCTTCAGACCGACCAGGGAGTCGGACTTGCCGTGGATCGCGGCCTCGGTGAGGACGCGGGTCGTCTCCTGGAAGGAGGCGGCCGACAGCCACGACTCGGTGGCCAGCGAGGCCTTGGTGATACCCATCAGCACCGGACGACCGGAGGCCGGCGTACCGCCCTCGGCCACGACGCGGCGGTTCTCCGCCTCGAACATGATCCGGTCCGCGAGCTCGCCCGGAAGCAGGTTCGCCTCGCCCGACTCGATCACCGTGACCCGGCGCAGCATCTGCCGGACGATGATCTCGATGTGCTTGTCGTGGATGGCCACACCCTGCGACCGGTACACCTCCTGGACCTCGTCCACCAGGTGCTCCTGCGCCTTGCGGACACCCAGGATCCGCAGAACCTCCTGCGGGTCCGGCGTACCCTGCGTCAACTGCTGACCGACCTCGACGTGCTGACCCTCCTCGATCAGCAGGCGGCCACGCTTCGACACCGGGTAGGCGACCTCCTCGGAACCGTCGTCCGGGGTGAGCACCAGCTTCCGGGTCTTGTCGGTGTCCTCGATCGAGATCCGGCCGGCGGCCTCCGAGATCGGCGCCTTGCCCTTGGGCTGGCGGGCCTCGAAGAGCTCGACCACACGCGGCAGACCGTGGGTGATGTCATCACCCGCGACGCCACCGGTGTGGAAGGTCCGCATGGTCAGCTGGGTACCCGGCTCACCGATGGACTGGGCGGCGATGATGCCGACCGCCTCACCGATGTCGACCGGCTTACCGGTGGCCAGCGAACGGCCGTAGCACTTCGCGCAGGTACCGGTCTTGGCGTCACAGGTGAGCACCGACCGGACCTTGACCTCCTCGAGCCCGGCCGCGACCAGCTTCGCGATCGAGACGTCGCCGAGGTCGCTGCCGGCCGCCAGGACCAGGTTGCCGTCCGGGTCGAAGGCGTCGGTCGCCAGGGTCCGGGCGTAGGCGCTGGTCTCCACGTTCTCGGCGTGGACGACCTTGCCGTCCGGGCCCTTCTCGCCGATCTTCTTCGGCAGGCCGCGCTCGGTACCGCAGTCCTCCTCGCGGATGATCACGTCCTGCGAGACGTCCACCAGACGACGGGTCAGGTACCCCGAGTCGGCGGTCCGCAGCGCGGTGTCGGCCAGGCCCTTCCGGGCGCCGTGGGTGGCGATGAAGTACTCGACCACCGACAGGCCCTCGCGGAAGTTGGACTTGATCGGCCGGGCGATGATCTCGCCCTTCGGGTTGGCCACCAGACCACGCATACCGGAGATCTGCCGGATCTGCATCATGTTGCCTCGGGCACCGGAGTGCACCATCATCCAGATCGGGTTGTCCTTGGCGAAGTTCTCCTCCATCGCCTTGCCGACCTCGGCGTTGGCGCCGGTCCAGATCTCGATCAGCTCCTGCCGCCGCTCGGACGAGGTGATCAGACCCCGCTCGAACTGCTTCTGGACCTTCTCGGCCTGGGACTCGTACCGGGCCATGATCTCGGGCTTGCTCGGCGGCGTGCTGAAGTCGTCGATCGACACCGTGACACCGGACCGGGTGGACCAGTAGTAGCCCAGGTCCTTCAGCGCGTCCAGCGCGTGCGCGACCTCGACCTTGGTGTACCGCTCGGCCAGGTCGTTGACGATCCCGCCGAGCTGCTTCTTGCCCACCTCGGTGTCGACGAACGGGTAGTCCGCCGGCAGCGCCTCGTTGAACAGCGCCCGGCCCAGCGTCGTCTCCAGGCTGAACCCGCCGTCCGGCAGCGGGAGCGCGTCCGCCGGAGCGGCCGAACCGTTCAGCCGGAGCGTGATCTTCGCCTGCAGCGACAGCTCGCCGTGGTCGAAGGCCATGATGCCCTCGGCCACCGAGCCGAACGCCCGGCCCTCGCCCTTCACGCCGTCCTTCAGCATGGTCAGGAAGTAGATGCCGATGATCATGTCCTGGGTCGGCATCGTGACGGGCCGACCGTCGGCCGGCTTCAGGATGTTGTTCGTCGACAGCATCAGGATCCGGGCCTCGGCCTGCGCCTCGGCCGACAGCGGCAGGTGCACCGCCATCTGGTCACCGTCGAAGTCCGCGTTGAACGCGGAGCAGACGAGCGGATGGATCTGGATCGCCTTGCCCTCGATCAGCTGCGGCTCGAACGCCTGGATACCCAGCCGGTGCAGGGTTGGTGCCCGGTTGAGCAGCACGGGGTGCTCGGTGATGACCTCTTCCAGCACGTCCCAGACCTGGGCGCGCTGACGCTCGACCATCCGCTTGGCGGACTTGATGTTCTGCGCGTGGTTGAGGTCGACCAGCCGCTTCATCACGAACGGCTTGAACAGCTCCAGCGCCATCGCCTTCGGCAGACCGCACTGGTGCAGCTTCAGCTGCGGGCCGACCACGATGACCGAACGGCCCGAGTAGTCGACGCGCTTGCCGAGCAGGTTCTGACGGAAACGACCCTGCTTGCCCTTGAGCATGTCGGACAGCGACTTCAGCGGCCGGTTGCCCGGGCCGGTGACCGGACGGCCGCGGCGGCCGTTGTCGAACAGCGCGTCGACGGCCTCCTGCAGCATCCGCTTCTCGTTGTTGACGATGATCTCCGGCGCGCCCAGGTCGAGCAGCCGCTTGAGCCGGTTGTTCCGGTTGATCACCCGGCGGTACAGGTCGTTCAGGTCCGAGGTGGCGAACCGGCCACCGTCGAGCTGAACCATCGGCCGCAGGTCCGGCGGGATCACCGGGACGCAGTCGAGCACCATGCCCATCGGGCTGTTGTTGGTGGCCAGGAACGCGGTGACGACCTTGAGCCGCTTCAGGGCGCGGGTCTTGCGCTGGCCCTTGCCGGTCTTGATCGTCTCGCGCAGGTTGTCCGCCTCGGCCTTCAGGTCGAAGGTCTCCAGCCGGCGCTGGATCGCGGCGGCACCCATGGCGCCCTCGAAGTACTTGCCGAACCGCTCCTTCATGGCGCGGTAGAGGATCTCGTCGCCCTCCAGGTCCTGGACCTTCAGGTTCTTGAACCGGGTCCAGACCTCGTCGAGGCGGTCGATCTCGCGCTGCGCACGGTCGCGCAGCTGCTTGACCTCACGCTCGGCGCCTTCCTTGACCTTGCGGCGTACGTCGGCCTTGGCGCCCTCGGCCTCGAGCTGCGCCAGGTCCTCCTCGAGCTTCTTCATCCGCTGCTCGATGTCGTTGTCACGACGGTTCTCGAGCTGCTTGCGCTCCACGTCCACACGACCCTCGAGCGAGGACAGGTCGCGGTGCCGCGCCTCGTCGTCGACGTCGGTGATCATGTACGCCGCGAAGTAGATGACCTTCTCGAGGTCCTTCGGGGCGAGGTCGAGCAGGTAGCCGAGCCGCGACGGAACACCCTTGAAGTACCAGATGTGGGTGACCGGGGCGGCCAGCTCGATGTGGCCCATCCGCTCGCGGCGCACCTTGGAGCGGGTGACCTCGACGCCACACCGCTCGCAGATGATGCCCTTGAAGCGAACGCGCTTGTACTTACCGCAGTAGCACTCCCAGTCCCGGGTGGGACCGAAGATCTTCTCGCAGAACAGACCGTCACGCTCGGGCTTGAGGGTCCGGTAGTTGATCGTCTCCGGCTTCTTGACCTCGCCGTGAGACCACTGGCGGATCTCGTCCGCGGTGGCCAGGCCGATCCGAAGCTCGTCGAAGAAGTTCACGTCGAGCACGATGTGTTATCTCCCGTTGCTAAAAGTGGTCTGAGTGGGGTGGTTGTTGATGTCAAGCGGCAACCCGCTCAGACCTCCTCGACACTGTTCGGCTCGCGCCGGGACAGGTCGATGCCCAGTTCCTCCGCCGCCCGGAAGACGTCCTCCTCGCTGTCGCGCATCTCGACCCGGCTTCCGTCGGACGAGAGCACCTCGACATTGAGGCAGAGGGACTGCATTTCCTTGACCAGAACCTTGAACGACTCCGGGATACCCGGCTCGGGAATGTTCTCGCCCTTGACGATCGCTTCGTACACCTTGACCCGCCCGACGACGTCGTCGGACTTGATCGTCAGCAGTTCCTGCAGCGCGAAGGCGGCACCGTAGGCCTCCAAGGCCCACACCTCCATCTCGCCGAACCGCTGGCCACCGAACTGGGCCTTACCGCCCAGCGGCTGCTGGGTGATCATCGAGTACGGACCGGTCGACCGGGCGTGGATCTTGTCGTCGACCAGGTGGTGCAGCTTCAGCATGTACATGTAGCCGACACCGATCGGGTCCGGGAACGGCTCACCCGAACGGCCGTCGAACAGCCGGGCCTTGCCCTGGCCGTTGACCATCCGGACACCGTCCCGGTTCGGCAGCGTCGAGGACAGCAGGCCGGTGACCTCTTCCTCGGTGGCGCCGTCGAAGACCGGGGTGGCGACGTTCGTCATCGGCTCGGCCGCGCCGGCGCCGAGCTTGATCAGCCGCTGCGCCCACTCCGCCTCGTTCTCCGGGTCGACCTCCCAGCCGCGGGAGGCGATCCAGCCGAGGTGGGTCTCGAGCACCTGGCCGACGTTCATCCGGCCGGGCACGCCCAGCGGGTTCAGAATCACGTCGACGTGGGTGCCGTCCTCGAGGAACGGCATGTCCTCGACCGGCAGGATCTTGGAGATGACGCCCTTGTTGCCGTGCCGGCCGGCCAGCTTGTCGCCGACCGAGATCTTCCGCTTCTGGGCGACGTACACCCGGACCAGCTGGTTGACGCCCGGCGGCAGCTCGTCGCCGTTGTCGCGGTCGAAGACCCGGACACCGATGACGGTGCCCTCCTCGCCGTGCGGCACCTTCAGCGACGTGTCCCGGACCTCGCGCGCCTTCTCGCCGAAGATCGCGCGCAGCAGCCGCTCCTCCGGGGTCAGCTCGGTCTCGCCCTTCGGGGTGACCTTGCCGACCAGGATGTCACCGGTGGTGACCTCGGCGCCGATCCGGATGATGCCGCGCTCGTCCAGGTCGGACAGCATCTCGTCGGAGACGTTCGGGATGTCCCGGGTGATCTCCTCCGGACCCAGCTTGGTGTCGCGGGCGTCGACCTCGTGCTCCTCGATGTGGATCGAGGTCAGCAGGTCCTGCTGCACGACGCGCTGGCTGAGGATGATCGCGTCCTCGTAGTTGTAGCCCTCCCACGTCATGAACGCGACCAGCATGTTCCGGCCGAGG
Organism: Kribbella sp.; assembly: GCF_035655035.1. Taxonomy (GTDB): domain Bacteria; phylum Actinomycetota; class Actinomycetes; order Propionibacteriales; family Kribbellaceae; genus Kribbella. Next base: position 10,389 of record NZ_DASRVN010000126.1, on the reverse strand, counting down.
GCCATCTCGCCCTCGTCGGTGCAGGGACCGTCGGCCAGCGGCGTCCCGATCTCGACCCGCTGCCCGGCGTCGACCAGCGGGCGCTGGTTGATGCAGGTGCCCTGGTTCGAGCGGCGGAACTTCGCCATCCGGTAGGTCTGGTACGTGCCGTCGTCGGCGGCGATCTCGATCAGGTCGGCCGAGACCTCCTTGACCACACCCGCCTTGTCCGACACCACCACGTCGCCGGCGTCGACCGCACCGCGGAACTCCATGCCGGTACCGACCAGCGGGGCGTCCGAGGTGATCAGCGGCACCGCCTGGCGCTGCATGTTCGAACCCATCAGCGCGCGGTTCGCGTCGTCGTGCTCGAGGAACGGGATCAGCGCGGTCGCCACCGACACCATCTGGCGCGGCGAGACGTCCATGTAGTCCACGTCGTCGACCGGAACGAGCTCGACCTCACCGTGACGGCGACGGACCAGCACGCGCTCCTCGGCGAACCGGTTGTCGTCGGTCAGCGCGGCGTTCGCCTGCGCGATGACGAACCGGTCCTCCTCGTCGGCGGTCAGGTAGTCCACCTGGTCGGTGACGGCACCCTCGACGACCTTGCGGTACGGCGTCTCGACGAAGCCGAACGCGTTCACCCGGCCGTACGACGCGAGCGAGCCGATCAGGCCGATGTTCGGGCCTTCCGGGGTCTCGATCGGGCACATCCGGCCGTAGTGCGACGGGTGTACGTCGCGGACCTCGAAGCCGGCCCGCTCACGGCTCAGACCACCCGGGCCGAGCGCGTTCAGCCGGCGCTTGTGGGTCAGGCCCGCGACCGGGTTGGTCTGGTCCATGAACTGCGACAGCTGCGAGGTGCCGAAGAACTCCTTCAGCGCCGCGACCACCGGGCGGATGTTGATCAGGGTCTGCGGCGTGATCGCCTCGACGTCCTGGGTCGTCATCCGCTCCCGGACAACCCGCTCCATCCGGGCCAGGCCGGTGCGCAGCTGGTTCTGGATCAGCTCGCCGACGGTACGCAGACGGCGGTTACCGAAGTGGTCGATGTCGTCCTCTTCGACCACGATCTCGCCGCGCGGAGCCGGCAGCTCGGTCTTGCCCTCGTGCAGCGCGACCAGGTACTTGATCGTGGCGACGATGTCGTCGACGGTCAGCACCGCCTGGTCGTGCGCCTCGTCGCGGCCGAGCTTCTTGTTGATCTTGTAGCGGCCGACCTTGGCCAGGTCGTAGCGCTTGCCGTTGAAGTAGTAGTTCTCCAGCAGCGCCTGCGCGGCCTCGCGGGTCGGCGGCTCACCCGGACGCAGCTTGCGGTAGATGTCCAGCAGCGCGTCGTCCTGCCCGGAGGTGTGGTCCTTCTCCAGGGTGAGGCGGATCGACTCGTAGTCGCCGAACTCCTCGAGGATCTGCGCGTCGGTCCAGCCGAGCGCCTTCAGCAGGACGGTGACGTTCTGCTTGCGCTTGCGGTCGAGGCGGACGCCGACCATGTCACGCTTGTCCACCTCGAACTCCAGCCACGCGCCGCGCGACGGGATGATCTTGGCGGTGAAGATGTCCTTGTCGGAGGTCTTGTCCGGGGTGCGCTCGAAGTACACACCGGGCGAGCGGACGAGCTGCGAGACCACGACACGCTCGGTGCCGTTGATCACGAACGTGCCCTTGCGGGTCATCAGTGGGAAGTCGCCCATGAACACGGTCTGGCTCTTGATCTCGCCGGTCTCGTTGTTCATGAACTCGGCGGTGACGAACAGCGGAGCGGAGTACGTGACGTCCCGCTCCTTGCACTCGTCGACCGTGTTCTTCGGAGGCTCGAAGCGGTGGTCGCGGAACGACAGCGACATGGTGCCGCTGAAGTCCTCGATCGGGGAGATCTCCTCGAAAATCTCTTCCAGGCCGCTGGGGCCGGACAGGTCCGACCGCCCCTCGGCCTCGGCGGCGGCCACGCGGGCCTGCCACGTTTCGTTACCGACCAGCCAGTCGAAACTGTCCACCTGCAGCGCAAGCAGATCCGGAACCTGGAGAGGTTCGGAGATCTTCGCGAAGGAGATGCGGCGGGGGCCGGTGACGTTGGAAATGCTGTCGGACTGGGGGTTGCGCGAGGCGACCAAGGGGCGTCCTTCCACGGGCTCGCAAAAAATCACTTCGGTGCTGGGAGCGCACGCCAAGCCGCCCCAGTCAAGTCACGACTCGAACGAGGGCGAGGGAAAAGGCAGCGCAAAGCAATAGGTTACATGATTCAGGCAAGCCTGTCCAATGGGGTCCAATAGTCTGCCTTGGACCACCCTCTCCGTCAAGGACCGACCCAGGGTCTCCAGCGGGTAGATCACCCACGAGACGTCCGGCGTCCTCTTGGTGCGGAGTTAGGTAGAGATTACAGTCCGGCGATCTCCTGGACCAGCCATCGGTCGCCGTTTCGGACCATCGTGAACCGGGTCCGGTTCAGGTCCACCCGGGGACTACCCTTCGTGATCGTACTGGTCGTGGTCTGGTTCACGAAGATGATCAGCGTGACCCGGTCGGCGTCGCCGTCGCGGACCGCGACCTCGCGGACGTCGGCCTTCACCGTGGCCTTGGTCTTGGTGGCGAGCTCGCCGGCCACCTTCGCGGTCTCGTCGAACTTGGCCGCGAAGTCCGGGGTCATCGTCGCCCGCGCGGCGGCGAAACTCGCGTCCAGGTGCTGATAGTCGTAGCTGAGAGCGGTCTCAGCGGCCTTCCGGCCGGCCGCGGCGGCCTGGTCCCGGGCGTCCTCGGCCTGCTGGCCGTGCCAGGCCTTGACGCCGAGTACGGCGGCCACGGCCAGGGTGAGGACGACGACCACGCCGAGGGCCGCGGTCAGCAGGTTCCCGAGGCCGCGCGGGCGGTCCGGGGTGGCAGGACGGTCACTCTCCGTAGATCGTTCGGGAGCTGTCGGCTCGGCTGCTTCGGCCTTTTCCGGCGCCGCTGTGGCCGGGGTCACATCCTGCGGACGCTCTTCCTCGACGATCTCGGGCTCGACGATGCCCGGCTCGGCCGGTTTCGCGGTCCGGCGCTGGCCGGCGATCCGGGGGCGGTTGCGCGGTCCTGACATCAGCCCACCACCTGAAGGTCGGCGGTCAGCCAGCGGTCCTTCTCCCGGACCATGTCCAGCTTGATCCGGTACCGGCGTTCGGTCCCGGTGGTCGAGGCGGTGTTCGTCACGACCGCGTTCACGATCACCAGCACCTGCGCGGAGTCCTTGTCGCTCGACACCACACCGGCCTCCTTCACGTCCCCCTTCGAGGTCGCCTTGTTCGACACCACGTCGGTCTTCACCGCGTCGATCCCGGCCTGGAACTCCTGCTTGAACTGCCCGGTGGACTCGTCGATCACCCGTTTCGAGTCCGTGTCCCAGGTCTGGTAGTCGTACGTCGTGAAGTCCAGCGCGAGCTGCCGCGCCGCCTTCATCGCACCGGTCCGCTCCGCGTCGGCGGCCCGCTGCTTGCTCAGCGCCACCACCGACAACGTCAGCCCGGCGAGCGCCACCACGAGCAACACGCTGAGCCCCCAGGCCAGCAGCAGCCTGCCGTTTCTTACCTTCACTTGCCGGTCACCGGTCCGAGGATGAGGGCCTTCCAGGAGTCCTTGCCGAGCAGCTCCTGCTGTCCGCCGGTCGAGCCGAGCACGATGTCCGGCATCCCGCCGGTACCGCCCGCCTGACCGGTCGCCGGGTCGTAGCCGACGCCGTACCCGGTCCGGTTCAGGTACCGCGACGACGGCGCCGGCTTGTTCTGCGAGCCGCGGACGTTGACCCCGGTCGCCGGGTTCGCCGTACAGGACGCGTTCGTGTTCGCCGGCGTGTTCGTGACGACCTGCGGGATCCGCTTGTCGGTACCGCCGTACCCGGCCGTGCAGGCGTGCGGGCTGAGCCCGACGACCAGGCCGAAGTGCGCGTCGTAGTGCCCGGTGCCCGGGTCCTTCGCCGGTACGACGTACCCGCCCATCGCCACCGCCGGGTAGACCACCATCAGCTGCTCGACGGCATCCAGCCGGACCGCGGTCAGTTGGCTCACCGTCAGCAGGTTACCGAGCAGCACCGCGACGTCCGCACTGTTGTCCCGGATCAGCCCGGTGATCTGGGTGGAGGCGAGCGAGCCCTGGTCGATCACGGTCCGCAGGTTCGTGTCCGAGCTGACCAGGGTGTCGGACAGCAGCGCGAGGTTCTTCGCCCAGGTCTTGATCGCGTCGCCGCTGGCGACCTGGGTGGCCAGCACGGTGTCGCCGTCGTTGATCAGCTTGATGGTCTGCAGCACGTTCGCGTCCGCGTTGTCGATCAGCTTGCCGGAGCTGTCGATGATCTTCTGCAGGTCGGTGCCCTTGCCCTTCAGCGCGGCGCCGAGCTCGCGCACGGTGGTCTTCAGGCTCCCCTTGTTGACCGAGGTCACCAGCTGGTCGAGGTTCAGCAGCAGCTCGGTGGTGTCGATCGGGATCGCGGTGTCCTGCCGGGCGATCCTCGAGTTGTCTTGCAGGTACGGCGCACCGTCACGGCGCGGCTGCAGGTCGACGTACTGCTCGCCGATCGCGGACCGGTCCGCGACGACCGCGAGCAGGTCGTTCGGGATCTTGAACTTCTTCTCGATCTCCAGGTTCACGTCGACGCCGTCGGGCAGCAGCTTGAGCTCGCCGACCCGGCCGACCGGCTGGCCGCGGTACGTGACCTCGGCGCCGGAGAAGATCCCGCCGGACTCCGCGAAGCTCGCGCTGACCGTGTAGTTCTTGTTCACCACCAGCTGGTCGACCTGGGCGTACCGGGCGCCGACGAACGCGACGCCGACGACGGTGATCAGCAGGAACACCATCAGCTGGATCCGGACCGCTCTGGTGATCATGAGACCGCTCCCGGCATCAGGGCCCGGGCCAGGTCGGGATCGAACCCGGACCGCTTGAGCTGTGGAGTGCAGACGGGCTGCCCGAGCAGGGTGATGCAGGTCGTCGACGTACCGGTCGGAAGCGGCAGCGCCGGGCCCGACGTGCTGCCCGCGCCCGGGCTGGTCGGCAGGTGGACCGGGAGGCTGATCCCGAGCGTCGGCAACGCCGTCGGGCCGGCCGTCGGCACCTTCAGCCCGAGCAGACCCTTCAGCGCCTTCTGGGTGTCCACGTCGAGGGTGATCCCGAGGTTCGTGTAGTCGCCCTTCGCGGCGTTCGCGGCCTGGTCGGGGAACGGGTACGTGAACAGCAACTGCAGCGACTTCGGCAGGTTCTCCCCCGCCTCGGCCAGCTTGGTCAGGATCGGGAACAGCGACTTGAGGTTCGCCACCAGATCCTTCTGCGCGGAGGTGATCACCCGGGTCGCCGTGTTCCCCAGCGTGGCCAGCGCTTGCAGCGTCTTCACCAGCGCGGCCCGCTGCTGGTCCAGCACCTTGATCGACGTCGGCAACGAGTCGATCGCGGTCGCCAGCGTCGCCTTCTGCGCGTTCAGCTTCTTCGCCAGCGCGTCCACCGACTTGATCGCGGTGATGATCCGGTCCTTGTTCTGGTCCAGCGTCCCGACGAAGATGTTCAGCTGCGTCAGCACGTCCCGGATGGCCGGCTCGTTCCCGGTCAGGGCCTTGTTCAGCTCCTGGGTGATGATCTGCAGCTGGGCCACGCCGCCGCCGTTCAGCAGCAGCGACAGGGCCGACAGGACTTCCTCGACCTCGACGTTGCTGGTGGTCCGGGACAGCGGGATCACCTCGCCGTTCTCGAGCTTGCCGTGCGGCTGCTCGGAACCGGTCGGCCGGGACAGCGACACGAACTTCTCGCCGAGCAGACTGGTCTGGCGGATCGTGGCATGCGTGTTGTCCGGCAGGTCGAGGCTCTTCGGCAGCTTGATCCGGACCTTCGCGATGTACCCGTCCAGCCAGACCTTCTCGACGGTCCCGACCGTGACGTCGTCGACCTTCACCGACGACTTCGGCACCAGGTCCAGGACGTCCGCGAACTCGACGGTCACGGTGTACGACGGCCCCTTGATCTTCGCCCCGCCCGGAAGCGGCAGCGAGTACACGGAGAAGTCGCATCCGGTCAGCAGCATCGCCAGTGCGGCGATCCCGGCGACGAACGACGTACCACGCAGGGTTCTGGGGCTCACTTGACCAGCCCCCCGAGCGTCGGGTCCACCGGGTCCGGGCGGTTCAGCGGGGCCTGCGGCGCGGGCGCCCACGGCGTACCGGCCGGGCCGCCGCTGGCCGGAGCGCCGCCGGTCAGCGACGTCAGCAGCGGCAGCTTGTTGAGTGCGTCCAGCACCGGCTTCAGCGCCGAACAGGTCGATAGCCCTTGGCCGGCCTGGACCAGCAGCGAGCAGATGAACGTCGCTGGGTCGTCGAGCTGGGCCGCGTTGATGCGCTGGTCCAGCGTGCCGTACTGCGGGTTGTAGATCCGGGCCAGGTTGCCGAGGCCGAGCGGCGCCGTGTCCAGCACCTCCGCGATCGCGGCCTTCTCCTTGACCAGGATCTGCGACAGCTGGGTCGCGCTGGAGACCGTCGTCTTCACCAGGCCCCGGTTCTCCTTCACGAACGACGCGACCTCGCCGAGCGCGGTCGCCAGCAGCGCCAGCGCCGTACCCAGGTCCTTGCGCTCACCGGCCAGCGTGGTCGTGGTCTGCGCGAAGTTCGAGTTGAACTGCTTGACCAGCGAGTCGTTCGCCGCCAGCGCCGACACGAACGTCTGCAGCTGCCGGATCGTGTTGAACAGCGCCGACGAGTTCCCCGACAGCGTGCTGGTCAGCTTCGACACGTCGGTGATGGTCTGGTTGATCTTCGCGCCCTGACCGTTCAGGTTCTTCGCCGACACGTCCAGCAGCCGGGACAGCGCGCCCTGGTCGTTCGCGCCCTTCGGACCGAGCGCCACCGACAGGTCGTTGAGGCTCTGGTAGATCTGGTCGAGCTCCAGCGGTACGGCGGTCCGGTCCAGCGGGATCTCCGCGCCGTCGGCCATCACGGCACCCTTGGAGTACGCCGGGGTGAGCTGCAGGTACCGGTCCGCGACGATCGACGGCGACGCGATCACCGCCTTCGCGGCCGCGGGCACCTTGTTCTTCGCGTCCCACCAGAACTTCACCCGGACCGAGCGACCGGCCGGCGTGATGCTCTCCACCTGGCCGACCTTGATCCCGAGGATCCGGACGTCCGACCCCGGATAGATCGAGACCGCGCGCGGGAAGTACGCGGTCGCGTTTACCCGCTTCGGCTTCGGCCACAGCGTGACGGCGCTGACCGCGATGATCACCAGGACCACCGCCACCGCAATCAGCCGGGACAGTGCGTTCACCTTCATCAGCCGCCACCTCCCAGGATCGGAGGCAGGCCGGTGGGCAGCACCTTGGGCAGCGGGATCTCCGGTACCGGCGCGAGGTTCTGCAGGTACGTGTCGAACCACGGCCCGGTGCCGAGCGTGTTCGTGAAGACGCGGACGAACGGCGCCAGACCCTTGAGGCTGGCGTCCAGCGAGTTCTGGTTCTGCAGCAGCACCGCGAGCACCGCGTTCACCTTCTGCAGGGTCGGCGCGAGGTCCTTGCGGTTCTCCCGGACCAGCGCGGTGATCTGCGCGGACAGCGCCTGCGTCGACACCAGCAGCTGGTGGATCAGCGCGCGCCGGGCCTGCACCGCCTGGAAGACCTTGTTGCCGTCCTTCATCAGCTTGATCAGCTGCTGGTTGCGGTCGGCAAGCACCTTGGTGACCACGTTCGAGTGCTGCAGCAGGAGCTTCAGCTGCGCGTCCCGCTTGGCCACGTTCTCCGACAGCCGGGACAGCCCGGTCAGCGACGCCTGGACCTCTGCGGGCGTGTTCTGGAACGTCGCCGACAACGTGTCCAGGGCCTTCGCCAGCTGCGCGGTGTTGATCCGGTCGGTGGTGTTGGCGAGGTCGGTGAACGCGTCGACCACGTCGTACGCCGAGATCGTCCGGTCCAGCGGGATCTCCGAGCCGGGCTTCAGCTGCCCGGAACCGGCCGGGTCGAGCTTCAGGTACTTCTGGCCGAGCAGCGTCTTGATCTTCATCTCGGCGCTGGTCTGGTCGCCGAGCTTGACGCCCTGGTCGACCACGAAGTCGACCCGCACGTGGGCGCCTTCGAGGACGACGTCACGGACCTTGCCGACCCGGACGCCGGCCACCCGGATCTCGTCGTTCGCCTTCAGCCCGCCCGCCTCGGAGAACTGCGCGGCGTACTTCGTGCCGCCACCGATCAGCGGCAGGTCCTGCGCCTTGAAGGCGGCCAGCATGATCAGCCCGATCACGGTCAGCCCGACCACGCCGATCGTCACCTGGTTCTGTTCCCGGAAAGGCTTCACTTCTTGCACCTCGCCGAGTTCAGCTGGTACGAGACCGGGATGCGGGTGCCGATCGGCAGCGTGACGTTGCCGTCGAAGTTGCACAGGTAGAAGTTGAACCAGGAGCCGTACGACGCGGTCCGGGTCATCGAGTTCAGCTTCTGCGGCATGAACTGCAGGGTCTTCACCCAGATCGACTGGGTGTCGTCGAGGGTGCCGGCGACCGTGCGGAGCTTGTCCAGGTCGGCCTTGATCGGCACCCGGGTCTGCTGCAGCAGGCCGGCGGTCTTGGTGTTCAGCGAGTTGATCGAGGTCAGCGAGCTGAGGATCGGGTTGATGTCCTGGCTCAGCCCGGTGATGAACTGCTGCAGGTTGACCAGCAGCTGGGAGAAGTTCTGCTGCCGCTGCGAGACGATCTGCAGCGTCGAGGTGAGGTTGGTGATCAGGTCGCCGATCACCTGGTCGGCGTTCGCCAGCGTGGTGGTCAGCGACGCGGTCTTGGCCAGCAGCGACTCGATCGTGCCGCCCTCGCCCTGCAGCACCTTGATCACCTCGAACGCGAACTGGTTCACGTCCGCCGGGGTGAGCGCGGTGAACAGCGGCTTGAACCCGTTGAACAGCAGCGACAGGTCCAGCGCCGGCGTCGTCCGTTCCTTCGGGATGATGCCGTTCTGCTTCAGCCGCGGGCCCCCGCCGACGCCGTCGGTGAGTGCGACGTACCGGTTGCCGACCAGGTTCCGGTAGCGCAGCGTCGCGTGCGTCGACGTATCCAGGATCTGGTCGGAGTTGACGCTGAACGTCACCATCGCGAGCTTGTCCTGGTAGAGCTGGATCTTGTCGACCTGCCCGACCTTGACGCCGGCGATCCGGATGTCGTCGCCCTGGTTCAGCCCGACCGCGTCGGTGAACACCGCGCGGTACTTCGTGGTCGAGTTGAAGCTGATGTTGCCGATCGTCACCGCGAGCAGCGCGGTCGCGATCGTCGTCACCACCACAAAGATCCCGAGCCGCACCGTGTCGAACGTGGTCTTCCGGTCGAAGAAGCTCACCTTAGATTCACCTGCCCGCCGCGGAGGAGGGGGCCGACGATCAGGGTGGTCAGGTCGGGTACGTCGTTCGCGGGCACGCCCATCGCGGGGCCGACCACCGAGTCGATCACCTGCTGCTCGGCCGGCGTACCGACGCCCTGGGTGTCCATCGCGGCACCGGGCATCACGCGGTTGAGCTGCAGGTTCACCGGGAACCGCTGGTTCTTGTTGTGGTCGCCGATCACGCCGTCGTCACCGGTCACGTAGGGCGCCGGGTTCTGCTGCGTGTACGGGCCGGGCTTCTCGCCGGGGACGCTGTAGTTCCGGCCGACGCAGGTCGGGCCGCGGTGGTCCTTGTACGCCGGGAGCTCGTTCGGCGCGTACGGCGTCGGCTGGTTGGTGATCAGCTCGAGGTTGATGTTCAGCCGGCCGTCGCGGAACGTGTCGTTCAGGATCGGAGTGGTGTCGGTCATCACCTGCAGGAAGCACGGCACCTCGGGCGCGTACTTCTCCAGCAGGTCGAGCACCGGGCGGCTGACCTGGCCGAGCCGGATCACGCGGTCCTCGTTCGCCTGCAGGAACGCGTTGCCGGTGTTCGACAGCTGCTGGACGTCGACGAAGAACGCCTGCAGTTGCTTCTCCTTCTCGACCACCGTGTTGCCGGTGATGGTCAGGTTGCGCAGCGCGCGGACGAGGTCCGGGGTCGCCGCGCCGTAGATGTCCGAGACCTGGCTGAGCTTGGCGAGCGCGTCCATCAGCTTCGGGACGCTCGGGTTCAGCTTCTTCAGGTATTCGTCCAGCTGGGTCAGTGTGCCGGCGATCTCGGTACCGCGGCCCTCGAGCGCGGTGGCCAGCGTGTTCAGCGTGGCGTTCAGGTCGGCCGGGTCGACCGCCTGGAGCAGCGGCAGCGCGTCGTTCAGCACCTTCTCGATCTCGATGCCGACCGCGGTCTTGTCCCGCTCGATCACGTCGCCGGCCTTGATGTGCGCGCCCTCCGGGCCGTTCGGCGGCACCAGCGCGACGTACTTCTCGCCGAACAGCGTCTTCGGCAGGATCCGGGCGCTGACCGCGGCGGAGATCTCGTCCACCTGGTCCGGCTTCAGCGCCAGGTCGAC
>NZ_DASRVN010000125.1:0-6286 GCF_035655035.1 Kribbella sp. | reverse complement strand
CCGAGCGTCGGCGGCGACAGGATCGCGCCGATACCGGACGCGGCCAGCATCCCGCCCGCGGGCTCGGGTGGGTACCCGGCCCGGCGGAGGATCGGCCACGACACGGTGCCGAGCGACACCGCGGTCGCCGTACCGGAACCGGACACGGTGCCGAGCAGGAAGCCCGCGAGCGTGACGGTGCGCCCAGGCGCCGTACGGCTGCGCTTGAACGCTGCGAACGACAGGTCGATGAAGAACTTGCCGGCACCGGAGTAGTCGAGCACTGCGCCGTAGATGGTGAACAGCACGATGTACGACGCAGCCACGCCCAACGGGGTCCCGTAGAAGCCCGCCGTACCCATGGTGAGCTGGGCGATGATCGCGTCGAAGTTGAACCCCTGGTGCGCAAGAGCCCACGTATAGGGCAAGTACCCGCCGTAGTACGCGTAGGCGATAAAGACGAGGCTGAACACCGGCAAGACCCAGCCGGTCGTACGACGGCACGCCTCGAGCAGGAGCACCAGCAGGAGGGCACCCGCGACCACGTCCAACGTAGTAGGAGCCTGACGACGCTCCAGGTACCCATCGAAGCCAAAGAGCGGGTAAACGCAGACAGCTAACGCAAGCACGGCCAGGACCCAGTCCAGGATCCCAGGGTCGTCATGCGTGCCCCGGCGACCCGGAAACCCCCGGTAACACAGCAAGGTCATCGGCAGTACTGCTGCGAGAAAGATCACCAGATAGAACTGGGTGCCTTGTGGTAGAGGAAAGAAGACCTGCGCGAGCACACCAACGCTGACGACCGCGCACCAGACCGAGATCACCAGGTCCAGGCCGGGGCGCAACCGCCGAGCAGGCCGTTCCTGTTCGTACTCGGCCAACTCCTCGTCGGAGGGTGCGGCGATCCTGCCCCCGTCATCAACACCGACAGTCATCGAGCGGCTCCCTCCTGTGTCCGGAAGGCTAATGTTGGCGAACACTGCATGGAGTCACGTGATTACGTCTTTACCAAGATCTGACACATGAGGCCGTGACCTGGCCTACGATCACCGCATGAGTGGCGCGGTCCGGATTCTGCTGGTCGAGGACGATCTCGATATCGCCAATGCCCTGATACCCGCCTTGCGGCGGTACGGGCTGATGGTGACGCACGTACGGACGGCCGCGGACGCCCTCGCGGCGGACCCCGGCGACCTGGTCCTGCTGGACCTCGGGCTGCCGGACGGGGACGGCATCAACGTATGCCGGCAGATCCGTACCGTGTCCGACGTACCGGTGATCGCGGTGACCGCGCGGGGTGAGGCCGCCGACCGGGTCCGCGGGCTGCGCAGCGGCGCCGACGACTACGTGGTGAAACCGTTCGCGATTTCCGAGCTGCTGGCCCGTATTGATGCTGTACTTCGTCGTACCGGTCTCTTGCAGCCCCGCCCCCGGGTGACTGTCGGCGACCTGACCGTGGACATCGAGGCCCGTACGGTCCAGGTGGCGGACAAGCCCATCAGTCTGACCCGCAAGGAGTTCGACGTGCTCGCAGTACTGGCCGCGCACCACGGCCGGGTGGTCCCCCGGGAACAGGTCGCGCTGTACGCCTGGCAGTCGGTGTTCGAGGCGTCGTCGCGGACCATGGACGTGCACGTCGCCAGCCTGCGCGCCAAGCTCGGCCGGCCCGAGCTGGTCCAGACCATCCGCGGCGTCGGCTACCGCCTGGGTTCGGACTGACCGTTGCGCCGTCGACTACTGCAGTCCCTCGTCCCGATGGTGGTCGCGCTGGCCATCGTCGCCGTCATCCCGCTGGCGAACTTCATCGCCACGAGTACGTCGCGCACCCTGTTCCTGTCCCGGAGCAACGACGCGGACTGGTTCGCCGCGATGGCCGAAGGCCCGTTGCAGACCGGTGACATCGCGAACCTGCGCGAGCTCGCGGTCCGGTACCAGGACCTCTACGACACGCCGGTCTTCGTCGTCGACGTCGACTCCCGCGTGATCGCCACCTCGGTGTCCGGCGTCGACGTGAAGCAGGACGACATCGCGACCGCCCTGCACAGCACGCTGGCGGGCCGGTTGCCACCGGAGCCGCCGGCCCTGTGGCCGTGGCGTTCCGGCGAGATGATCGTGTCCCGTCCGGTCGTCAACAACGGCAGCGTGCTCGGTGCCGCCGTACTGCGGGTTCCGACCGAAAGGGCCCGTGAGCAGGTGCAGAGCGGGCTGCTGCTGCTCCTCGGCGGGCTGCTGATCAGCATCGGCGCGATCATCGTCGGTATCGTCCGGCCGATCACCCGCTGGGTGCTGCGGCCGCTGCAGGACCTCGACAACGCCACCCACCAGATCACCCGCGGCGCCCTCGACACGCGGGTGTCGACCGACGGTCGTGCACCAGAGCTGAGACGACTGGGTGACAGCTTCAACTCGATGGCGTTGAGCCTGCACCAGGCGCGGCAGCGTGAGCGCGAGTTCGTCGCGGACGCGTCGCACCAACTCCGTACGCCGTTGACGTCGGCCCGGATCCACATCGAAGGCCTGTCCCGGCTGTCGCCGACCGCGCGGTTCGCGCTCAGCGACATCGACCGGCTCGGCCGGATCGTCCAGCGGCTGTCCCGGCTGGCCGGCTCGGACCGCCCGTCGGCCGATGCCGAGGGCAACGAGGCTCCGCTGGACCTGGCCCAGGCGGTCAAGGAGCGGCTGGTCGGCTGGAAGGCCGTGTACGCCGCCGACGACATGGAGCTGGTGGTCGGCGAGATGGTCCCGGGCGGAGTCGCCCCGGAGCTCGAGGTCGACGACATCCTCGACGTACTGCTCGACAACGCGTCCAAGTACGGCGCGCCGCCGGTCGAGGTCTCGGTCACCCGGGACGGCACCGAGGTCGTGATGTCGGTCCGCGACCACGGTCTCGGTCTCGGCTCCCGGGATCTGAAGAAGGTCGGCGAGCGCTTCTGGCGCAGCGCGCACCACCGGGAGATGCCGGGGACCGGGCTCGGCCTGGCGATCGTCCGCTCCGAGGCGGCCCGGGTCGGCGGCCGGGTGGTCGCCCGCCCGCCGATCGGCGGCGGCCTGGTCATCGAGGTCCGAGTCCCCCTCCTGGAGGACTACGACGCCTGACCCCACTCCGGCACGCGGATGGATATCCTGTCGTGATGAGGGTTCTCCACCCGCACACCAGTAGAGAACCCTCCACACCGGTGGATATCCACACCTGTGGATGGGCGGGGTGGCTGGGTCAGATGTGGTTCTGGCGGTACCAGCGTTCCGCGGCCGGGTGCAGGGGCACCGGCATGGTGGCGATCGCGGAGCGTGGGTCCAGCGCTCCGGCCTCCGGGTTGCCGTTGGGCGTCGGGCTGGCGGCGCCGGGCGTCGGGGTGGCGCCGGCGTCCGCGACGCCCTTGATCAGGTCGTTCTGCCGGCGGAAGAGGGTGTTGACCGTCCACCAGGCCCATGAGTCCGACAGGTTCTGCCGGGCGATCAGGTAGTTCGGGATCGCGAGCGTCGGCACCGAGCTCGCCAGCCCGTACTGCGACGGCGGGATCGGCGCCACGTGGAAGCCGCCGAACTCCTGCAGCGCGATCTCCTCCGCGACGCTGCCGATGTCGAGCAGCCGGAATCCGATGCTCTTCTGCAGCACGGCGATCGGATCGGTCGGCACGCCGCCGCTCCAGAAGAACCCGTCGATCGACCCCCGGAGCTCAGTGCTCCTGGGCTGCACCGCATCGGCCATCTGCTGCAGCGTCATGTTCTTCCGGATCACGTCGACCTTGGACGGATCCAGGGTGGGGTTGTACTTGATCACCTCGGCCCGGGCCCGGTCCAGGATCATGTTCGCGACGATCTCGGTGCCGGAGCCCTTCGGGCCGACGCCGACGACCATCTTCCGTCCCGGGTCGTCCTTGCTCGGGAACAGGTCCCCGAGGCTGGTCGCCTTCGAGGCCATCGGTACGACGACGTGGACGTAGTTGTCGTACACCCGGGCCAGCGCGCTGAAGTGCAGCCGCCCCTTCGAGAACGCGTCGGTGCCCTCGTAGGCCGCGAGCGCGGTGTCCGACGTACAGAATCCGAGGTCGGCGTGGCCGCCGGCGACCGCGACCAGGTTCGCCACCGAGCCGTCGGTCGGCTTCGGCGTCAGCTCGACGCCGGTGACCTCGCTGACCAGCTTGCTGAGCGCCGTACCGAAGACGTTGTAGACGCCGCCGGCGTTACCGGTGACGAAGACGGCCTTCTCCGACGGTGCGGGCTCGTCCGCGCGGCCGCGGGAGCAGCCCGGCAGCAGCAGCCCGGACGCCGCGGCGGCGCCGAACCCGAGCAGGCTCCGGCGGGTCAGGCCGGTCGGCCGGGCGGGCGTGAGCAGGCGGGGGCGATCCATGCAGACAACCTAGACAACAATGGGGCCGTGCGGGTAGCCGCGCTGCTGGCCCGCAACTCAACCGCTACCCGGAGTTTCGTGGTGAAACTGCGTCTGGACGCGCGTGGGGTTGGTGTGACAGCGTTGTCATCCGTGCGGCCGTAGCGGCCGTGTGAGGATCCTTTCCCGGAGGCTGATTTCGTGCACGACGACCGTCAACTCATCGAGGAGCGGCTCAGGCGCGCCCTGCGGGAGCGGCTCCGCCCCGCGATCTACGGCGCGGCCGTCGGTCTGGACATCGAGGTGTGGCACGCACCCGGTGAGCCGGTGACCCCTGCCGAGGCACTCGCCCAGACCTACGAGCCGGCCCAGATCGGCCTGCCGTGGGGACCCGCGTGGGGCACCGCCTGGTTCAAGTTCAGCGGCCAGGTGCCGGCCGAGTGGGCCGGCAGCGAGATCGAGGCGGTCATCGACCTCGGCTTCAGCGGCGGCCCGGGCTTCTCCGCCGAGGGCCTGGTGCACACCACCTCCGGCAAGCCGCTCAAGGGCCTGCATCCGCGGCAGACGTACGCGCCGCTGTCGATCCTCGGCCCCGACGGTACGGCGGCCTCCGCCGGCGACACCGTCGAGTTCTACGTCGAGGCGGCCGCGAACCCGGAGATCCCGCTGGACAACGCGTACGCGAAGACCGACATCGGCGCCGGCCTCGGCGACCACCCGATCTACCAGCTGACCCGCGCCGACCTGGCGGTCTTCAACGCCGAGGTGTGGGACCTGATCCTCGACCTCGAGGCGCTGGACGGCCTGCAGCAGGAGCTGTCGCTGCAGGACCCGCGGCGCCGGGAGATCCTCCGCGCGCTCAGCCGCTCGCTGGACGCGCTGGAC
The DNA here is from genome assembly GCF_035655035.1 of Kribbella sp. Lineage (GTDB taxonomy): Bacteria > Actinomycetota > Actinomycetes > Propionibacteriales > Kribbellaceae > Kribbella. Next base: position 1,092 of record NZ_DASRVN010000125.1, on the reverse strand, counting down.
TACGAGGACGTCGCAGGTACCGCCGCGGACGCCCGCGCCCAGCTCACCGACGTACTGAGCCGGCCCGCGCACGCCAGCGCGCACCAGCTGTCCGCGGTCGGGCACGCGCACATCGACTCCGCGTGGCTCTGGCCGCTCCGGGAGACCCGCCGCAAGGTGGCCCGGACCGTGTCCAACGTTGCCACTCTGGCCGAGGAGTACCCGGAGCTCGTCTTCGCGTTCTCGCAGGCGCAGCAGCACGCCTGGGTGAAGGAGAACTACCCGGAGGTCTGGGAGCGGCTGAAGAAGGCCGTTGCCGAGGGCCACATCGTCCCGGTGGGCGGCATGTGGGTGGAGTCCGACACCAACCTGCCCGGCAGCGAGGCGCTGGCCCGGCAGTTCGTGCACGGGAAGCGGTTCTTCCTGGACGAGTACGGGATCGACACCCAGGAGGTCTGGCTGCCGGACTCGTTCGGCTACACCGCGGCGCTGCCGCAGCTGGTGAAGCTGTCCGGGTCGAAGTGGTTCCTGACCCAGAAGATCTCCTGGAACAAGGAGAACAAGTTCCCGCACCACACCTTCTGGTGGGAGGGCCTGGACGGGACCCGGGTGTTCACCCACTTCCCGCCGATCGACACCTACAACTCCGACCTGTCCGGCCGCGAGCTCGCGCACGCGCAGCGGAACTTCGCCGAGAACGGCGCGGCGACCCGCTCGCTGGTCCCGTTCGGGTACGGCGACGGCGGTGGCGGCCCCACCCGCGAGTTCGTCGCGACCGCGCGCCGGGTCGCGGACCTGGAGTCCTCGCCGAAGGTGACGATCGAGTCGCCGACCGAGTTCTTCAGCGCCGCCGAGGACGAGTACTCCGAGCACGCACCGGTCTGGTCCGGTGAGCTGTACCTGGAGATCCACCGGGCGACGTACACCTCGCAGGCCAAGACCAAGCAGGGCAACCGGCGGACCGAGCACCTGCTCCGCGAGGCCGAGCTGTGGAGCGCCGCGGCGGTCGTCGCGGGCAAGCTCGACACGTACCCGTACGAGGACCTGGACCGGCTCTGGAAGGTCGCGCTGCTGCACCAGTTCCACGACATCCTGCCGGGCTCGTCGATCTCG
>NZ_DASRVN010000124.1:0-16608 GCF_035655035.1 Kribbella sp. | reverse complement strand
TCGGTCGCGGTCCCGATCGACAAACAGCACGCCGGACGGACGGGTGGTCTTCTCGATGGCCACGGCGTCGCGACGGACGGCGTACCCAACCCGGCGAAGGGGCTGACCGGCGACGTACCGTCGGTAGGTTCGATCCCGTCGCCAGGTGACGCGACAGGCCTACTCGGTGGCCTGCCCGTCAACGGCAACACGCTGGGTGCGGTCGGCACCCCGCAACAGGCAGCAGACGCCGTCGTAGGCCGAGGCTCCCCGCTCAACGCAGCCAACGCCCTAACCGGCAACGGCACCGCACTAGGAGCCTCACCGCTCAGTTCGGCAACCGGAGCACTCAGCGGCGGTTCACCGCTGGGCGCAGCAACAGGTGCGCTCGGTCGTGGCGGATCGCCAGTTGGTACGGCGACCGGCGCGCTCGGCAACGGCTCACCGCTGGGCGCGGCAACGGGAGCGGTCAGCGGCAGCAGTCCGCTCGGCGCAGCAACCGGAGCACTCGGCCGCGGCGGATCGCCAGTCGGTACGGCGACCGGCGCGCTCGGCGGCGTCGGCCCGATGAACGTGGTCAACGGCGCCACCTCCGGTGGTCCCGGCCGCGTGGTCGGTACCGTGGCCAACGGCCCGAGCAGCATCATCGGAACGGCAGCCGGCAGCCGTACGCCGCTCGGCACCGCCGGATCCCTCACCCACAACACCCCGGTCGGCTCCGCAACCGGCAGCACGCCAGTCGGTTCCGTAGCAGGTGGCACACCGGTTGGTTCCGTAACAGGTGGCACACCGGTTGGTCCCGTCGTCGGCGGCACACCCGCCGGCTCGGTCGCTGCCGGTAAGCCTGTCGGCTCGGTGACTGGCGGTACGCCCGCTGGTTCCATCACCGGTGGCACCCCGGCTGGATCTGTCGCGGGACGTACCCACGGCGGGTCGGTCAACGTACCGGCCGATCCGGGAGCCGGGCGGAGCTGCGGCACCCCGTCGGGAGCGCCCGGGACCTGCGAGTACAGGTACGCCACAGACACGTTTTCGTCGTCCCAGCAAACCTCGACAGCCGTCTCCACCCAGCAACAGAACGGCTGCGGCAGCTCAGCAGGAAGCCCCGTCTGGGTAACCACCCAAGACTTCGGCCCCTGCGCCGGCGACCACAACACGAGCACCACCGGTCGCGGCGGATACGACAGCTCGGTCGGCTCCCAGCAGACCAGCACCGCCGTCTCCACCCAACAGCAAAACGGCTGCGGCTCCTCAGCAGGTAGCCCGCTCTGGGTAACCACCCAGGACTACGGCACCTGCGCAGGAGAAGCCGGCGGTACGGCCACCGGCAGCACCGGACGCGGCGGGTACGACAGCTCGGTCGGGTCACAGCAGACCTCCACCGCAGTGTCCACCCAGCAACAGAACGGCTGCGGCAGCTCGGCGGGTAGCCCGCTATGGGTCACCACCCAGGACTACGGCACCTGCGCAGGAGAAGTCGGCGGTACGACCGTCGGCGGAACCGGACGCGGTGGATACGACAGCTCGGTCGGCTCCCAGCAGACCAGCACCGCCGTCTCCACCCAGCAACAGAACGGGTGCGGGAGCTCTGCAGGAAGCCCGCTCTGGGTGACCACGCAGGACTACGGCACCTGCGCCGGAGAAGCCGGCGGTGCGACCGCCGGCGGTTCGGCAGCTGGCGGAACTGGGCATGGTGGGTACGACTCATCGGTCGGGTCACAGCAGACCTCGACCGCAGTGTCGACCCAGCAGCAGAACGGCTGTGGGTCCTCTGCAGGAAGCCCGCTCTGGGTGACCACGCAGGACTACGGCACCTGCGCTGGGGAAGCTGGCGGCTCGTCTGTCGGCGGGACCGGGCGTGGTGGGTACGACAGCTCGGTCGGGTCGCAGCAGACCTCGACCGCAGTGTCGACCCAGCAGCAGAACGGCTGTGGGTCCTCGGCTGGGTCGCCGCTTTGGGTGACCACGCAGGACTACGGCACCTGCGCCGGGGAGGCTGGCGGCTCGTCTGCCAGCGGAACTGGGCGTGGTGGGTACGACAGCTCGGTCGGCTCTCAGCAGACCTCGACCGCAGTGTCCACCCAGCAACAGAACGGGTGTGGCTCCTCTGCAGGAAGCCCGCTCTGGGTGACCTCCCAGGACTACGGCACCTGCGCGGGAGAAGCTGGCGGTACGGCAACTGGCGGATCGCCCGCTGGCAGAACTGGGCGTGGTGGGTATGACAGCTCGGTGGGGTCGCAGCAGACCTCCACCGCGGTGTCTACCCAGCAGCAGAACGGGTGTGGGTCCTCGGCTGGGTCGCCGCTTTGGGTGACCAGCCAGGACTACGGCACGTGTGCCGGCGAGGCTGGCGGTACGACCGCTGGCAGCGCCGGGCGTGGTGGGTACGACAGCTCGGTCGGGTCGCAGCAGACCTCCACCGCGGTGTCCACGCAGCAGCAGAACGGTTGCGGCTCCTCTGCAGGAAGCCCGCTCTGGGTGACCTCCCAGGACTACGGAACCTGCGCCGGCGAGGCTGGCGGATCGTCCGCCGGCAGCGCCGGACGTGGAGGGTACGACAGCTCGGTGGGATCCCAGCAGACCTCCACCGCGGTGTCCACCCAGCAACAGAACGGTTGCGGCTCCTCGGCTGGATCGCCGCTTTGGGTGACCAGCCAGGACTACGGCACCTGCGCCGGGGAAGCTGGCGGTACGACCGCTGGCAGCACCGGGCGTGGCGGGTACGACAGCTCGGTCGGGTCGCAGCAGACCTCTACCGCGGTATCGACCCAGCAGCAGAACGGGTGCGGCAGCTCTGCGGGTAGCCCGGTGTGGGTTACCACGCAGGACTACGGCACCTGCGCCGGAGAAGCTGGCGGTACGGCAGCTGGCGGATCGTCCGCCGGCGGGACCGGGCGTGGAGGGTACGACAGCTCGGTCGGGTCGCAGCAGACCTCCACCGCGGTGTCGACCCAGCAGCAGAACGGGTGTGGGTCCTCGGCTGGGTCGCCGCTTTGGGTGACTACGCAGGACTTTGGGACCTGTGCAGGTGAGTACGGAAACGGGACCGCCGGTGGTGACACCGGCGGTACCCCCGGGTCCGGCAGTTCGGTGGGGTCGCAGCAGACCTCGACCGCGGTGTCGACCCAGCAGCAGAACGCATGTGGCAGCAGTGCGGGCAGCCCGGTCTGGGTTACGACCCAGGACTACGGCACCTGCGCAGACGCGCACGGAAACGGGACCGCCGGTGGTGACACCGGCGGTACCCCCGCGGCCTCGCAGCAGACGGCGAGTCTGTTGTTCATGTCGCAGCAGAACGCCTGCGGTTCGCAGTCGGGTTCGTTGCTGTGGACCACGAGCCAGGACTACGGCACCTGCTCCACGCCGCACGCGAACTCCGGTCAGGTCGCGTCCCAGCAGACCAGCACGCTGGTCGGTGGGATGCAGCAGAACGCCTGCGGCAGCACGATGTACACGCCGCTGTGGGTCAGCACCCAGGACTACGGCACCTGCGGCAACAGCAGCGGTACGACGCCGCCGCAGCAGCACCCGGGGACGGGCACGGTGACGCCGGGTACGCCGACAGTCAACGGCAAGCCCGCCGGGCAGCGCCCAGGCCCCTCGGTGAAGCCTGGTGACACGACGACGGTCGCCGTACCGATCAGCAACACCGGCAAGGACCCCGTCACGAACCTCCAGGGCACCTCGAGCACGGGCACGATGACGTGCGGCAAGAGCACCCTGAACCCCGGCGAGTCCACAACGTGCACCACGACGTACACCGCGACCCCGGGCAACAAGACGGTGCAGTACGCCGTCACCGGCACCTCCGGTACGACGCCGATCAAGACCGTCGGCACGATCTACTACCAAGGTCAGACGCCGACACCGGGCAAGGTCACGACCGGTACGCCGACCATCAACGGCAAGCCGGCCGGGCAGCGGCCCGGTCCGCGGGTCGACCCCGGTCAGCCGGCGACTGTGACGGTACCGGTCAGCAACACCGGCAACACGCCGGTCACGAACCTCAAGGGCACGTCCAACGCCGGTCAGCTGACCTGTGGCCGGGCGACGCTCAACCCCGGCGAGTCCACCACGTGCACCGCGACGTACACCGCGACCCCGGGCAACCAGGGCATCCAGTACGCCGTCACCGGTACGAGCGGCACCACGCCGATCGCCACCACCGGCAGCATCTACTACCAGGGCAGGAAGCCGAACACGGGCACCGTCAGCACGGGTACGCCGACGATCAACGGCAAGCCGGCCGGCCAGAAACCCGGTCCGAACGTGAAGCCCGGTGACAAGACCACCATCACCGTCCCGGTCAGGAACAGCGGCGACGCGCCTGTCGACAACCTGCGGGGGACGTCCAGCAACGGCTCCCTGAAGTGCGGCGCGAACAGCCTGCAGCCGGGGCAGTCCACGACGTGTACGGCGACGTACACCGCGAAACCCGGGGACCAGGGCATTCAGTACGCTGTCAACGGGACCAGCGGGACCACCCCGGTCATCGCGACCGGGACGGCGCACTACCAGGGCAAGCAGCCGACGCCTGGCGACCTGACCACCGGTACGCCGACGATCAACGGCAAGCCGGCCGGCCAGAAGCCCGGTCCGGATGTGAAGCCCGGAAACAAGACCACGGTCGTCGTTCCGGTAACCAACCGTGGTGGTACTGAGGTCAGCGGACTGAAGGCCACTACGCCGCGTGGCCGGATGGCGTGCGGTAAGACCAGCCTGAAGCCGGGTGAATCGACCAGCTGCACGGTGTCGACGACCGCAGGCAAGGGTAGTCAGGACGTGCCGTACACCGTGTCCGGCAACAGCGGCACCACGCCGGTCAGCACGACGGGTGCGGCGCACTTCCGGGGGAAGGACGCTCCTAGGGGCACTGGCAAGGTCACCACGGGTACGCCGACCGTCAACGGCAAGTCTGCCGGTCAGCGGCCTGGGCCGAGCGTCAAGCCCGGCGCCAAGGCGACGGTCGTGGTTCCGGTGACGAACAGCGGCGACACGCAGGTCAGCAACCTCAAGGCGAGCACGCCGCGTGGACAGATGCGGTGTGGCAAGACCAGCCTGAAGCCGGGCGAGTCGACTACGTGCTCGCTGTCGACCAGAGGCGGTACCAGCGACCAGCAGGTGCCGGTGAGCGTAACCGGGGTCGCTAACAACGCCCCGCTCTCCAGCAGCACCTCCGCGTACTACAGCACCGGTGTGAGCAACTCCGGTATCGCCGTTGGACGGCCGACGGTGAACGGCAAGGACGCCGGCCGGAAGCCCGGTCCGCGCGTTGCGCCGGGTAAGGCGGCGACAGTCGTCGTGCCGGTGCGGAACACCGGTAGCACGAAGCTCAGCAACGTGGCCGTCGGTACCGGCGGTGGCCGGTTGGCCTGTGGCAAGACGACGCTGCAGCCAGGCGAGTCCACCAAGTGCACGGCGACTACCACTGCACAGCCCGGCGTGCACAACGCGAGCTTCACCGCTACGGCGACCGGACCTGACGGCCGTACGACGTCCGTCGCGACCAGCGCGTTCTACAACGGAGCAGCCGCGTCGAAGAGCAGTACCGGCGCTACCAGCAACCGCGGCTCCAACAGCAACACCAGGAGCAACCAGCTGGTCATCGGTCGCCCCACAGCGAACGGGCACGGAGTACTAGTGCCAGTCACCAACAACACCGACCACCGCATCGACAGCATCAGCGGTACGTCGCCCCGCGGCCGGTTGGTCTGCCAGAACCAGTCGCTCGCGCCGGGTCAGTCGACCCTCTGCCGGCTCGGTACTCGTGCAGCAGCCGGACAGCAGGCAGTACCGGTGTCGATCACAGGCGTCGCCTCAGCGTCCGGTAACGGCGTTGTCGCGACAGGTGTGGTCCGCTACCGCGGCAGCACCGCTGCAACATCCAGCAACACCAGCAACAACACGAGTCAGGTCACGAAGAAGCCGGTCGGACCCGTCCGCGCCGGTGGTGGAACAGGGGCCACCACCGTCGACGGATGGCTGCTCGGCACGGGCCTGCTGGCTCTGCTCGGGGCATTGCTCCTCACAGCACGCCGTCGTCCGAGCGAGTCCTGACCAAGGAGAACAACTCATGACAAGGAGGATCCGTGGTGGTCGCGGGGGCATGATCGCCTCCGCGGCCATCGGCGGCCTGGCCACGCTCGTCGTCCTGGTGATGAGCCTTGGCCCGGCCGGCAGCGGCCCGATGGCAATCGCGCCCGACGAACCAGCACCAACGCCAACACCGACACCAACCCCGGCGCCGACCAAGGCACCGGCCACCACACAGCTCGGCTACTCACCGGCGACGTACCTCGCGGTCCCCAGCCTCGGGATCCGTACCAGCCTGGTCCAGCTGGGCACGAGCAAGGACAAGCAGGACATTCAGCTGCCCGAGGTCCGCAAGGCAGGCTGGTTCCGGCTCTCTGCCGCGCCGGGACAGGCCGGTATCACCGTGCTGGTCGGCTACATCAGCCACTCGAAGACCGAGCCTGGCGTCTTCGTGCGGCTCGCAAAGCTCAAGCCGGGCGCCGAGTTCGCCGTACGCCGGGCAGACGGCCGTACTGCGTCGTACAAGGTGAGCGCGCTCGCCTACTACCCGCAGGGGAAGCTGCCCGCAGCCACCGTCTACAAGCGCACGATGCCGTCGGAGCTCCGGCTGATCACCTGTGGCGGCTCACTGCAACCGAACCAGCCGGCCGGCAACGCCGTGGTCACCGCCCGCCTCATCTCGACGAAGTAGGCGCTCATGTACTCACGTGTGATCCTGTTGGCCGTAGCGGCCGCCTGCGTCACCGGCGCCTTCGTTATCCACAGGCCAGACCCGCCATCCACAGCCCCGCCACCGCAGTTATCCACAGTCCAGCCGCGCACGGCACCAACGATTCACAAACCCACAAACAACAATCCGGCAAGCCTCCCTGCCTCGCTCCCGGTACGGCTGGAGATCGCGAAACTGAAGGTCTCCACCACGCTCGCCGAGCTGGGCCTGAACGCCGACGGCACGATCGAGGTACCACCGTTCGACCGTCCCGAGCTGGCCGGCTGGTACCGCTACTCGCCCACTCCGGGCAGCGTCGGACCGGCCGTCATCGTCGGCCACGTCTACGTCACAGGCCGCGGCCCGGGCGTCTTCCGGCACCTCGCGGACCTCCGCCCCGGCGATGTCGTACGGATCACCCGCGCGGACCGTCGTACGGCGGTGTTCACCGTCGACCGGGTCGCGCAGTACCCGAAGTCCGCGTTCCCGACCGATGCCGTGTACGGCGACATCGACCACGCCGGGCTGCGGCTGATCACCTGCGGCGGGACCTACGACGGCGGGTATCCGGACAACGTCGTCGTCTACGCGAGCCTGGAAAACCTACCGAAAGTGCCGTCATGATTGCCGGACGCAACCGTCTCACCGGTGCGGGGACTCGGACCCCGTGGGCGAGCGCGCGGACCCGACCTCCGCCGCCGTCCGGTGCCGGGCAGCTCTCCAAGGGAAGCTGCCCGGCGCCATGAAAAGTAGCTCCGCAGTACCGGCCTGGTGAGGCATGGTCAGTACTGCGCAGCCGCCTAGTTGGCCTCTTTGGTCGCCCAGTAGTGCCATTGCGGAGAAGCAACTGGGGAGCGGGCCAGGCCGTCCGGCCAAGTGGCCGGCAGGTCGTGACTCCGTGCCGCGTACAGGATCACCTCCGATGCGGAACGGTCGCCGCGCACGGTCACCCGGGCGGCGGTCTCGGCACGCATGTCGGCGAGGTAGTGGATCGCCGGCAGGAACTCGGCGCTCAGCCGCGGGCTGAGCCGGCCGACGGGTTCGTCGTCGAGCCGGATCTCGACCACGATCCGGTGCCGGTCCTGAATGCTGTCCTCCTCCTCGATCGCATGCATGGTGGCGTACGCCCAGCACTCGCCCTCCACACGGAAGAACGGCGCCAGTACGTCGGGATGGACCTCGCTGCCCGGGACCACGATGCCGCTCCCGGGCGGCAGCAGGTGAAAGCTGCCTGGCGGGGGCAGGTTCACCGGCACCAGCATGTGCGGCTGCCCGAGGGCGACCGCGACGCTGGCATGGAACCGGGTGCCCTGGGTGCCCTTGCCGTCCCAGTCAGCCGGCTCCCACTCACTCACCCACAGGTGACACGGCACCCGCGGTTGCAGGCCTTGCGCCACCAGCTCCGACAGCACCGGGTGGTACCGGTGTGCGTCGTCCCTCGGCAGATAGCCGACAACCTTGCCCTCGACCCGGACGGCGATCGACCGCGGGTCGAAACGGTTGTGCGGTTCCGGGACGAGGTCCGCCTCGGTGTCCAGATCTGCGCCACGCGCCGGGATGGGGTCCGGGAACAGGCTACGGATCGCCTGCTCGTGCGGGGCCTCCCGCACGACCTCCTGACCACACCACAGGGCGTCTCCCCACAGACTGAACGGAATCAGTCCCATCTGTGCCCTCCAGTCCTCACTGACCCGCTTCACCCGGCTCATCCGCGCCAGGGGCCTGGCCGTTACACCGAGTGAGCGTATGAAAACTAGACTGCCCCGTGAAGGGCCGTTTCACGCATGGTGCAAGAGTCTGAAACGCAAAAGGAATCCCGTCGTCCGGACTCTGGACGCGCAGTGTCTTGGGCAGCGAGCGAATCGGCGAAGATCGTGCAAATGCACGGGAAGGAACGTCATGCAGGGCAGCAGTTCAGTCGCTCGACCGACGGTTGACGCCGACGCGATCGAGGCCGCGATCAAGCGCTTGGACGGCGTCGCCGTCCGGACCCCGTTACAACGCAATCTGCGCCTGTCCGAGCGCACCGGCGCCGAGGTCTGGCTGAAACGCGAGGACCTGCAGATCGGCCGCTCCTACAAGCTGCGCGGCGCCTACAACCTGATCGCGCAGCTCGACGACGCGGCGAAGTCGGCCGGTGTCGTGTGCGCGAGCGCGGGCAACCACGGTCAGGGGCTGGCGTATTCGTGCCACATCCTCGGCGTCCAGGGCAGGGTGTACGTTCCGCGGACGACGCCGCGGCAGAAGCGGGACCGGATCGCCGCGCTCGGCGGCAAGCAGATCACCGTGATCGTCACCGGCGACACGTACGACGACGCGGCCGCCGCCGCGCTCGCGGACGGTGCGGACAGCGGCGCGACGATGGTGCCGGCGTTCGACGACCCGAGAACCGTTGCGGGACAGGGGACCGTGGCCGTCGAACTGGTCGAGCAGCTCGGCCACGCGCCCGACGTACTCGTGGTGCCGGTTGGCGGTGGCGGTCTCGTTGCAGGGGTTGCAACGTGGATCGCCGAGCGGCATCCCGGCGTGCGGATCGTCGGCGTCGAGCCGAGCGGCGCGGCGAGTATGGCGGCGGCGTTCGAGGCCGGTACGCCGGTGACGCTGCCGCACCTGGACAGCTTCGTGGACGGTGCCGCCGTACGCCGGGTCGGCGACGTCACGCTCCCGCTCGTCCGGCAGGCCGGTGTCGAGCTGACGTCGGTCCCCGAAGGGCTCGTCTGCTCGGAGATGCTCGCGCTGTACCAGACCGACGGGCTGATCGCCGAGCCCGCGGGAGCTTTGTCGACAAGTGCCCTCGGCAACGGTCTCGACGTACGGCCGGGAGAGACCGTGGTCTGCCTGCTGTCCGGCGGCAACAACGACGTCAGCCGGTACGGCGAGATCCTCGAGCGATCGCTCGTGTACGAAGGCCTGAAGCACTACTTCCTGGTGACGTTCCCGCAGGAGCCCGGCGCGCTGCGGACGTTCCTCGACGACACGCTCGGGCCGGACGACGACATCACGCTGTTCGAGTACGTGAAACGCAACAACCGGGAGACCGGCGTCGCGCTGGTCGGCATCGAGATCGGCGCGCGGGACGACCTCCCCGGGCTGCTCACCCGGATGGAGGCCGCCCCGCTCGACATCGAACGCATCAACCCGAACTCGCCCGAGTTCAGGTACCTGATCTAGTTCTTCGAGTGTCGCGGGTGCCGCGGGTCGTGGGGGTGCGTGCCGTCGTCCCAGCTCGGGTCGACGGGCTGACCCTCACGGTTCCTGGACCCGTCGTCGGGCCAGAGGTTCTGGGCCTGCGTGCGGTGCTCCTCCGACACGGCGCGGGCCTGTTCGGCGGCGTCGCGGCGTTCGCTCGCACCGGCCGACAGCCGATGTGCCTTGGCGGCCTGTTCGTCGGCGTCCGCCTGCGCCTTGCGCGCCCGCGCGTCCACCTCGTCGGCGACCGCGCGCTGCTTCTCGGCCTGGGCCGCGCTCGCCCGGGCCTGTTGCTCGTGGTCGTAGGCCTCCTGCTGGGCCCGGCGTTCCGACCTACGCGACGCGGCGCCGGCCACCAGTGCGACCAGGATGACCAGTACGGCCACGGCGACGACGATCCAGACGATGGTCATTCCGTTCATCGCTCCTCCTTGGCTCGATGATCAGAACCTCCGGTACCCGGTCGTCGTCGCCTGACACCTCAGAAGTTCCTAGACGAGGCCGCGGCGGGCAGCCCAAACGATTGCTTCGATAGCGGTACTGAAGCCCAACCGGTCACAGATCAACCGGGTACGGCGACGGACGGTGCGCTCGGACAGGTCGAGGCGCCGGGCGACGCCGTCGACGGGTAGCCCGGTGGCGAGCAGGCGGAGTAGCTGGAGGTCGTCGTGGCTGATCTCACGCGGCGGCACCCGGCGCGCCACCGGTCGAAGTTCCTGGGGGAGAACGGTCATGCTGATCACCTAGCTCCGAAGACCCGGGACTCGGCGGCGTCCCAGTCGGCCGGTTTGCCCTGCGGGTCGTAGCGCCGCAGAGAATGGGTGGACCGGACCAGGGCGCGCATCGCGTCCAGGTCCGGGAGGGGCTCGCCGAGGGCGCGAGCCTGGACGAGTACGTTGCCGAGCGCGGATGCCTCGACCGGTCCGGCGAGGACAGGGAGGCCGCACGCGTCGGCGGTCAGTTGGCAGAGCAGTTCGTTCCGGGAGCCGCCGCCGATCACATGCAGTACGTCGACGTCGCGGTCGGCGATCGTCTGCGCGGCGCGGAGGGTACGGCGGTACGCGAGCGCGAGGCTCTCCAGGATGCAGCGGACCGCGGCGCCCCGCGTCCGTGGCGGTTCCTGGCCGGTCCGTACGCAGTGTTCGTCGAGGCGCGCCGGCATGTTGCCGGGGGCAAGGAACTCGGGGGCGTCGGGGTCGATCAGGACGGCGAACGGCGGCGCGTCGGCGGCGGCGCGGAGCAGGTCGTCGAGGTCGTCGTCCCACACACGTTGGCATTCCTGCAGGATCCACAGCCCCATCACGTTCCGCAGGAACCGGATCCGCCCGTCGACACCGCCTTCGTTGGTGAAGTTCGCTTCCCGCGCCGCGTCGGTCAGCACCGGCGCGTCGAGCTCGAGCCCGACCAGCGACCAGGTCCCCGACGAGATGTACGCGAACCGCTCCCCACTCGCCGGCACCGCCACCACCGCGGAAGCCGTGTCATGCGACCCCACCGCAATCACCGGAATCCCTGGCGGCAACCCGGTCTCGTCCGGCAACACGTTCCCGATCACATCCCCGGGCTCCCGCAACAGCGGGAAGATCCGCCGCAAGCCCGACCCAGGGACCAGCTGACGCCGTCCGGCCGGGCCGAACCCACCCTGCTGCAGCTCACCCAGTCGAGCGATCAGCTCCTCGCTCCAGTCCTGGGCCGACACGTCGTACAGCTGGGTGGTGGATGCGTTCGTCCGCTCCACCCCGATCTCGCCTGTCAGCCAGTACGCCAGCAGGTCAGGGATCATCAGGAAGGTGGCGGCGTCAGCAAGCTGCTGCTCGGCAGCCAGCTGGTAGACCGTGTTGAAAGGGAGCTGCTGCAGCCCGGTCACGGCGTACAACTCGCGCGCCGGCACCAGCGCCAGTACGCGTTCTATCACCCCGTCGGTGCGGGAGTCCCGGTAGTGAACGGGGTTCCCGAGCAGGCGACCGTCGCGGTCGAGCAGGCCATAGTCGACCGCCCAGGAGTCGATGCCGATCCCGTCGAGCGGTCCGGCGGCCTGCAGCCCGTCGAGGATCGAACGGTACAGGTGCAAGACGTCCCAGTGCAGCGTGCCGCGGATGCGCACCGGGCCGTTCCAGAAGCGGTTCAGCTCCCGCAACTGCAGCACCCGAGGACCGACCTCGCCGAGCATCACCCGACCGCTCGACGCGCCGAGGTCGACGGCCGCGACCCGCTTCACGGTGCTACCACCGTGAGCTCGAGCTTCAGCAGGTCGGCAACGGCGGCCAGGTCGGCCGCGCGATGACCGGTCCCGAGCGCCCAGTGATGCGCCACCCCGGACGCCGACCACGCGTCGGTCCACTCACCCGGGTCACACCCGAAGTCCACCCGTGACGTGGTGTTCCCGATCTGCAGCAGCGGCCCCGGTACGACGGTCCCCTCGGAGGCGATCAGCGTGAACGTCCCGTCCCGCCGTTGCCCGAGCCCGCATACCGTCACCGGCCCCGGCTGTACGTCGAACTCCACCGACACGCCCCACCCGCGCTTGCCGTGGTACACGCCGAGCCCGCGCAGCAACGGCTTCCGCGCCGAGATCGCCAGGTGCGCCGGTCCGTCGTGCCCCATCTCGACCACGTTGTCGTTGAAGTTCAGCGCCTGCAGCTCGGTGAACGACCCGCCCGCGCCGAGCCTGTCCATCACCAGCATCGCGAGCGACGTCCGCAACTCGTACTCACCCGCGGCCGGCACGCCCCTTGCCGTCAGCAACGAGGCGCCGAGGATCATCCCGGCCGCGACCCGCTCGTGGGCCTCGCCATCAAGTCCACGGTGGTAGTAGGCCAGCGAATCAAGGGAAAAGTCGTCGACGAGCCGATCCAGCGCCACCGATACGGTCGCGCCCCACCGGAAGTCCTCGTCCTTCACCGAGTCGTCGAGCGTGAAGATCTCCCGCGCCAGCTCCATCCGCGCGGTGGTCTCGGCGTCGGTGACCTTCTCCACCCGCACCCGTAGATCGTCGATCTCCAATACCTCGACATGCCCGCCGAGCTGCGCGGACACCAGCGTCGGGTCGGTGATCACGTCCATCATCCCCGGGTACACGTGCCCGAGCAGACCGTGCCGCCCGTGCCGCAACGCCGCCCGGACGCCGGCCGCGCGGATCCACCGGTCGATCCGGGTCCACGCCCGCTCGTCCTCCAGGTACCCGGAGACCGAGCGGAAGTCGATCCCGCACCGCTCGAACGCGTTCGCCATCTCGGGCAGCGGACACGCCCCGCAGTACGCCAGCCACGCGCCGGTGTCGAACGACGCGTGATCCATCGCCTCGGTCGGCTGCAGATTGAGCAGCAGCACCGGAGCCCCGCTTCGCTGCGCGACCGGCACCAGCATCGAGGCCGTCATGTACGTCGTGAGGAACCCGACGATCAGATCGCAGTCGGCCACCCGCAGCTTCTCGGCCGCGACGGCGCCCTCCTGCGCGTCCGAGATGAACCCGACGTCGACGACCTCGCAGTCGAGCGCCCCGAACCGCTCGGACACCCGCCGCGCGGACGCCTGCAGCTGGGGCAGCAGGTCCGGGAACTGGGGCCAGTACGCGCCCAGCCCGCCGGCCACCAGACCGATTCGGGTCCGGCGGGACGTGATCCGCTCCAGCTGGGTCATCCGGACGGCTCCTAACGCAGGAACGCGGCAGCCACGCCGGCGTCGACAGGCACGTGCAGACCGGTCGTGTGCGTCAGCTCCCCGCCGGTCAGCGCGAACACGGCCGCCGCGACGTTCTCCGGCAGCACCTCGCGCTTGAGCAGCGTGCGCTGGGCGTAGTACGCGCCGAGTTCCTCCTCCGGTACGCCGTACACCGCGGCCCGCTTCGCGCCCCAGCCGCCGGCGAAGATCCCGGAGCCGCGGACGACACCGTCGGGGTTCACGCCGTTCACCCGGATGCCGTGTTCGCCGAGCTCGGCCGCGAGCAGCCGGACCTGGTGCGCCTGGTCGGCCTTCGCGGCGCCGTACGCGACGTTGTTCGGACCCGCGAACACCGAGTTCTTGCTGGAGATGTAGACGATGTCGCCGCCCATGCCCTGGTCGACGAGGATGCGGGCCGCCGCTCGGGACACCAGGAACGAGCCCTTGGCCATCACGTCGTGCTGCAGGTCCCAGTCGCGTTCCGTTGTCTCCAGCAACGACTTCGAGATCGACAGACCGGCGTTGTTGACGATCAGATCGACGCCGCCGAACGCCAGTACGGCCTCCCGCAGCGCGGCCTCGACCGCCTCGGCCGAGGACACGTCCGCGCCGACCGCGACCGCCACGTCGGTCGAGCCGAGCTCCTTCGCGACCGCCTCCGCCGCCGCCTGGTCGAGGTCCGCGACCACCACGCAGGCACCCTCGGCCGCCAGCCGGTGCGCGATCGCCTTGCCGATCCCGGACCCGCCGCCGGTCACGAAGGCCACGCGGGTCGCGAGCGGCTTCGGCTTCGGCATCCGCTGCAGCTTTGCCTCCTCGAGCGCCCAGTACTCGATCCGGAACTTCTCCCGCTCGTCGATCGGCGCGTACGTCGACACCGCCTCGGCACCGCGCATCACGTTGATCGCGTTCGTGTAGAACTCGCCCGCTACCCGCGCGGTCTGCTTGTCCTTCCCGAAGCTGAACATGCCCACGCCCGGCACGAGCACGATCGCCGGATCCGCCCCCCGCATCGCCGGGCTGTCAGCGTCCGCGTAGGCCTGGTAGTACGCCTCGTAGTCCGTGCGGTACTGCGTGTGCAGCTCTTTCAGCCGGGTGATGCATTCGTCCACCGACGCAGACGGCGGCAGGTCCAGGACGAGCGGCCGGACCTTCGTACGAAGGAAGTGATCGGGGCAGGAGGTGCCCAGCTGGGCGAGCGGATGGAGCTTCTCGCGCGACAGGAACTCCAGTACCGCGTCCGAGTCGGTGAAGTGGCCGACCTGTGGTTTGTCCGTTGACGCCAGCCCACGGATGAAAGGCGCAAGGGCAGCTGCTCTGGTGCGGCGGTCCTGTTCCGGCAGGGGCTCGTTGCCCGGGACCACCGCGCCGAAGGGTTCGGGTACGCCGCGGTCGGCGAGGAACTGCTCCGCGGTGCGGATGATTTCCAGCGAGTTGGCCTCGCACTCCTCGGAGGTCGCGCCCCAGGCGGTGATGCCGTGACCGCCGAGGACGCAGCCGATGGCCTGCGGGTTCTCGCGCTTCACGGCGGCGATGTCCAGGCCGAGCTGGAACCCGGGGCGTCGCCAGGGCACCCACACCACGCGGTCGCCGAAGCACTCCGCAGTCAGCTTCTCGCCGTCCGCCGCGGTCGCCAGCGCGATCCCGGAGTCCGGGTGCAGGTGGTCGACGTGCGGCGCGTCGACGAGCCCGTGCATCGCGGTGTCGATCGACGGTGCGGCCCCACCCTTGCCGTGCAGGCAGTAGTCGAACGCGGCGACCATCTCGTCCTCACGGTCGACGCCCGGGTACACGTCGACCAGAGCGTTCAACCGGTCGAGCCGCAGTACGGCGAGCCCGGCGGAGGTCAGCGTGCCGAGATCACCACCGGATCCCTTGACCCACAGCAGTTCCACGGGCTGCGACGTCACGGGATCGGTCGCCGTACCCTTCGCCGAGGTGTTCCCGCCGGCGTAGTTGGTGTTGCGCGGATCGGCGCCGAGTCGGTTGCTGCGCGCAACGAGTTCGGCTGCGGTGTCGCTCACTTATGCTCCCCATCCGGCTTGCTGACCGTCGGCACGGTCCTTGGTGATCTGCTCGAAGTAGCCGCTGCGCTTGTACGCCGCGACCGGGTCGGGATCGAGCCCCTGCTCCGTACGCAGTTCCGCGAGCAGCGGGCGGACATCGGTGTTGTAGGCATCCATCAGCGCCGCGTTGGCGCCGAGTACGTCGCCCTCCCGCTGGGCCTTCCGCAGTACGTCGCGGTCGACCAGCAGCGCCTTCGCGGTGGCCTCCTGGACGTTCATTACCGAGCGGATGATCGCCGGGATCTTCTCCTCGATGTTGTGGCACTGGTCGAGCATGAACGCGATGCCGGCGTCCGGGTCGAGCGCCTCACCGCGGACGATCTCGTTCATGATCCGGAACAACTGGAACGGGTCCGCGGCGCCGACCATCAGGTCGTCGTCGGCGTAGAACCGGCTGTTGAAGTCGAACCCGCCGAGCTTTCCCGCCTTGAGCAGCAGCGCGACGATGAACTCGATGTTCACTCCCGGCGCGTGGTGGCCGGTGTCGACCACCACCATGGCCTTCGGGCCGAGCACCTGGCAGTGCAGCAGGCTGGTGCCCCAGTCCGGCACGTCGGTGGTGTAGAAGGACGGCTCGAACAGCTTGTACTCGAGCAGCATCCGCTGGTCCGGCCCGAGCCGCTGGTAGACCGCGTGCAATGCCTCGGCGAGCCGGTCCTGGCGGGCGACGATGTCGTCCTGGCCGGGGTAGTTGGTGCCGTCGGCGAACCAGAGCTTGAGGTCGCGCGACCCGGTGGCGTCCATGATGTCGACGCACTCCATCAGGTGCGCGAGGGCCTTCTCGCGCACCTTCGGATCCGGGTTGCAGATACTGCCGAGCTTGTAGTCGTCGTCCTGGAAGACGTTGGCGTTGACCGTGCCGATCTTGATCCCGTTGCTCTTCGCGTGCGCGGACAGCGCCTGGTAGTCGTCGACCTTGTCCCACGGGATGTGCACGGCCATGCTCGGGGCGACACCGGTGTGCTTGTGCAC
>NZ_DASRVN010000123.1:0-3486 GCF_035655035.1 Kribbella sp. | reverse complement strand
CCGTTCCGCACGCTCTTCATCAGCATCACCGGGCTCGTCACGCTGTCCGCCGTACTCGCCCTCACCGCTCACGTTGCCGTCGTGGCGATCGTCGTCATCGTGTTCCTGGGCGGCTTCGGCTTCGCCGCGAACCCGGCCCTGAACGCCCGCGTCTTCAGCCTGGCCGGCGACGCGCCGACGCTCGCGACGGCCACCAACTTCTCCGCGTTCAACGTCGGCATCACCGCCGGCCCGTGGCTCGGCGGCCTCGCGCTCGACGCCGGCGCGGGCTACCCGGCCCTCGGCTGGATCGCGGTCGGCACCGGCCTGGCGGCACTCGCCACGGTCCTGTTCGCCGCGCTGGTCAGTTCACCGGACCCCGCGGATCGAGGCGCGTCGGATCGAAGCCGGCGTACCGCTTGAACGCGTGGGTTGCGGCATCATGTCGCCCGTGATGCACCTACGCCTGATCGTTCCGCCGGAGCGCAGCGAACACGTCCTGGACACTCTCGTCGCGGATCCGCGGGTCACCAGCATCGTCCGGCTGCCCGGCGCGGCCCGCCGACCGGACGGCGACATGGTCGAGTGCGACGTGACCCGCGAGGCGACCTCCGACATCCTCACTTTCCTGAAGACGGAGGGCGTGTACGACGACGGCGCGGTCGCGCTGTCCGCCGTCGACTCGGCTCCGTCGCGGAACGCCCAGGCCGCGGAGAAGGCCGCGCCGGGAGCACCTGACGACGCGGTGATCTGGGACGCCGTCGTCGACCAGGCGTACAACGAGGCCGGCGGCTCCTGGTCGTACTACGCGTTCCTGACGCTGGCCACGATGATCGCCTCGATCGCCGTGGTCACCGACTCCTCGATCCTGGTCGTCGGGGCGATGGTGGTCGGCCCGGAGTTCGGGGTGGTCGCCGCGCTCGCCGTCGGGTTGTTCCTGCGCAAGCGCGGGCTCTCGCGGGCGTCGGTCGTACTGCTCGTCAAGGGCTTCGTGCTCGCGATCGTGCTGACCGCGCTCGCCGCCCTCGTGGCCCGCGCGGTCGGTTGGGTGGACGTGAGCGACGTGACAGCCGCCCGGCCGCTGACCGGGTTCATCTGGCGACCGGACAAGTGGTCGGCCGTGGTCGCCGTACTGGCGGGATGCGCCGGTGTGCTGTCTCAGACGGCCGGCCGCGGGAACGCGCTGGTCGGGGTGTTCATTTCGGTCACCACGGTCCCGGCCGCCGGTGACCTGGCGTTGTCGCTCGCGCTCTGGGCACCGCACCAGATCGGCGGGTCGGCCGCGCAGCTCGGGATCAACCTGGCCGGTATGACCGCGGCCGGCGTACTGACGCTGCTGCTGCAGCGGGTCGCGTGGCGCAGCTACCTGCAGGTCAAGCGCAGGACGGGCGCGCGCGTTGAGGCTTGACCGGGCGTCCCCTGTCCGGTCCGCGCGCGCCCGGCACGTCAGATTTACCCCACCCGAGGGGGTCGTGCACCTGTTCGGGTGCTGACGTATGTCGGCCATGACCTGAAGTCGCCAAACCGGTCGAGCCCGTCCGGGGAACGAGATAGCCTGATCGGATGCTGGAGTCCGTAGGTGTCGAGCCGCCTGACGAGGAGGCCTATCGGGCGCTGCTGTCCGCGCCCGGCTGCGAGATCCAGCAACTCGCGGACCGCCTCGGGCGGGATCCGCAGGACGTGATCGCGACCGTCGGGCGGCTCGAGAAGCTGGGGCTTCTCACGAGTACCTCCGACGACCCGGTCCGGCTGCTGCCGACCCGTCCGGACGTGGCGGTCGACGCGCTGGTCGCCGTACGCAGGGCCGAGCTCGACCGGGTCCGTGCCGAGGCCCGGGTGCTGCTGTCCGAGCTCAGCACCCAGGAGCGGTACCGGCCGGAGAACCTGGTCGAGGTGATCGTCGGGCAGGAGGCGATCGCGGCCCGGTTCACCCAGCTGCTCAACGGGACCCGGAACCAGCTCCTCGTCCTCGACCGGCCGCCGTACGCCGCGCAGGCCGACGAGTCCGACAGTACGGTCCGTGGGCTGCTCGGCGAGGGGGTCGTGGTGCACGGCATCTACTCCCCCGACTCGCTGGACATCCCCGGCGGCGTGGACGAGGCGTTCAGCGCCGCCGACGCGGGCGAGACGTCGCGGGTGCATCCGCAGGTGCCGATGAAGCTGGCGGTGTTCGACGGACGGATCGCGCTGCTGCCGCTGTCCGTGGACCAGCTGGTCGACAGCGCTCTCGTCGTACATCCGTGTGCGTTGCTGGACGCGCTGATGGAGATGTTCTGGTTGCTCTGGGATCAGGCGGTGCCGGTGGTCCCGGCCGCCAAGGCCGACCCGACCGACGCCCGGCTGATGACACTGCTCGCCGCCGGCTTCAAGGACGACGCGATCGCACGGCAGCTCGCGTTGAGCAGCCGCACGGTCGGCCGCCGCGTCGCCGAACTAATGGAGACGCTGGGCGCCCGGACCCGATTCCAGGCCGGCATCCACGCCCAGCGCCGCCATCTTCTCGAGGACTAGCAGGTGCCCAGCATCTGCTGCAGGGCGGTCTTCTCCGTCGACTGGAGCGACAGCTTGTAGGTGTACTTCACCCAGATCCAGTAGCGCGCGTACATGCAGTGCACGGCGGTGTTGGTCGGCTTCCACTCCGACGGGTCCTTGTCGCCCTTCGAGCGGTTGCTGGACGCCGACACGGCGATCAGCTGGGAGATCGTCAGGTTGTTCGCGAACTCCTGACGCTTGGCCGTCGTCCAGGTGTTCGCACCGGACTTCCACGCCTCGGCGAGCGGCACGATGTGGTCGATGTCGACGTCCGACGAGTTCGTGAACGTCTGCTTGTCGTACACGCTGTACCAGCTGCCGGCGGTCGGGTGGCAGCTGCTGTCCACCTTCACGCCGGTCCCGTCGCGCTTCAGGACCTCTTCCCGGGTGTCGCAGGTCCCGGACTGGATGATCCAGTGCGGGAACAGGTCCCGGCTGTAACCGGTGGTGGTGCCCTCCGCCTTGACGGTCAGGCTCGCCAGCTCGGTGGCGGCGGTGCTCGCGGACGGAGGGGTCGGCGGTGCGGCCAGCGCCGGACCGGCGCCGAGGGCAAGGGCCGTGGTCGCGGCCACGGTGGTGATCAGGAACGTGCGGATGCGTCGCATTGGTCAGGCCTCCGATGGGGTGGGGCGGATTCCCCCTGACGTTGCCGCCTTCAGCCTTCCCGCATCACCCTGCGTAGGAAACCACTCACCAGTTACAGTCGAATGAACGTCAGTCGTGTTCCACCACGGTGAGGGTCCAGCCGGACGCCGCGCGGTCGAGTTCGGCGTTCCACCGCTCGCTCACCAGCTTGTGCAGCGACTTCGCGGTCCCCGGATCCTTGCTCGACTCCAGTAGATGCCGCGCGACCAGACCGCGGGTGTGCTTGGCGTTGTGCGACACGACCGTCCGTACGCCGTCGCGCTCGCGGACCACGTTCACCGACACCCACTTGTCCGCCTGCGCACCACTCGGCCGCCACGCGGCGACGTA
>NZ_DASRVN010000122.1:0-13017 GCF_035655035.1 Kribbella sp. | reverse complement strand
GGCTGGGTGCCGCTCGGCTGCGGGGTGTTCCTGGCGGTCCTGGTCGGGCTGATCTCGCTGGTCGTCTACGTCGTCAAGTTCGGCGCGCCGCCGTGGCTCGGCCCGGCGATCGTGATCGCGCTGCCGGTGCTCGCCGTACTGAACGCCGTCATCGACCTGATCCTGCAGCACCGGGCCGGTCGCCGGAACGCCCTCGGCCGGGCGGTCACCGACCAGATCGTCGGGTTCCGGCAGTACCTGAGCACCGCGGAGGCGGAGCAGCTCCGGTTCGAGGACGGGGAGGACATCTTCAGCAAGTACCTGCCGTGGGCGATCGTGCTCGACCTGGCCGACCGCTGGCAGCAGGTGTGCAAGCAGCTCGTCGACTCGGGCCGGCTGACCGCGGTCCCCACCTGGTACACCGGGTCCAGCTCGTACTACGACTCCGGCTGGACCGCCGGGAGCATCTCCACGACGGTCTCCAGCACGTTCGCCGAGCCCCCGTCACCGTCCACCGGGGGAGGCTCGTCCTCCGGTTTCTCCTCCTCCAGTACGTCGTCCTCCTCGTCGTCGGGCGGCGGAGGCGGCGGTGGGGGAGGCGGCAGCTGGTAGGTCAGACCGCTTCAGGTCAGACCGCGCCGCCGGCGGCGGCCGGGGCCGTCGGGTCGGCGCCGGCGTCGCCGACCACCTCGCGGGCCAGGAAGTCCTCCAGGTTGAACAGGTTCTCGCCGGCCCGCTTCGCGACGTTGACCAGCGTCTTCATCGCGGCGACCTCCTCGACCTGCTCCTTGAGGAACCACTGCATGAACTGTTCACCGATGTAGTCGCTCTCGTCGCGCGCGGTGCGGGCGAGCGTCTCGATCTGCTTGGTGACGGTGATCTCCTGCGCGAGCGCCAGCTCCAGCGGCTCGATCGCGGACTTGAAGTCCGACTCGACCTCGCCGACCGGCGGGATCGCCGGCCGGATGTCCTTGTCCAGCAGGTACCGCACCATCATCATCGCGTGGTTGCGCTCTTCCAGCGACTGCTTGTAGAAGTGCGCGGCCAGCCGGGGCAGATCCTGGTCGTCGTACCAGACAGCGACTGCCACGTACTGCTGCGACGCCGTGAATTCGTTACGGATCTGTTCCTGCAGGAGTTTCTCGTACGTACTCATCCCGCCAATCTACTCTGCCCCAGCTCGATCACCTCGGCGTCGCCACCGGGCAGCCCGATCCGTACGGTCGTCCCGCTCACCGCCACATCGATGCCCTCGGCAAGCGCCTCCGGCCGGAACGCGTCCCGCGTGAGCAGCACCGCATTCACCAGCACCAGCGGCTCCCCGTGGTGCGCGGCAGTAAGGTACGGCGTCGCCGAATGCGCCCCGAACGGGTTCACCCCAACCGCTCGATGCACGCCCGCCGCCTCATACCCGTACAACCCAACAACTGCGGACACCAGGCCGTCGGCGTTCCGTGTGGCAGCTGTCTTCGGGTTGGTGGTTGCTTCAGGCAAGGAATCGCCTGCGACCGCGAAGCCGCCGCTGCGGACCACCGCCCCGTCCGGTCCGTCGACCAGTGCGCAGCGGATCTCCCAGCCGTTCCACACGAGCGAGGTGATCTCGATCGTCCACGGGCCTTCGGATCCGAGCCATGCCTTGTGCCACGATGACGCAGTACGGCCGTCGACCCCGAGCCGCCGGATCCGCCCGCGCCCGCTCGCCGTACCGTCCGATGAAACCAGCGAGATCAGGTTGTCGATCCCCGGCTCGTGATCCGACAGATCCGGCCCCGCGTGGTTCGCGTACGCCAGCCGGTTGTAGTGCGGATCGCCCGCCGGCTCGACACCCGCAGGCTCGGCCACAGGCGCGTGATCCGCACCGTGGTTCACCAGTTGCACCACCTGGTCGTGCCGGCTCGCGTGCACGATCCACCCGGGCTCGGGCATCGCCTTCTGCTGGTCCGCGTCGTCCAGCGGGATCGAGTCCTCCGGGTCCGCCCACACCGGATGCTCCGGCGGCAGGATCAGCCCGACGAACCCCTTCGAGGCCCAGTACGGCGAGCCGGGTCCGGAGTACTGCTGCGTGGTCGGAAGGAACGTGTCGTACCACCCGAGCGTGAGCACACCCCGCTCGTCCGGTACGCCGTGCTGCACGAAGTGCCGCGCGATCCCCGAGCACAGCCGCCGCGTCTCGCCCGGCGTCAGCGGCGTGGAGTCGAGCAGCGCGCCCATCCAGTACGGCGCCGCGGCCGCCATCCGGTACGTCAGCGACCGCCCCTGGTACAGCGGGGCCCCGTCGTTCCCGACGAAGTGCACCGCGTCGGACAGGAACAGGTTGATCCGCTCCTTGTAGAGCTTCAGCCGGTCCTCGTACTGCGCACCCGGTGTCGCCGCGGCCATCCGCGCCCACAGGCCCGGGTACAGGTGCATCGCCCAGCCGATGTAGTTGTCGAAGTTCTGCCCGTCGCCGTCGGAGTACCACCCGTTGCCGACGTACCAGTCCTCGATCCGGTCCAGCCCGCCGTCGATGTCCTCCTGCCGGTACGGCGCTCCGACGGACGCTAGGAACTGCTCGCTGACGACCTGGAACAGCCGCCAGTTGTTGTCGTGCGTGGTGGACCCGTTGAACCCGCCGAGCCACTCCGCGACGTGTTCCTGCGCCTTCGGGTCGAGCCGGTCCCAGATCCACTCCCGGGTCTCGTGCAGCGACACCGCGATCGCGGCCGCCTCGACCATCTGCTGCGACCGCGGGGTGAGCCGCAGCCAGGCCTCCGGGTGGTCCGGGTTCGCGCCGTTCGCGACGCCGCGCGCGTACCGCTCGATCAGCTGCTCGCAGCCCTTGCCCTGCACGCCGGCGATCCGGAACGCGGCCAGCATGAACGACCGGGCGAACCCTTCGAGCGCGTCGGACGCCGTACCGGAGCGGCTGGGGCGGCCGGGCAGCTCGACCAGTGACGCGCCGGGGGAGAAGTACGGCACGAGCGAGTCCAGCAGGTGGTCGGCGAGCGCCTCCCAGTGCGCCCGGACCCATCCGGTCTGGCGGGACAGTTCCCGGTCGGTGTCCGGCAGGACGAGACGGCTCACGCTAGTCTCCCTAGTTCGCTTCGGCTGATGGCGTGTTCGAGGGGCTGCCCGGCGGTCAGGCGTTCGAGTTCGCCGACGGCGAGCTCGCCGAGCCGGGCGATCTCGTTGCCGACGGCACCGGCGACGTGCGGGGTGACGAAGACGTTCGGCAGGTCGAGCAGCGGCGAGTCCGGCGGCAGCGGCTCCGGGTCGGTGACGTCGAGGATCGCGTCGATCCGGCCGGAGGCGCACTCGCGGACCAGCGCCGCGGAGTCGATGATCTTGCCGCGGGCGGTGTTGATCAGCGCCGAGCCGTCCCGCAGCAGCCCGAGCAGCCGGGCGTCGACCAGGCCCTCGGTCTCCGGGAGCAGCGGCGCGTGCACGCTGAGGATGTCGCTGCGGCGGAACAGCGTGTCGTTGTCGACCAGCTCCGCGCCGAGTTCGGCGGCCTGCGCGGCGGTCAGGTACGGGTCGCTGATCAGTACGTGCAGGTCGAACGCGCGCAGCCGCTCGGCGACCATCTTCGCGATCCGGGACGCGCCCAGCAGGCCGACCGTGGCGCCGTAGTTGCCCGGCATCCCGTGCGGGTCGGCCTTGCGCCGCTCCTGCCGGTACTGCGCCGCGAGCCGGAACGCCCGCTTGCCGGCCATCACGATCGCCGCGACCGTGAACTCGGCGACCGGCTGCGCGTTCGCGGTGGCCGCCGACGAGACCTGGATGCCGCGGTCGAACGCCGCCGGGTCCACGATCGCCTTCACCGAGCCGGCCGCGTGCAGGATCGCCTGCAGCTTCGGCGCCGCGTCCAGTACCTCGGGTCCGATCCGCGGGCAGCCCCAGCCGGTGAGGAGCACGTCGACGTCCGCGAGTGCCGCCCGTACGGCGGGATCGGCGAGGAAGCCCTGGACCGGCCGGCCGGCCGGTCCGAGCTGTCCGGGGCCGACCGGCAGCACGGTGGCGACGGCGTCCAGGCGCTGCCGGACGGACGGGACCAGCACGCGGCCGCGGCTGTCGGCGTTCATCGCCAGCATGACGGTCGGGGCGGAATTCGGTTCGAGGCTCACGGGGGCAACGCTAGCAAGCGCTTTCCGATGTTGTCGCGCCGGTGCCGCGCCGTGGAACCTCCGGAATCTTGTCCCGGGCCGGAATTTGTCCGCGACCGGGGAGCGTTGGGGAGAATAGAAGCGCCTGTTGGTAACTGTGAAGGAGACGACGATGCTGCGACCGGACGACCTCTACGAGATCGTCGACGAGTCGGTGGCGACCGGCCCGGCGGCGACGCCGAAGGTCTTGGTGCACTCGCTGGACGGGTTCATGGACGCCGGCCAGGCCGGGCGCGTGACCGCCGACCACCTGCTCGAGGTGCTGGACCACCGGTTGCTGGCGCGGTTCGACGTCGACCTGCTGCACGACTACCGGGCGCGTCGGCCCGAGGTGACGTTCGCCGAGGACCGCTTCACCGACTACACCCCGCCGCACCTGTCGCTGCACCTGGTGACCGACGACGCGGGCGTGGACTTCCTGCTGCTCGAGGGCGTCGAGCCGGACAACCATTGGGACCGGTTCGCGGGCGCCGTCCGGCAGCTGATCGAGCTCTACAACGTGACCCTGACCGTCGGCGTGCACGGCATCCCGATGGGGGTTCCGCACACCCGGCCGCTCGGCCTGACCGCGCACGCGACCCGGCCCGAGCTGGTCACCCGGTCGAACATCTGGGACGGCGAGATGCAGCTGCCCTCGAGCGCCGGCACCATCCTGCAGGTCCGCCTCGGCGAGGCCGGCAAGGACGCGATGGGCTTCGCCGTCCACGTCCCGCACTACCTCGCGGAGAACCGGTTCCCCGGCGCCGCGCTGGCGCTCGTGCACGCGATCTCCGCGGCGACGGGCCTGCTGCTCCCGAGCAAGGCGCTGCTCGACGAGGCCGCGGTCACCGGCCGCCTGGTCGACGAGCAGGTCGACGCCTCCGAGGACGCGTCGGCGGTCGTCAAGGCCCTCGAGACGCAGTACGACGCGGCTGCCGGTTCGCTGAGCCGCAAGAGCCTGCTGGCCGACTCCACCCCGTCCGCCGACGAGCTCGGCGCCGAGGTCGAGCAGTTCCTGGCAGAGCTCAACCGCGACGACAACGAATAACTCACAGCGGGTACGGCGTACGTCCGGGCTGACGGCCTGTCAGGATGAGGCATGCCTGAGTCGTTGGAGGATCTGGTCGAGCTGCTCGACCTGGAGAAGATCGACGTAGACCTGTTCCGCGGACGGCAGCCGCAGACGTCGATGCAGCGGGTGTTCGGCGGGCAGGTGCTCGGCCAGGCGCTGGCCGCCGCGAGCCGGACGGTCGAGGCGGAGCGACTGGTGCACTCGCTGCACGGATACTTCCTGCGCGCCGGTGACACCTCGGTACCGATCGTGTACCGCGCGGAGCCGACCCGCGACGGCGGCTCGTTCAGCAGCCGGCGGGTGGTCGCGTCCCAGAACGGGAAGCCGATCTTCTACATGTCGGCGTCGTTCCAGCGCCCGGAGCCCGGCCTCGACCACCAGGACCCGATGCCGGACGACGCCGTACCGCCGGAAGAGGCGCCGCGGCTCGCCACGGTCCTGGAGGCGCAGAGCGGGCGGCCGGCCGCGGAGTGGGATCGCGAGTGGGCGTCGCTCGACGTACGGCTGGCGGGGGTGAGCGGCCGGCAGTTCTGGATCCGGGCGGCCGGGAAGCTGCCCGACGATCCGGCGCTGCACGCGTGTGTGCTGGCGTACGCGAGCGACCTCACGCTGCTCGGCGCCAGCCTGCTGCCGCACGGGATCGTGATCGGTGACCGCCGGATCCAGCCGGCGTCGCTGGATCACGCGTTGTGGTTCCACCGCCCGTTCCGCGCCGACGAGTGGCTGCTGTACGACCAGGCGTCGCCGTCCGCCTCGGGTGCGCGCGGTTTCGCAACCGGGCGGCTCTACACCGACGACGGCCGGTTGATCGCCTCCGTCGCTCAGGAGGGGCTGATTCGTCCGGTGGGGCTGGATTCGGATCTGCTAACTTAGGAGCATGTTGCAGCGCGCTGTAGTCACGACGACGCCGGAGAATGTCCCGGCGCGCTGACACCTGACTGTCTGACGAAGCCCCGGGGCGAGTGCCCCGGGGCTTCGTCGTTCCCGTGGTCCCTCGCCCCGTCTCAGAACCGTTTCACCGAGGAGACCACCATGTACGACCACCGCAAGATCGGCCGCGAGCTCGGCCTGTTCGACTCCGACCCGCTGATCGGCGCGGGTCTGCCCTACTGGCTGCCGGCCGGAGCCGCCGTACGCCGGGCGCTCGAGAGCTACATCGCCGAGGTCGAGCGGAGAGCCGGCTACCAGCAGGTGTACTCGCCGGTGCTCGCGAAGAAGGAGCTGTACGAGATCTCCGGCCACTGGGCGAAGTACCACGACGACATGTACCCGCCGATGGACATGGGCGGCGAGGAACTCGTGCTGCGGCCGAGCATCTGCCCGCACCACGCGCTCATGTACCGCTCCCGCGCGCACAGCTACCGGGAGCTGCCGCTGCGGATGTCCGAGCTCGGCGGGCAGTACCGCGCCGAGCTGTCCGGCGCGATCGGCGGGCTCAGCCGGGTCCGCGCGATGCAGCTGAACGACGCGCACATCTTCTGCCGCCTCGACCAGGTCGCGTCCGAGGCGGCGGCCGCGCTGCGGCTGATCAACCAGGCGTACGCGGACCTGGGCATCGCCGCGTCCCGCTACGTCCTCGCGCTGCCGTCCGTCGATGCGGAGTTCAACACCCCGTCGAGCAAGTACGTCGGTGACGCGGCGAGCTGGGCGGAGGCGGCCGAGCTGCTGCGTGAGGTGTTGAAGGACGCCGGTGTCGACTATGAGGATGCGCCGGGGGACGCGGCGTTCTACGGCCCGAAGATCGACATCCAGCTGATGGATTCCGCCGGGCGGGAGTTCAGCCTGTCGACCGTGCAGATCGACTTCCACCAGCCGGCCGCGTTCGGGCTCGAGTACATCGGTGCCGACGGCAACAAACACCGGCCGGTGATGGTGCACCGCGCGATCGTCGGCAGCATCGAGCGGGCGATGGCGCAGCTGATCGAGGTGCACGGCGGCGCGTTCCCGGCGTGGCTCGCGCCGGTGCAGGTCGTCGTACTGCCGATCTCCGACGCCGAGGAGCAGGTCGCGGCCCAGGTCGCGCGGCGGGCGTCGGACCGGGGGCTGCGGGTGGAGATCGCGCACGCCGACGAGGGCAGCCTCGGCGCCCGGATCCGCGAGAACCGGCTCGCGCCGTACCAGGCCGTGATCGGCGCCCGCGAGGCTGCGGACGGCGCGCTGGCGGTCCGTGAACGCGACGGTTCGCAGTGGGAGGCGGCTCCGATCGGGCAGGTGCTCGACCGGGTCGCGGAACTCAGCGTTCCTGCAGCTGTCCGACCAGGTGAGTGACGTCGTGTGACTCGTCGTACAGCGCGAAGTCGGTCGTCTTGCCGGACTGCTGGTAGCCGAACTGGACCCGGGACGGGAGCAGCACCGGCTTGCGGAAGTCCACGCGGACCGTGAACGCGTCCGGAAGGGCGCCGGCCCGCTGGACGGACGCGAGCGCGGCGGCCTTGGCCCACATGCCGTGCGCGATCTGGCGCGGGAATCCGAACGCCTGGGCGGTGAGCTTGAACAGGTGGATCGGGTTCCGGTCGCCGGACGCGGCGGCGTACCGGCGGCCGAGGTTGCCGTGCAGGTCCCACCAGGCGTTCGCGCCCAGCACTGGGTCGGTGAGCAGATCGGCGTGCGCGTCCGGCGTACCGGCGGACCGGCTGAGCAGCGTGGTGAGATCGCTCCACACCAGCTCGTGATCGACGAACACCTCGCTGATCACGTCGAACACGGTGCCCTTCGGATGCGGGCGCTCCGGCGTACTATGCACGCGGATCGACGGCTCCGCGTGCAACGGGATCGGCTGCTTCTGGGTGATCGTGTTCGACAGGTGCACGATCCCCATCGGCTTGTACGGGAACGAGGGGTCGGACATCAGGTCCAGGTGCAGCGGGAAGGCCAGGACATGCGGGTACGTCGGGGGCAGCGCGGGACCGGCCTGGAACCCGGTGACCTCGCGGTACGCCGTCAGGTGGTCCTGGTCGACCGCCGACCGGGGGAGCTCGAGCGTGAGGCCGTCCTCGTTCGGCTCGTAGTCGGCGCGGCGCAGCGTGGCCTTGACGGTCCGCGCGTACAGGGCGCCGAGGCCGGGCGAGTCGTCGTACCGCCGGATCGGCATCTCAGGCCCCCAGCAGGCTCTGCCCGCAGACGCGGACCACGTTGCCGGTCACGCCCGCGGATGCCGGATCCGCGAACCACGCGATCGTCTCGGCCACGTCGATCGGCAGCCCGCCCTGCTGCAGCGAGTTCAGCCGGCGACCGACCTCGCGGATCGCGAACGGGATCTTCGCGGTCATGTCGGTCTCGATGAACCCGGGCGCGACCGCGTTGATCCGGATCTGCCGGTCCGCGAGCACCGGGGCGAGCGCCTGCACCATCCCGATCACGCCGGCCTTCGACGTCGCGTAGTTCGTCTGGCCGTTGTTGCCGGCGATCCCGGCCATCGACGACACGCCGACGATCGAGCCGCCGTCGCGGAGCGCCCCGGACTCGACCAGGTGCTTGGTGATCCGCTCGGGAGCGCGCAGGTTCACGTCGAGGACGGCGTCCCAGGCGTCGGTCCGCATGTTCACCAGCCGCCGGTCACGGGTGATCCCGGCGTTGTGGACGACGATGTCGAGGCCGCCGTGCTGCTCCTGCGCGTGCGCGGCGATCCGCTGCGCGGCGTCGACCGCGGTCACGTCGAGGAGGAGCTCGGTGCCGCCGATCTTCGAGATCACCTTGCGCAGCGGGTCCGCGTTCTGCGGTACGTCGACGCCGATCACGGTCGCGCCGTCGCGGGCCAGGGTGTTCGCGATCGCGGCGCCGATCCCACGGGCCGCACCGGTGACCAGCGCCGTACGACCGGCCAGCGGGCGGTGCGGGTCGTTGCTGACCAGCGGGCCGGTGCCGATCCGGGCGACCTGGCCGTCGACGTACGCGGACTTGGGGGAGAGGAAGAAGCGCAGCGTGGAGTCGAGTTGCTCGTGCGCGTTGGGGGCGACGTACACCAGGTTGACCGTGGCGCCGCGCTTCACCTCCTTGCCGAGGCTGCGGGTGAAGCCCTCGAGCGCGCGTTGCGCGACGTGCTGATCGGTCGAGCTCGCGAGCTCCGGCGTACGCCCGACGACGATCACCCGGCCCGCCGGGGCGAGCTGGCGGATCACCGGGGAGAAGAACCGTTGCAGGCTGGACAGGTCCGCGGTCGAGGCCGCCCCGGTCGCGTCGAAGACCAGCGCCTTCGGCCGGATCTCGCTGGACGCGACGCCCTCGGTCGCCGTACTGAACCCGGCACCGATGTCGCGCAGCAGGGCCTGGATCGCCTTGCCCGCGTCGGACTCGCCGATCGCGCCGAAGACGACCGGCCCGTCGATCACCGGCGCGCCCTCGGTCCAGCGCGGCAGCGGCAGCGGGTCGGGCAGACCCAGGTTCTTCACCAGGGTCTTGCCGAGCGGCGTCCGGGTGAAGGTCTGGTAGCGATCCGTCATCTCAGCTCCTACTTCTCGAGGATGGCGACGACACCCTGGCCACCCGCGGCGCAGATCGAGATCAGCCCGCGGCCGCCACCGTTCTCGTCCAGTTGCTTGGCCAGCGCGGCGACGATCCGCCCGCCGGTTGCCGCGAACGGATGCCCCGCGGCCAGCGAGCTGCCGTTCACGTTCAGCTTGTCCCGGTCGACCTCGCCGAGCGGGGCGTCCAGGCCGAGCCGTTCCTTGCAGAAGATCGGATCCTCCCACGCCTTCAGCGTGGCCAGCACCTGGGAGGCGAACGCCTCGTGGATCTCGTAGTAGTCGAAGTCCTGGAGGGTCAGTCCGGCGCGTTGCAGCATCCGCGGTACGGCGTACGCGGGCGCCATCAGCAGGCCTTCGGCGCCCTTCACGTAGTCGACCGCCGCGGTCTGCGAGTGGGTCAGGTACGCGAGCGGGCGCAGGCCGCGCTCGGCGGCCCACTCGTCGGTGCTCAGCAGCACGGTCGACGCGCCGTCGGTCAGCGGGGTCGAATTGCCCGCGGTCATCGTCGCGGTCTCGCCCTTGCCGAACACCGGCTTCAGCTTCGCGAGCTTCTCCAGCGTCGTGTCGGGGCGCAGGTTCTGGTCCTTCTCGAGCCCGAGGTACGGCGTGATCAGGTCCTGCTGGAAGCCGCGGTCGTAGGCGGCGGCCAGGTTGACGTGGGACTTGTAGGCGAGCTCGTCCTGCGCCTCGCGGGTGATGCCCCACTCCAGCGCGGTCAGCGCGGCGTGGTCGCCCATCGACTTCCCGGTCCGCGGCTCGGCGTTGCGTGGGATCTCCGGTACGACGTCCTTCGGGCGGACCCGGGCCAGCACCTTGAGGCGGTCCGGGTACGTCTTCGCGCGGTTCAGGTCGAGCAGCACGTTGCGCAGGTGGTCGTTGACGCTCAGCGGCGCGTCGGACGCGGTGTCGACGCCGCCCGCGATGCCCGCGTCGATCTGGCCGAGCGCGATCTTGTTGCCGACCAGGATCGCCGCCTCGAGCCCGGTGCCACACGCCTGCTGGATGTCGTACGCCGGGGTGGTGGGGGCGAGCTTGGAACCGAGGACCACCTCACGGACCATGTTCCAGTCGCGGGCGTGCTTCAGCACCGCGCCGGCGACCACCTCACCGACCTCCTGGCCGCCGAGCCCGGCCCGGTCGACCAGGCCGTTCAGCGCGGCGGTGAGCATGTCGGAGTTCGACGCGTGCCGGTAGGCCTTGTCCTGCCGGGCGAACGGAATCCGGTTTCCGGCGACCACGGCCACCTTGCGGGTCTCGGTCACGATGTCTCTCCTTTGGACTTTCGTGCGGTGGCGGAAGGTCGCTGGGGCTTGAGTGCTTTTCGTCCGACGGCTGTTGCGAGCGTTGCCGTGATGGCAGTCTCTCGCACGGTACCGACATCCGCGTGATGCACCACCGGGTGTCCGGGCTGTCCGCTCGACACGATGAGTCCGACCCTTGCCATGTGCAACGATCCCAGGGTCTGCGTGTACAGGTGATTGGCCAGGTAATCGGTGTCGACCTCGTCGAACACACCGGTCCGCTGCCCGGCCTTCAGGATCGCCGCGATCCGCTCGAGCGGCGCGGCCATCGCCGTACCGAGTTTGACCAGCACCGGCTCGGTGATCTCGCCGAACAGCTCCTCACCGGTCCGTCTGAGCAGACTCATGGCGCAGTCGGTGAAGGCCGGATAGCCGAGGCAGAAGTCGACGAACGTCTCGCTCAAGGCCTTGAGCCGGTTGAGCGGCGCTCTTCGGGAACCGTCCTGCTGCTGAAGGAGCTCGTCGAGCTCTGTCAGATAGTCGACCAGCGTGAGCGCGAACAGCTCTTCCTTGCCTGCGAAGTGCCGGTAGATGAGCGCCTTGTTGATCCCGACCCGCTTGGCGATATCGTCGATCTGGGCGTCGATCGTGCCGCGCTCGTCGAACAGCTCCCGGGTGGCGCGGATGATGTCCCGCTCCCGGTCGCGCCGACGCTCCGCCGTGGTCCGGCGGCGTCCGATCGCGAGCAGCGCGGAGCTCATGCACCGATCTTAGCCACAGTGGTACCCGTCGCTGCAAACGACAGTTACACTCGTCGGTAACATCTCCGCTCCTGTGAGGATCCGATGACCGACCCTGTTGTGTCCGCAGACGTGATGACGCTGGCCGGCGAGCTCGGCGCCGAGCGGTCCAAGCCGGGCTGGAGCCCCTTCTCGCTCGCGCTGAACGCGGAGCAGAAGGAGATCCGCGACTGGGCCCACACCTTCGCCGCCGACGTCATCCGCCCGGCCGCCGCCGAGTGGGACGAACGCGAGGAGACCCCGTGGCCGGTGATCCAGGAGGCCGCGAAGATCGGCCTGTACGGGCTCGACGCCAACATCAACCTGTTCGTCGACCCGTCCGGGCTGCTGATGCCGCTCGTCCACGAGGAACTGTTCTGGGGCGACGCCGGCATCGGCATGTCGCTGAAGGGTACCGGCCTCGCCTCGTCGGCGATCTTCTCGAACGGTACGCCGGAGCAGTGGAGCCAGTGGATGCCCCGCTGCTACGGAACCCCTGACGACGTACGCGTCGCCGCCTTCTGCTCCTCCGAACCCGGCGCCGGCTCCGACGTCTCGGCGATCCGCACCCGGGCCGTCTTCGACGCCGTCACGAACGAGTGGGTCATCAACGGCCAGAAGGCCTGGGCCACGAACGGCGGCATCGCGGACATCCACGTCGTCGTCGCCACCGTCGACCCGTCACTCGGCACCAAGGGCCAGGCGGCGTTCGTCGTACCGCGGACCGAGGTCCACGGCCTCGAGCAGGGCACCAAGCTCCGCAAGCACGGCCTGCGCGCCTCCCACACCGCCGACGTCTTCTTCGACAACGTCCGCATCCCCGCCGCCAACGTCCTCGGCGGCAAGGAAAAACTCGACGCCCGCCTGGCCCGCGCCCGCGAGGCCGCCTCGTCGGGCGGTGCTGCTGGTGCTGGGAGTGCAACGGCTGCCGGCTCGTCCAGCCGCAACGCCTCGATGGCCACCTTCGAAATGACCCGCCACATCGTCGGCGCCCAAGCCATCGGCATCGCCCGCGCCGCCTACGAGGTCGCGCTGGACTACGCCAAGACCCGCGAACAGTTCGGCCGCCCGATCATCGACAACCAGGGCATCGCCTTCAAACTCGCCGACATGGCCCTCGAGATCGACGCCGCCCGCCTCCTGGTCTGGCGAGCCGCCAACATGTCCGCCGCCCTGATGCGCGGCGAAACCCCCGACTACCGCCACGGCGAAGGCTCCATGGCCAAACTCAAAGCCGGCGAAGTAGCCGTCAAGGTCACCGAAGAAGCCATCCAAATCCTCGGCGGCAACGGCTACACCCGCGAATACCCAGTAGAACGCATGCACCGAGACGCCAAGATCTACACCATCTTCGAAGGCACC
>NZ_DASRVN010000121.1:0-12406 GCF_035655035.1 Kribbella sp. | reverse complement strand
TCGTCTGCACCGACTGTGCCGTCGGCGGCGCGGACATGGCCGACGGCGTGGTCTCGATCCGGTTCAGCTTGTCCGTGAACGAGGTCGTCGTACCGGTCACCGTCCTGGCCCAGCCCTCCGGCACCTTCACCGAGAACCCGGCTCCCTGGAACGCCACGTACGCCTGGTTGTCCGGGATGTCGCCGGGCGGATTCGACTCGGTCGCCACCGGCTTCGAGGGCTGCGTCGCCGGGGCCGACGGGGTCGACGGTTGAGCGGTGCTGGACGTCGCCGGCGGCGCCGCAGTGGACTGTGCAGCCGACGGTCCGGCAGAACCGCCGCCGCTGCAGGCGGTCAGGAGGACGGCGGCACCGAGGGAGAGCGCGAGGATCTTCATGCCTTCGACGCTAGAAATCGGTGGGTAAGCAACCGACCCGACCGAGGTTAGAGGACGGCAAAACCTTGCACCGGGCGGTCTCATTGCCCGCATGATGGTGAGATGCGGCGTCGTGTCATCCGGGTCGCGCTCGCGGCCACCCTGGTCTCGCTGGTCCTGGTCGCGGTGCCGCTGGCGATCGGCATCCGGATCTCGTTCTTCGCCGACGAACGCGCCGAGCTCGAACGCTCGGCGCTGGCCGCCGCGGTCCAGGTCGGTCCCGACTTCAGCGCCAACGACCCGGTCGAGCTCCCCCGTCCGACCACGGACGGGCAGCTCGCGGTCTACGACCGGACGCTCACGCTGCGCGCGGGCACCGGACCGCAGCAGGCCGACGACAGCACCCGGGCCGGTCTCGCCGGGCACGTCGTCCAGGGCGAATCCGCCGGCTCGCTGGTCGTCGCCGTACCGGTCGCATCCTCCGAACAGGTCATCGGCGTCGTCCGCGCCTCCTCACCGATCAGCGCGGTCCGGACCCGGATCGCCCTGGCTTGGCTCGCCGTGCTGGGTGGGGCCGTCATCGCGCTGCTGATCGGCATCACGGTCGCGACCTGGCAGGCTCGTCGCCTGACCACGCCTCTCGAGTCCCTCGCCCGGATCTCCGATGCCGTCGCCGCCGGGGATCTCTCCGCCCGCGCGGAGCCGAGCGGCATCGCCGAGGTGGATGCCCTCGGCAATGCCCAGAACGCCATGGTGGAACGCCTCGGCCGTGTCCTCGACCACGCCCGGCACTTCGCCGCGGACGCCGCTCATCAGTTGCGTACGCCGCTCGCCGGGCTCCGCCTGACCCTTGAGACCGGCCAGACCGATCCGGACGCCGACCCCCGGCGTACCGTCGACGACGCCCTCCGCCAGACCGGCGAACTGCAGCGAACCGTTCAGGAGGTCCTCGGACTGTCGCAGCTCCGAGCTGCCGAACCGCAGGGACCGATCGGCGACCTGTTCGCCGAGGCCGAGCACCGCTGGCACGGCCTGCTCGCCGAGCGCGGCCGCCGGCTCATCTTCGCGATCGAGGACCAGGTCGGCCACCGCGTGGTACCGCTCGCGAACAGCCGCCAGATCCTCGACGTACTCCTAGACAACGCCCGCACCCACGGCCACGGCACCGTCCGCGTCACAGCACACGATGTTCTCGAGACCACCGCGATCGACGTCCGCGACGAGGGCAGTATCACCGCCGACGTCCCGGACCTCTTCCGCCGTGGCGGCACCACCCAGGGCACAGGCATCGGCCTGGCCCTGGCGCGGAACCTCGCGGAATCCAGCGGCGGCCGCCTGGTCCTCGCGTCGTCCTCACCGACCGTCTTCCGGCTGCTGTTACCCGATCAGCAACCGGACGGTTCAGACAGCATCCAGCTTGGTCAGGAGACTGGCGACGTGGGTCAGGCGATCACGGCAGGGAGCGCAACTGCTGGGCCGACGCCGCGCTCTGGAAGCCGCGGAGCGGGAGGAAGACTCCTTGGTTCTCGACGACCCGCTGGCCCTGCTTGCTGATGACGAACTTGATCAGTTCCCGCAGCACCGGGTCCATCGCGCGGCCGGGGGCCTTGTTGAGGTTCAGGTAGACGAGCCGGCTCAGTGGGTACTGCGCCGACGCGACGTTCTCGTACGTCGGTGCGTACGCCGGGTCGTTGTCGTGGTTGCTCAACGACAGCACCTTCACCGGCTGGTCGACGTACGCCATGCCGGTGTAGGCGATGCCGTACGGGTCCTTGCTGACGTGCTCGGCCTGCTTGAAGACCGTCGTGTCCCAGGAGACCTGCGGATCGGTACCGGCGGCCCGCCACTCGCCGCGGTTGCCGTTGTAGTCCAGCACGCGCTCGCGGACGAACTCCTCGAACCCGTTCCACGGCTGGATGCCGTAGATATGGATCGGCTTGTCCTTCCACTCCCCGGTCAGCCCGAGGTCACCCCAGGTGCGGATCGGCGTACCGCCGCGGTTGTGGGTGGTGGACAGCAGCCGGTCGAGCTGGTCGAACGACAGCCGGTTGACCGGGTTCGACGCGTTCACCACGAAGCCCATCGAGTCGAGGAACCCGAAGTGCCGGTAGCTGCCACCGGAGATCGGGATCGAGGTCGGTCCGTAGCCGAACTTCGCCCGGAACGCCACGTCGTCGGACGGCTTGAGTTCCCGGGACACGAACACGCAGTCGAGCTTGCCGTCGATCAGCGCGAGCGCGCCGAGGCTGCCCGCGTACGGCGGATCGAGGTTGATCCGCACCTTCGGGTACAGCTGGGTGAATTCGTTCACCCAGTCCTTCGACAGCGCCGCGAGTACGTCGGAGGCGCCGCAGTTGTAGGTCCCCCGTAGCTGGTTCTTCCCGAGCGGCTTGTAGGCGGCCAGGCTGCTGTCGAGGGTCGGCTGAAGCAGTTCCGGCGCCGGCGTCGGCCGGCCGTGCTCCTGGTTGTACTTGTCCTGCTCGTCGGTCTGTTTGGTCACCGTCTGCTGCGGCGCGACGGCCCAGATCGCCAGCTCCTTCGCGTTCAGGTCGGGCACGGCCAGGGCGCTGACCGCGCCGGCGGCGGTAAGAGCCGCGCACGTCACCAGGATCGTCGCGAGTCGTACTCTCATGCTGTCCTCCTCCTCAGTGGGACCGTCACCGTAGGAAAGAGCGTTGGCCCGGCCTACGTTGCGCGCGTTCCCCGCGTTGAGTTCATAAAGATCACAAGCGCTCGCTGATCCGCCGGCGCGGCGTTCGCACTATGGTTCGGGCTGTGCACCTGATCAGGGTTGCCGCGCGGAGGCCGCGGCTGCGGTTGCGCGACCAGCTGCTCCTGCTGGTCACGGTGCTGGTCGCCGCGACGCTGGTCACGTCGGTGGTGATCGCGACGTACGTCGTCCGCGCGATCGTGCAGCGGCAGTTCGAGATCCGGGCGTTGACGATCGCCCGCGGGGTCGCACTGGACACCCGTTACGCGCAGTGGCTCGCGAACGCGCCACCGGCACCGGGCGGACCGGTGCAGCGCGAGGCCGAGCGGGTGCGGGCCGGCACCAACGCGCAGTACGTCGTCGTCGCCGACGTCTCCGGCATCCGCTACAGCAGCCCGGATCCGGTGCAGCTCGGCAAGCGGATCGGGACCGGCCCGGCCGCCGTCCGCACCGGCGGTCAGCTGATGGCGATCGACCGCGCGCCGTCCGGTACGTCGGCCGCCGGCACCGTCCCGCTGCGCTCCGCCGACGGCCGCATCGTCGGGACCGTGAGCGTCGGTCTGGCGATGAGCAGAGTGAACGAGCGGGTCTGGACGCTGACCCGCCAACTCGTTGCCGGAGGCACCTTTTCGCTGCTGCTCGGGATCGGCGGCGCGATCGCGCTCGCCCGGCGGTTCCGGCGCACCACCCACGGACTCGAACCGGCGGAGCTGGCCGACCTGCTCCGCGGACAGCAGGCGGTGCTGAGCGGCGTCCGCGACGGAGTGGTCGCGGTGGACCCGCACGGCATCGTCACGGCCTGCAACGGCGAGGCCGAACGGATGTTCGGTGCACCGCCGGTGGCCGGCCGCCCGGTCCGGGACGCCGGCCTGCCCGAGCCCGTCGTGGCGCTGCTGACCCGCGGGGACCCGCCGGTCGGCGAGACCGCCGTGATCGGCGACAACACGGTCCGTGCGAGCCGGCTGCCCGTCGTCCGCGACGGCACCGATCTCGGCCACGTGCTGGTACTGCGGGACCACTCGGACCTCGACAGCATCGCCCGCGAACTGGAGGCGACCCGCGCGCTCACCGACGCGCTGCGGGCGCAGGCCCACGAGCACAACAACCGGATCCACGCGGTGTCGGGCATGCTCGGGCTCGGGCACGTCGACGAGGCCCGGGACTACCTCCGCGAACTCGGCGGCTCGACGACCGTCTGGGGCAGCCGGATCGCCGATCCGTACCTGGCCGGACTGCTGACCGCGAAGTCGGCGGCCGCGTCGGAGGCCGGGGTCGCGCTGCGGCTCGGCGACACGACCTGGGTCGACGGGCGCCTGACCCAGCCGCTGGACTGCATCACGGTGGTCGGCAACCTGGTGGACAACGGCATCCGCGCCGCCGCCGGGTCCCGGGCCGGCTGGGTCGAGATCACGCTCGCCTCGGACGGGCACGCGCTGGTGGTGCACGTGGTCGACTCCGGTACCGGCGTACCGGACGACGCACGGGCGGAGATCTTCCAGGCGGGCTTCACGACCCGGGAGCTCGCCCGCGAGGGCCACGGACTCGGGCTCGGCCTCGCGCGCCGTACCGCCCGGCGGTACCGCGGCGACGTACTGCTCGCCGACCCCGGCCGGCCCGGTACCCACGGCGCGGTCTTCGCGGCCCGTCTGGAGGACGTCGTCGCGGCGCCGAGTACGGCGGTACTGCCATGACACTGCGGGTGCTGGTCGTCGACGACGACTTCCGGGTCGCGAAGGTGCACGCGGACGCGGTCGACACGATCGCGGACTGCGAGACGGTCGGCCAGGCCCGGAGCGCGACCGATGCGCTGCGGCTGGCGCGGTCGCGGCGGCCCGGCCTGGTGCTGCTCGACGAGTACCTCCCGGACGCACCCGGTACGACGCTGGTCGGGCGGCTCGGTGCGCCCTGCATCATGATCACCTCGGCGAACGATCCCGGCACGGTCGGCCGGGCGTTCGCCGCCGGGGTCGTGAACTACATCCTGAAGCCGTTCCCGATCGAGGTGCTCGCGGAGCGGGTCACCGCATACGCGCGCAGCCGGGCGGCACTGACCGGACCACGACCGGTCGACCAGGCGCAGATCGACCACGCGTACGCCGTCCTGCACAGCGGGGACCTGCCCGCTGCCAAAGGGCGCTCGCAGGAGACCACCGCCCTGGTGCGAGACATCCTGATCGCCGCCGGCGGGTCGCTCACCGCGGCGCAGGTGGCCGACGAAGCCGGCATCTCCCGCGGCACCGCCCAACGCTACCTGGCAGCCCTGGCGAAAACCGGCAACGTCGCTCTCTCGCTCCACTACGGCACCACCGGGCGCCCCGAGCATCACTACACCTTGCCGCACTGAATGCCGCCGCACGGAACGGACCGCGATTTTCGCAGCACCGTTCGTGATCGTTGTGACGACGGTGGGCGACGGAATTGTCACCGGGTGCCGCATTTTGCATCGTTGTTACATTGGTGTTGCCCACGAGTGTGATATTGGGGCACTATCTGCGGGGGGTTCTTGACGCGGCGGGGCCGCGTCCACGGGGAGGAACTATGACTGGGGGTACGGCCACGCCTGCCGTCACGGTGGTGGCGTTGTTGCCGGCACACGACGAAGAGGCTTCGCTACCGTCCGCGTTGGCGGCGTTACGCCAGCAGACAAGGCGTCCTGACCACATCATCGTGATCGCGGACAACTGCACGGACGGCACCGCCGAGGTCGCGCGGGCGCATCGCGTCGAGGTCTACGAGACGGTCGGCAACGTGCACAAGAAGGCCGGCGGGCTGAACCAGGTGCTCGACCTGTTGCTGCCGGGCCTGGCCGACGACGACGTCATTCTGGTGCAGGACGCGGACTCGTTTCTGGACCCGGGATTCATTCAGGCGGGGCTGAAAGCGTATGCCGGGAATGTCGGCGGCGTGGGCGGGGTGTTCCGCGGCCGGATCGATTCCGGGTCCCGGTGGGGCCGTTTCGTGGAATGGCTGCAGGCCAACGAATACGCGCGGTACGAACTCGACATCCGCCGGCAGCGCGGAAAGGTACTGGTCCTCACCGGTACCGCGACGCTGCTGCGGGTCGGCGTACTGCGGGAAGTCGTCCGGGCCCGCGGCGACGGCCGGCTGCCCGGCGAGCCGCGGGTGTACGACACCCGGGTGCTCACCGAGGACAACGAGTTGTCGTTCGCGCTGATGAAGCTCGGGTACATCCTGCGCTCGCCGTCCGGCTGCACGCTCACCACCGAGACGATGCAGAGCTGGCGGTCACTCGCCAAGCAGCGCGTCCGGTGGAAGCGCGGCGCGCTGGAGAACCTGTTCGACTACGGCTGGACCCGTACCACCCGCCCGTACTGGGGCCGCCAGGCGCTCGGCGCGGTCGGCGTACTGGTCACCGCGGCGTACCTGTTCTCGCTGGCGTACGGCTTCGCGCACGGCCTGCAGCTGCACGGGTTCTGGCTCGGGGTGACGGTGCTGTTCATGGCCGAGCGGGTCGTCACGGTCCGCCGTCGCGGGAAGCTCGCGATGGCGGTGGCGGCCACGCTCGTCGTGGAGATGCTCTACGACATGTTCCTGCAGGGCGTGCAGGCGACCGCCTACCTGCACGCGGCAACCGGACGCGAGAGGAGGTGGTAACTCATGTACAGCGCTAGCGAACTCGCGTCGACCGGCGCCGCAGCAGCCTTCTGGCTCCCGCTGGCCGGCTTCGCACTCGTCATGCTCGGCGTCGCGCTGTGGCGCGCGGCCGGCACGTTCCGCCGCACCACGGACGACCAGTGACACCGGACCGGGCGCAGGAGCGGGGACCTTCGCCCGGTCAAACCACTGTCCAGTGGAAGGCATACTGACATCATGCGGGGACTCGTACGGGGACTCGGGGTCGTGCTGCTGGTCGCCGGCCTCGGGGTACTGGGCTGGATCGGATGGCAGTACTTCGGTACCGGCATCGCGTCCAACCAGCAGATGGGCCAGGCCGAGAACTCACTGCGCAACCAGTGGAAGGCGCCCGCCGCCGCACCGGCGAGCACGACCGCGATCGCGACGCCGGCGGCCGGGAAGCCGTTCGCGCTGCTCCGGATCCCGAAGTTCGGCGCCGGCTGGGAGAAGCCGATCATCGAGGGCGTCGCCGCGGACGACCTGGCCCGAGGCATCGGGCACTACCCGCGGACCCAGCTGCCCGGTCAGCCGGGCAACTTCGCGATCGCCGGGCACCGCGTGACCCACGGCTCGCCGTTCCGCAAGCTGCTCGACCTGAACAAGGGCGACCAGATCATCGTCGAGACCCGGACCGCCGTCTACACCTACGAGCTCGACGGCTCGCCGCGCGACCTCACCGTCGACGCGTCCCAGACGTGGGTCCTCGACCCGGTCCCGGGCAAGCATGCCGTCGCGACCCGCTCGATCATCACGCTCACCACCTGCCAGGACTTCTTCCACTCCCCGAGCCGCTCGGTCGCGTTCGGCCACCTGGTGAAGGTCAGCAAGAAGTCCTAGGCCGCGAGCAGGCCCTGGACGATCAGGTCGTTGCGCGCGTCCTGGCCGGCCGGGACGGTGGTGTGGACGCCTTCGCGGAGGAGCTGGGTGAGGCGGGACGGCTTCGAGGCCAGGTACTCGGCCCAGCGGACGATGTCGAGGTTCGGGTACTTCTTCTCGGCGTCGTGCAGCTGCGAGTTGATCCAGGCGCTGTTGCGCTGGTCGGCGACCTGGACCGCCGCGGACTTGGCGGTGCGGGAGATCTGGGTGTTCACCCAGACGACCTTGCGGTTGCTGCCGACGATCCGCATCGCCCGGTCCACCTGGGCGGCGAACACCGGCGGGTTGAAGACGTCGTTCGTGCCCGTCGCCATCAGGATCCGGCGCGGCAGGCCGTACTTCAGCGCCCAGTTCTCCAGCGCGTCCACGGCCGGTGCCGTCGGCCGGCCGGACCAGTTGTGCACCGCGAGGCTGATGCCGCGGTTCAGCAGCTTGGTCGCGAGGGCCTTGCCGTCCTGGACGGCGATGCTGTCACCGAACATGCACACGCCGTCGTGGTCGCGGACGTAGGTGATCGCCGCCGGGGTCGAGAACGACCGGCTGAGGATCGTCCAGTCCCCCAGTTGCCCGGACCCGTACAGATCGGCGGCGCTCGCGGACTCGGCTGCCACCACCCCGGCGACCGCGGCTGCGGCCCCCGCC
The DNA here is from genome assembly GCF_035655035.1 of Kribbella sp. Classification (GTDB taxonomy): domain Bacteria; phylum Actinomycetota; class Actinomycetes; order Propionibacteriales; family Kribbellaceae; genus Kribbella. The sequence continues at coordinate 4,187 of NZ_DASRVN010000121.1, read as the reverse complement.
ACGAACAGCTGCCGACGGTTCGGTTTCAGTGCTCTCAGACTCCCCACAGAGAGGAACTGTGGGCTATACCAACTGCTCCGCGCAAGTACGGCTGTTCGAACGTTATATCCGCGCGGCGTGAACAGAGGGCGGATTGCAGCTTGTTGCAATCCGCACCCCTCAGAGCAGGCTCAGGAAACAGCCAGGATCTTGTTCGCGGTGAACGCCTGCGCGTGGTCCGCGTCGGCCGGGAACCAGACCCGGTAGACGGCCTGGCCGCGGGCCGCCGGCTTGACCCCGAAGGCGTACGCGCCCGACGTGGTCAGCTTCACCGACGCGATCGACTTCCACGCCCGGCTCACGTACTGCTGCAGGTAGACCGGTTTGCCGTAGTGCGCGGGCGCGACGTACCCGCTGAACTTCGCCGCCTGCCCGAGCCGGATCGAGGCCGGCGCCAGCGTGGCCGAGATCGTCGGCGCGACCTGCACCGTGACGTCGGCGCTGCGGGTGCCCATCAGGTCCCCGTTGCCCGGGAACGTCATCATGAACACCGAGGAAACAGCCGGCTTGTACGCGTAACTGACGGTCCCCGTCGAGGTCGTCCTCAGCGCCGCGAGCAGCTTGAACGCCGACGAGTTCTTCGGCCGGACGTACAGGTTGACGGGGAGTCCGGCGTACGCCTTGTTGTCGATGCGGATCGTGCTGCCGCGCAGCGTGATCGTGCCGCCGTAGTTCAGCGAGCTCGCCGTGGTGCTGATCGTGGTCTTCATCCCGAGCAGCTGGGAGACCGCGACCGGGCTGAGCTTGCCGCCGCGGTCCTTCACCCAGGCGCCGTACGTGTACGTGACGCCCTGCGCGAGCCCGGTGTTCCGCACCCCGGCGCCGGTGCCCGCGTAGACGAGCGTGCCGGTGGTCGGCGTCGGGACGTGGCTGCCCGGGTTCCGCCGGACGAGGATCTGGTCGAGGTCCGGCAGCGACGGAACCTTCCAGGTCAGGTTGGCGGCGAGGTACGCGCCGCTCGCGTCGAAGGCCGGCTTCGGCGGCGCGGCGTCGAGCGTCGAGAACACGCTGGTGAACGGCTCGAGATCGGTTCCGCCGGCCTCCTGGACACCGCTCACCGAGATCCGGTACGGCGTGTTGTCGAGCAGCGGCGCCGACGGTGTCAGCACGGCCAGCTTGTTCTGCGCGTCGTACGCGACCGTGGCGCCGATCGTCGCGCCGGTCTTGCCGTGCAGCAGCCGTACGGTGGTCGCGTTGACGCTGCCCGCGACGACGTCCCGCGCGAACGTGACGCTCGGCCGGGTGTCGAGGCCCTGACCGCTCGAGAGGTCGGGCGGCGACACGTCACGCACCGGGTAGTCGACGGCGGGCGAGGTGGCGCCGGTGTCGGTGTCCTCGACGTTCAGCGTGTACGGGCGGGTGTCGCGGGAGCCGTTCGCGTTCCGGACCGCGATGAAGGTACTGCCGGCCGGCACGCTCACCTTGGTTGCCGCGGTCAACGGTCCCCACTTCGGGCGGCCCGTGGCCGGGTCGTTGCCGGGGTACGGCGTGACGGCGGACGCCAGCGACTTCAGGTTGCCGTCGTACAGGTCGATGCGCAGGCCGAAGTTCAGCGGGTACTTGTCGCCGTTGAACTCCGGGCCGGTCAGCGAGACGCTCAGGTTGCGGGCCGCGGAGCTGACCACCTCGTACCAGTCGGTCTCGCCCTCGGTGCTGATCGTCGTACTGATCGAGCTCGACAGCGGGATCGCGCGCTCCGGGGAGTCGTTCAGGTCGATCGAGCTCATCGGGAAGTCCGCGGCCCAGCGGCCGCCGAGCGCGGCGTACGCGTCCAGCATGCCGGCGCCGAAGTACGGGTCGGTGCCGCGCGGGCCGGCGTCCCGGGAGTACGCCTTGAGCCGGGCCGCGAGCTGTGCCGGGGTCAGCCCCGGCCACTTGTTCTTCACCAGCGCGGCGACGCCCGCCACGATCGGCGCGGCGCACGACGTACCGCTGCACAGCCAGTACGGCGACTGGCTCAGGTTCCGCGCGCCGGTGGTGACGATGTCCCAGCCCGGGGCGGCGATGTCGACCCAGTCGCCGTACGAGCTGAAGTCGGTGAGTACGCCGCTTGCGGTGGTGGCCGCGACCGCGATCACCTCTGGGTACGCCGCCGGGTACTGCGCGACGTTGCTGCCGTCGTTGCCGGAGGCCGCGACGACGACCACGCCCTTCGCGACCGCGCGCTTGATCGCGTCGTGCAGGACCGTGTTGTCGCCGGGGTTCGCGATCGAGATGTTCAGCACGGTGGCGCCGTGCGCGACCGCCCAGTCGATGCCCTCGACCAGGTCGAGGTCATTGGCGAGGCCATTGGATCCGGCGACCTTGACCGGCATCACCTTCGAGCTCCAGCCGACGCCCGCGACGCCGGCGCCGTTGTTCGCGGCGGCCGCGATGATGCCCGCGACCATGGTGCCGTGGCCGTTGTCGTCGACCGGGTTCGGGCGGGTGGTCGAGACCGCGTTGTAGCCCGCGACCAGGTGCCCGGCGAGGTCCGGGTGGCCGGCGTCGATCCCGGTGTCGAGGACCGCGACGATCTGGTTGCCGGTGGACTTCGAGACGTCCCACGCCTGCGGTACGCGGACCGTGTTCAGGTACGCCTGCTGGGTGGAGGCGAAGTACGGGTCGTTGGGTACGGCGGCGACCTGCCGGCGGTAGCTCAGCGAGGCGAGCTCGACGGCGGGGTCGGCCTCGACCTTCTTCAGCAGGTCCCGCGCGGGCAGGTCGCCCGTGAGCTTGACGACGTCGCCGGAGGCCTCCTCGGCAGTACCTCCGAACTTCGACGCGGCCGCCTTCCGCGCGGACGCGGTGGCCTTGCGCTTGAACTTGACCAGCACCGCGTTCGGCTCGGGGTCTGCCACCGACGCGCTGTGCCGCGCGAACCCGGGCCGGTACGGACCCGGCTCGGCGGCCGATCCGGAGGACCCGGTCAGCGCGACCAACGAACCGGCCACCAACGCCGCCGGCAGCCCCCACCGCAGCAGCTGAACAGGACGAACCACAACGCCCCCAGATCCGAAGAGGTATGAACGCGGGGAGTATGTCAGAGGTCTGCGCCGGAATCCCCCTGACCGGTATGTCACTACGTGCAATTCGACACGCCCAGGGGTGGCGCTCGCGGGCCGATGCGTCGACTCTGTTCACGTAAACATTCCTGGTGGCAACCGAGGAGCAACTGTGCACAGAACTCGGATGGTGATTGGCGTGCTGCTGGCCGCGCTCGGCCTCGGCTTGTTGGTGGTGCCGGCAAGTTCGGCGACCACGAACACCTTCCGGCCGGGGCAGCCCTGGCTGGACACGAACGGGAAGGTGATCCAGGCGCACGGCGGCCAGGTCGTCACCGCGAAGGACGAGGACGGCCGGCGGATCTACTACTGGTACGGCGAGGACCGCAGCAACGGGTACTACAACAGCCCCGGCGTGCACCTGTACTCGTCGTACGACCTCTACAACTGGAAGGACGAGGGGCTCGCGCTGCGGGCGATGAGCTCGGTCGACCAGTTCACGAACGACAAGTACTTCGCGAAGCTGTACAAGCACTACACGCCCGCGCAGAAGGACATCGTCTGGCGGGACCTGTCGACGAACAACGTCCGGACCGACGGCTGGGCGACCTCGTCGATCCTCGAGCGGCCGAAGGTCATCTACAACAGGTCGACCGGCAAGTGGGTGATGTGGGTGCACTCCGACGGGCCGTCGTCGCCGACGAGTACGTCGAACTACGCGCGCGCCGAGGCCGGGGTGGCGATCGCGGACTCGCCGAAGGGGCCGTTCCGGTGGATCGACTCCTACCGGCTCGACCACGTGCCGAGCGATTCGGTGCCCTGGTGCGGCAGCGGGTCCTCGTTCGACCCGGCCGGCGGGATGGCGCGGGACATGAACCTGTTCGTGGACGACGACGGTACGGCGTACATCATCTACTCGTCCGAGGAGAACCGGACGATGTACATCTCCAAGCTGAACAGGTCCTACACCTATCTGTCCGCGTCGCCGGACAAGGCCGTGCAGGGCAACGACTTCACCCGGACGCTGGTCTGCAACCAGCGCGAGGCGCCGGCCATGTTCAAGTCCGAGGGCACGTACTACCTGCTGACGTCCGGCGCGACCGGCTGGGATCCGAACCCGGCGCACTACGCGACCTCGCAGAACATCCTCGGTCAGTTCACCGA
>NZ_DASRVN010000120.1:0-8567 GCF_035655035.1 Kribbella sp. | reverse complement strand
GGAGCACCAGGAACGAGCGCTCCAGCGGTATTCCGGTGACAATGCCGAACCCGCCCACCGCACTCCAGGCCAGGAACCCTTTCCGGCCGCTGCGGATCCCGTCGCGGCCGACGACCACGGCCGGGCGCCGCGCGACGAGTTGATAGGAAAGAGTCGCGATCACGGCGGCGTACACCAGCAGGACAGGGAAAGCCACGACAGCCTCGGGTGCGGGCGCACCGGCGAGCAACGGGACCAGCAGTACCAGCACGGGCGGCAGTAGCTGGAGTGGGAGCAATTGCAGAACCCACCGCCGCCGCAACGGAAAAACCACTCGTCCGGTACGACGCACTTCCGCGTCCCACTCGTCCGCCGAAGCGTCACCCATGTCGCGCATCAGCCCGCGCACCACCACGCCGTCCCCCAGCCACACGTCGCCACCCCCGCAGCAAAGTCACTGTAGTGGACCAGACCTCCGTCCGGAAGGTGAGTGGCCGTCATCCTTCCTGCGCAGCCGTACTGCGGTGCTGGTCGAGTAGATCTGACAGCCAATACCTGAACGCCGGCACGTTGCGCACGTGGTCCTCGCCCAGGCGGAGCTTTCTCCCGCGGACGCTCGGGACGACTGTCACGAAGCGGTCGCCCGGCGCTCCGTCCAGATCGGCGATGGCTCCGATCTCGTTCCAGGCAAGGAACCTGCGCCCGAGCCGGATACCGGAACTGTCGACCGTCAGGACCGGCCGCAGCGTGACAAGTTGCCAGACGCCGAAACACGCGGCGGCCACGCACAGCGCCATGACCAGGATGGCCAAAGCAGCCCAGATACAGCCGCTCTTCAACGCATTCGGCAGTTCTGTGCCGGTAAGGAACAACAGAGCGGCGGACCGCACACGCCTTGCCTCAGCGTCGGTCGGCGCCGGAGCGGAAAGATGACGCGTCCGGTCCGCCGTAGTTCGGCGGTCCAGAGGTCAGTGGGTCCGTCGCCAATCGCTGGCATCGTCGTCTCGCGGGGATTCGGTACGGCGCTGTTCCTCGAGGACCTCGTCGAGCCAGGTGCGGAAGGACTGGAGGTCGTTGACGTGCTGGCGGGTGATGACGAGGTCCTTGGCCCAGACGTTCTTCGGGTGGATCGGTAGCTGGCGCACAGGCCCGCGGAGGAGGCCGATGGAGCCTATGTCGGTCCACGCCATGAAGCGGCGGCCGGAGTGGATGCCGGTGTGGTCGACGACGAGGTACGGGCGCTGGGTGACGAAGGTCCAGACGACGAAGCCGGCGGTGCCGACGTACAGCACGATCGCCAGGTAGCCGAAGTACCGCCAGCCCGGCTCGTCGAGTATGTCCGGCAGACGAATCAGCGTGCCGGCCGAGATTCCGAAGTACAGCAGCGTCAGTTGCAGGAACAACCACCGGCGGATGGGAAACTCGACCCGTCTGTTCCGGTGCCACTCGACCATCCAGGCTTCGGGCAGGCGTTCGCCCATCACCGTCATGTTCCCCCCCAGGCCTCGTTCGATGGCCAAGGATGACACCTGGCGGTGGGTTTCGGACAGTCTTTAGTGGCGTCGTCGCGTAGTTGCGGTCCAGCGGCCGTTGTGGTGGGTGACGGTTATGGGGTGGGCGAAGGCGGTGGTGATCAGGGGGGTGGTGATGACGTCTTCGGCTGGGCCGGCTGCCAGGAGGTGGCCGTTGTGGATGAGGGCTGCGTGGGTGGTGCAGGTGGGGAGTTCTTCTAGGTGGTGGGTGACCAGGATCCAGGCGAGGTGGGGATGGCTGGTGTGGATCTGGTCGAGGACCTCGAGGAGTTGTTCGCGGGCGGCGACGTCGAGGCCGGTGGAGGGCTCGTCGAGGAGCAGGAGTTGCGGGTCGGAGATGAGCGCGCGGGCGATCAGTGCGCGGCCGCGTTCGCCTTGGGAGATGGTGGTCCAGGGCGCGTCGGCCAGTGCGCCGACGCCCAGCAGGTCGATCAGCTCCAGGGCACGCGCGGACTCGGCGGCGGTCGGTTCCCAGCGCGGCATGCGTTCGACGGTGCCGGTGAGGCCGGTGAGTACGACGTCCCGGATGCTCAGCGGCGACCGCAGCGGGTGCCGTGGATTCACGTGACCGATCGACTCCCGCAGCGTACGGATGTCGACCGTACCGAGCCGTCGCCCGAGGATTTCGACGGTGCCGCGCGTCGGATGCGTGACGGCGCCGCAGAGCCCGAGCATCGTGCTCTTGCCGGCGCCGTTCGGCCCGAGCAGCGCCCACCGCTCGCCCTCGCCGACGGTCAGCGAAACCCCGGAAAGCAACAGCTTTCCGTCCCGGACGAAGTCGACGTCCTTCAGTTCGAGCACCCGTAAACCTCCTCGTACAACACTTTCAGCTCCTCCGCGCCGGCTTCCCGCCCGCTCGCGTCCGTGTGCCGCTGCACGTGCTGCGCGAACTCCCGCTCGGCATCAGGCGTCAGCCGGATCCCGTACACGGATTCCAGCACATGCGCGATCCCACCCTTACCCGACTGGCTGTTCACCCGTACGACGGCCTCGTACCCGCGACCCACGTCCGCCGGATCGATCGGCAGGTACGGCACCTCCCAGAAACCGTCGTCCTGTACGGCGAAACCCTTGCGGATCGCGTCCTGGTGCGTACCCGAGAACGCTGTGTACACGAGCTGCCCGACGTACGGGTGCCGCGGATGGATCGGCATCCGTGTGCAGTACTCGACCACGGACCGGACCCGGTCGATGTCGCAGAAGTCGATCATCGGGTCGACGCCCTGCGCGTGCAGGTTCAGCGCGAGCGTGGCGATGTCGACGTTGCCGGTACGTTCCCCGTTGCCGAAAACGCAGCCCTCGACGCGTTCCGCTCCGGCGAGTACGGCGAGTTCGGCGCAGGCGATGCCGGTACCGCGGTCGTTGTGTGGGTGTACCGACAGGATGACCCCGTCCCGGCGCGGCAGGTTCTGGTGCATGTACTCGATCTGGTCGGCGTACACGTTCGGCGTCGCGGCCTCGACGGTTGCCGGCAGGTTCAGGATCACCGGCCGGTCCGGCGACGCGTCCCACTGCTTGGTGAGCCGGTCCGCGAGCTCGAGGACGAAGTCCGGCTCGGTCAGGTTGTACACCTCGGGCGAGAACTGGAACCGTACCGAGTCCCCGGCCAGCCGCTGGATCTCCTCCGACCCGGCGTAGATCATCGACGCCAGTTCGTCCCGCGATTTCCGCAGGACGACGTCCCGCCAGACCGGCGCGGTCGCGGCGTACATGTGGATGACCACGTCACCGCGGATCCCCGCGACGGACTCGACCGTCCGCTCGATCAGATCCTTGCGCGCGGGTGTGAAGACCACGATCGTGACATCGGGCGGTACGAGGTCCGACGAAGCCAGGAGGCGGACGAAGTCGAAGTCGGTCTGCGAGGCGGACGGGTACCCGACCTCGATCTCCTTGTAGCCGATGGCAACCATCAACTCGAAGAAAGCGCGTTTCCGTTCCGGATCCATTGGTTCGGCCAACGCCTGGTTGCCGTCCCGGAGGTCGACCGGGACCCAGAGCGGCGCCTGGGTGATCCGGTTGTCCGGCCAGCCGCGGTCGACGGGCGCGACGGGGACCTTCGCGAAGATGTCGCGGTACCGGTGGCTGGGCATCGGGGAGGGTTGCTGGCGGTTGATCACGACGGGGTCCTTCCAAGAGCGGGGGAGGACCGGCGGACGACTGCACTCCACGGAGGGAGCGCCGGTCGAATCAGCTCCCGCCGTGGCGGCCAAGAAGGAGGAGACCCGGGAGCAAGTGCATGCCGAGCACGCTATCAACTCCTCAGACAAGCTGACAAGTCCGATCCGCTTAGACTGACCCGCATGATTCGCCGACACCCGCTCGCCGAGCAGGCCGCCGAGGAGCTGCTGCGCCGGATCGGCAGCGGTGAATGGGCGCTCGGCGCCAAGCTCCCGGGCGAGACCACGCTGGCCGCGCAGCTGGGCGTCGGGCGTTCCACGATCCGGGAGGCCGTTCGCGAGCTGGCCGGGCGCCGGGTGCTCGAGAGCCGGCAGGGCGCGGGCGTGTTCGTGATCGCGCTGCAGGCCGCCGAGGACTGGGACAAGGTGCTGCGCAAGGCGGACATCACCGACGTACTCGAGGGCCGGCTGGCGATCGAGACCGAAGGCGCCCGGCTGGCCGCGTCCCGCCGTACGCCGGGGGACCTGAAGAACTTCCGCTACACGCTCGCGGACCGCAAGCGGGCGGCGGCGAACGCGCCGGACGACTGGTACATCGAGGCCGACCTGGCGTTCCATCGCGCGGTGGTGACGGCGGCGCACAACGCCGTACTGACCGAGCTGTTCGACACGTTCGTACCGCGGATCCGGCGGGCGATGGTCGACATGCTCAAGCTCGACGACGAGCACCGGCACCGGCACGACCAGGCCGCGCACGAGGCGATCGCGGACGCGATCCGCGCGAAGGACCCGGAGCTCGCGGCGGCCCGCGCCCGCGACCACCTGAGCGCCGTCCGCAGCTCGGTCAGCTAGTCAGCCGACCGATGCTCAATCAGCTGAGCGGTGCTCGGCGTGCAGCGCTCGCAACCAGGGTGCGAGCGAGTCGAGATCCTCGACGTTGTCCTGCGAGATCGAGATCGGACGGGTACGCCGGTCCGCCGGGCGCACCTGGACCGCGCGCGCGAACGGCACGCCCGTCGGTTCGTCGATGCTGGTGATCCCGGACCACGGCAGGCTCCGGCCGCGCGTGATGCCCTCGGCGTTCACCGTGACGACCGGGCGGTTCGTGACCAGCTGCCACCCGGTCAGCGCGGTGCCGTAGACGAACGCGGCGAGCGCGGTCAGCCGCAGTACGCCGAGGGCGCCGGACACGCCGTCCGTACGCAGGTGGTCGACGTTCGTCCACACCGACAGCACCATCAGCAGGCCGAACCCGATCAGCCGCACCCACAGCCTGCCCCGGCGCGGCGGGAAGTCCACACTGCCCTTGGACTCCAACTCGTCGGACCACGCCTCGGCGGACACCGTCAGGACCCCCAGGTCGCCGTGAACTCGGCCGCCGTCGGCGGGTCGGCGCCGTGCCGCGTGCAGGTGATCGCGGCCGCCCGTACGGCGTAGTCCACGACGTCGTGCAGCTCCTCGGCCGTCAGCCCGCCCAGCCGCCGCTCGCCGAGCAGCCCGCGCTGCTCCAGGCCCGCGATCAGCGCGGACATGAACGAGTCGCCGGCGCCGACCGTGTCGACGACCTCGATCGAGGGCGCGACCACGTCCACCTGCGCGTCCCGGCTGACCCCGAGCGCGCCCTTGCCGCCACGAGTGATCACCACACACTGCGTCCGCTCCGCGGTCAGCAGTTCGGCGGCGATATCCGCCGGATCCAGCCCCGGACGCAGGAACTCGCAGTCCTCGTCGCTCAGCTTCACCAGGTCGCTCAACGCGGCCAGCCTCCGTACGGCGGTCCACGTCGCGACCGGGTCAGGCGTGATGCTGGGCCGCGCGTTCGGGTCCAGGGTCACGGTCACCGGCTGGTCCGCGACCGACTCCAGGAACGCCAGGATCGCCGCCGCGCCGGGCTCGAGCACGGTCGCGATCGACCCGGTGTGCACGGCCGGGCAACCGCGCGACAACGACAGCGCCGGCGGCTCCCAGGTGATGTCGAACTGGTACGTCGCGACACCCGCCGCGTCGAGCGTCGCGGTCGCCGTACTGGTCCGGAAGTTCGGGTCGACGGACCCCGGCGCCAGCTGTACGCCGTTCCCGAACAGGTGCGCGCCGAGCTGGTCGCCGTACGCGTCCGTCCCGAACCGCGTGACCAGCTCGGTCGCCACGCCCAGCCGCGCGAGCCCCACCGCCACGTTCGCCGGAGAGCCGCCCGGCGTCGCCTGGGTCTTCCCGTTGCCGTTGCGCTTGCCCGCCGTACCGACAATGTCCACGAGAGCCTCGCCGATGACGAGCACGGGTGCGCTCATCGGGCGTGCTCGAAGTCGATGGCGGAGTACGCGCGGAGCTTCTCCAGCTGGTGGACGCTTTCGATCGAGCGGATCGTGCCGCTGCGGGAGCGCATTACGAGTGAGTGCGTGCGGGCCGTCGAGCGGCCGTACCGGACGCCGCGGAGCAGCTCGCCGTCGGTGATGCCGGTCGCGACGAAGAAGCAGTCGTCCCCGCTCACCAGGTCGTCCGTGTCGAGCACCCGGTCCAGGTCGTGCCCGGCGTCCAGTGCCTTCTGCCGCTCGACGTCGTCGCGCGGCCAGAGCTTGCCCTGGATCTTCCCGCCGAGGCACTTCATCGCGCAGGCGGCGATGATGCCCTCCGGCGTACCGCCGATGCCGAGCAGCATGTCCAGCCCGGTATCGGGCCGCGCGGCCTCGACCGCGCCCGCCACGTCGCCGTCGGAGATGAACTTGATCCGCGCGCCGGTGGCCCGGATGTGCCTGGCCAGCTCGTCGTGCCGCGGCCGGTCCAGCAGTACGACGGTCACGTCGTCGACGGTCGAGCCCTTCGCCTTCGCCACCCGGCGGATGTTCTCCGCGACCGGCAGCCGGATGTCGACCACCTCGGCCGCCTCCGGGCCGACGACCAGCTTCTCCATGTAGAAGACCGCCGACGGGTCGTACATCGAGTGCCGCGGCGCGACCGCCATCACGGCGATCCCGTTCGCCATCCCCTTCGCGACCAGCGTCGTACCGTCCACCGGGTCGACCGCGACGTCGCACTCCGGGCCCTGGCCGGCGCCGACCTGCTCGCCGTTGAAGAGCATCGGGGCGTTGTCCTTCTCGCCCTCGCCGATCACCACCACACCGTTCATCCCCACGGTGCCGATCAGCGTCCGCATCGCGTTCACGGCCGCGCCGTCAGCGCCGTTCTTGTCGCCGCGGCCGACCCAGCGCCCGGCGGCCATCGCCGCGGCCTCGGTGACCCGGACCAGTTCGAGGGCGAGGTTCCGGTCGGGCGCGTGCGCGTCGACCTCCAGGTGCGCCGGTGGCGTCGTCGGGTCCGTCACGCGTCCGCCCCGCTGCGCTCGGCTCCGGCCTGACCGATGCTGGGTGTTCGCTCGCTGCGCTCGCTCATGTCCACGGATCGTAGCCAACGCCCTTGGGTGGTGTTCGGGCGGATTGCGCAACGCGAGACACTGTGGGCATGAGTTCCACAGGTCAGGATGCTTCCGGGGCGGCCGAGGCTACCGAGAAAGCCCAGGACGAGGCCCGGGAACGCGCCCAGGACGGGGCGCCGGACCGCGCCCAGGACGAGGCGCGGGAGCGCGCCGAGGTGCGGGCGCGGGAGCGCGCCCAGGTGCTGGCCGAGGCGAACGAGTACCGGCAGGCCTACCGGCGGGACAAGGCGAAGTCGCAGACCGTCGGCAACATGGTGTTCGCGCTGGCGATCTGCCTGGCCGTGGTCGCGTTCCTGATCATCGTCACCTGGCGTCCGAAGCACGAAGAGGTGAAACCGGTCGAGTACACCGCGCAGCTGCAGGACGCCCGCAAGGCCGCGCCGTGGGTCCGCGGACCGGAGCCGATGCCGTCCGGCTGGAGCGCGAACAGCGTGGAGTTCCGCGCCCCGCAGCAGGAGCCGATGACCTGGCACCTGGGCACCGTGACCGACAAGAAGCTGTACGTCGGGCTCGAGCAGTCGAACATGGCGACCGGGAAGTTCCTCTTCGAGAAGCTCGGCCGGACCGCCGACGACGGCACCGCGACGGTGGCCGGGACGACCTGGCAACGCAAGGTCCTGCTGGACCGCAAGAACGAGAACGCCTTGGTCCAGGTGGTTTCCGGAGTCACCACGATCGTGACCGGGAACGCCGGCTACCCGGCGCTGGCGACGTTCGCGACCGCTCTGCACTGAGGTCTCGTGCTGATCTGAACTGCCCGGTATTGAACACTGTCCGCCCACTTACCGGACGGTCGTTGACACCTGCCGCGCGCAGGCGGTTCCATCGAAACTCGGCTTCTACGCTCGGGGACAGCGAAAAGAGTCTCGGATGCGCCTGCCGTGCCGGTCAGGGAAGTGACCCGGCCATGTTCATCACGGGGCTGTTGCTAGGTGCCGACAGTGCACCACATCTCGGTTCGCCCTGGCAGTTGCTGGCCTATCGCGGCGGGACGCTGTTCGGCGCGGCGCTGGACGGTGCGCGGGAGTGCGGTTTCGACCAGTTGGTCGTGACGCTCGGCAGCGCGTCCGCGCAGATCCGTGACCGGGTCGACCTGGACGGCGTACGAGTGGTCGAATCCCCGCACGCCGACACCGGCAGTTCGTCGATCGTGCCCGCCCTGGACGCGGTTGACCGACGCGCCGACGGCATCGTCGTACTCCCCGGCGACCAGCCCGGCATCACCTCGGCCGCCGTCTGGTCCCTGGTCGCGGAGGTCGCCACCCCGATCGGCATCTGCCGGTACGACGACGGCGAAAGCTTCCCCTGCTGGTTCGGCCGCGAACTCTTCGGCGAACTCCGCGAACTACGCACCGACACCGACCTCTGGACCCCGATCCACGACGCCACCCACCCGGTCACCAAAGTCGATGCCATCGGCAACATTCCGCCCCGCGCGACCACCTGGCCGACGTACCACCAACTCGTCTCCGGCACCCCCGCCCCACCCGAGGAACTCCACCCCAC
>NZ_DASRVN010000119.1:0-6796 GCF_035655035.1 Kribbella sp. | reverse complement strand
TGTGGTCGCTACCTCGGACACCTCCGCCAGCAGCTGCACCGCGGACGCTCCACCGCCGACAACGAGCACCTGCTCCCCGGCAAGCTCAGCCGCGCCACGGTAGTCGGCCGTGTGCAGCTGGCGCCCGCGAAACGTCTCGATCCCCGGGTACCACGGAATGAACGGCCGGTCCCACGTACCGGTCGCGTTCACGAGAGCAGCAGCGGTGTACCGACCCGCTGACGTTTCCAGTGCGAAGCCGCCGTCGATCGCCCGTACGGTCTCGACCGCCACCGGCCGTACGACGGGCAGCTCGAAGCGCTTCTCGTAGTCCGCGAAGTACGCAGGCACGAACGCGTTGGCCCGCTCCGCCCCAGCACTCGACGGCACCGGTACTCCGGGCAGGTTGGCGATCCCGTGGACGTCATGCATCGTCAACGAGTCCCACCTGTGCTGCCAGGCACCACCCGGCTCCGCGTTCCGATCCAGTACGACAACCTCGTCGTACGGCGTGAACCCGAACCGCACCAGGTGGTACGCAGCCGACAGCCCGGCCTGCCCCGCCCCGATCACCGCTACGTCAAGCACACAGGCTTGAACGCGAAGCAGGCCTCACGTCTTCCCGGGGGCTACTCCTTGTTGACCCGCCGCTGCCCCGCCATGCCGCCGAGAACAGCCGCGATCAGTGTGACCAGCACGGCCGCACCGGCTGCCACCAGACCACCTGTCGTCAGCGTGCGGTCGGCGATCGGCAGCCCCATGCGGTTCAGCACGTTGTACTGCGAACCAGCCGCCCCTGCGAGTACTGCGGCGATCGCGGCGACGACGACTCCCAGCAGCCAGACGCCGAAGCCGTGCCGGCCGCCGTGCAGGCGGGCCAACCGTCCGGCGACGTAGCCGCCGTTGTAGTAACCGATCGCCAGGATCACCAGCAGGATCGCACCGGACGCGATCCCGATGGTGCCGGCGCTGCCTTTGGCGTCGTTCCAGTTGAATGTGACCGCGTAGTCCACAGCTGCCGCGGCTGCGCCGACGACCACCGTCAACAGCCCGACCAGCCCCAGAGCGACCAGCCAGCCGTAGAACGTGGCCCCGCCGCTGGAGGCGCGGTGTGCGGGCTCAACGCGTCGTTCGTCCGCGGGGGGCTCGGAAGGGCCGAGCCGCTCGGCGCGGGTGTCTTCTTCGTGGTATTGCTGCGTCATCTCAGCTTCTCCTCACCGGACAAGCCCCGTGTACCTAGCCGGTACCCGGTGAGGAAACGCTGCGTCAGAGCAGTTCGTCGATGCGGTCGTGGTAGCGGCGGCCGGACTTGCCGCCGACGATCGCGGCGATGAGGGTGAAAACGAGCAGTGCGGCAGCAGCGGCGGCGCTGCCGAGCAGGATCGTGTGGTTGGACAGCGCGACGTTCGGCCGGGGCAGGTTGCCGATCAGGTCGTACTGGCTGTTCAGGAACCAGCTGAGACCGCCTGCGATCGCTCCGACGAATACTGCGATCATCCACACCCCGAAGCCCTGCCTGCCGCCGTCGAAGCGCGCCAGGCGGCCCGCGACGTACCCGCCGGTGTAGAACGCCAGCGTGAGCATGAAGATCGTGACGGCGGCCGCGGTGATCGACGCCGCGCCGGGCTGCGCCTTCGCGTCACTGGTCGTGTAGTTGAGGACCTGCGCAGTTCCGAACGCCGCAGCGGACACGGCCGCCAGCAACAGCACCGACATCGCGATCGCGATCAGCCAGCCGAAGAACGCGGCGCCGAACTTGAACCCGCGGTACGACAGCAGTTCCGGGTCGACGTCGGACTGCGCAGCGGCCGGCGGAGGGGTGCGCAGCGGCTGGTCCGCCGGGACGGTGATCGTACTCATCGCCCGGCTGGCCGCGGCCCGTGCCTCCTCGTACCGCTGGGTGCTGTCACCGGCGGGCGCGGCGATCGTGGCGGTGTCACCGGGGTACTGCTGACTCATGTCCGCGGGCTCCTCACTGGTCTGCCTAAAACTAAGCACCGTGCGGACGCCCCCTACCCGTCCGGACGGTGCCTGACACAGGCGGAGTTCGGAATTAACCAACTCCTGGCGTGGTCTCACTGACCGTTGCCGGGTATCGGCGCGGAGTGAACACCAACGGTCCGGCCGGACGGGGAACGGTACGCGTCTGTGACGAGCCGACCAGCAGCAGACACCGCATGTCAACCGTTTGCGCGTCCAGTTGGCCCAGAGTTGTCACAGTGATCGCTTCCGCCGGGCCGCCGACGTCACGCCCTACGACGACCGGTGTGTCGGCAGAACGGTGTTCGAGCAGCAGGTCCCGAGTGGCGGCCACCTGCCAGGTACGGGACTTCGAAGCAGGGTTGTAGATAGCTATTGCCAGGTCAGCCTGCGCTGCCGCGGTCAGGCGCTGCGCTATGACGTCCCACGGCTTAAGCCGATCCGACAGGGACAGCACGCAGTAGTCGTGACCTAGTGGTGCCCCTACGCGGCTGGCGACCGCCTGTGCCGCTGTCATGCCCGGCAGCACATGTACGGCGATGTCGGCGTACTCCGGCTCCGCTGCCACCTCCGTGACCGCACTGGCCATCGCGAACACGCCAGGGTCACCGGATGAGACCACCACGACGCGGGAGCCCTTGCGGGCCAGGTCCAGCGCGAACGCGGCGCGCTCTGACTCCACACGGTTGTCGGAGCCGTGCTTACGCTGCCGGGCTCTGTCGGGCAAGCGGTCGACGTACGTCGTGTACCCGATCACGTCGTCAGCACCTGCGATTGCTGCGCGTACTTCGGGGGTCATCCACTCCGGGCCGGCCGGACCGAGGCCTACGACCGTCACCGAGCCCTCCTGCGCCGTCTTGGTGGCCGGGGGAGTGAAGGTGTTGTTGATGGGGCTGGGGAGGAGCGCGAGGGAGAAGTACGGCACCTCGTCCGGGTCGACCTCGTTGAGCGGGGCCGTGCGCTGCGCGTCGGTGGTGGCGCGTTCGACGTACCAGGCCTCGTCGGCGCGACCGGCCAGCTCGAACGCCTCGCGCACGTTCTCGAACGTACGGCCGAGCTTCATGACCGCGGCCGCGTCCGTCGAGCGGAGACGGTCGGCGAGGACGTCCGGCGGCAGGGTGCCGGGGAGCACGGTCAGGATCTCGTCGCGTTCGCAGAGCGGCCGGCCGAGTACGGCGGCGGCCGCGCTCACGGACGTCACGCCGGGCACCACCTCGCACGGGTAGCGGTCCGCGAGGCGTTTGTGCATGTGCATGTACGAGCCGTAGAAGAGCGGGTCGCCCTCCGCGAGGACGACGACGTCCCGGCCCGCCTCCAGATGCGCGGCCAGCCGAGCCGCACACTGAAAGTAGAAGTCGTCCATCGCGCCCTGGTACCCGCCCGGGTGATCCGTGGTCTCGGTGGTGAGCGGGTAGACGAGGTGCTCCTCGATCTGCCCCTCGGTGAGGTACGGCGCGGCGACCGATCGCGCGATGCTCCGCCCGTGCCGCGCGCTGTGGAACGCGATCACGTCCGCCGCCCCGATCAGCCGCGCCGCCTTCACCGTGACCAGTTCCGGATCGCCCGGACCCAGCCCGACACCCCACAAACGACCTGTCATCACTCTGCCTCGCTCGCGATCGCGTTGACGGCGGCCGCGGTGATCGCGCTGCCGCCCCGGCGCCCTCGGACCACCAGGTACTCGAGGCCCAGTTCGTTCGCGGCCAGCGCCTCCTTGGACTCGGCGGCGCCGATGAAGCCGACCGGGATCCCCAGTACCGCGGCCGGCCGTGGACCGCCCTCCGCAATCACCTCCAGCAGCCGGAACAACGTCGTCGGAGCGTTGCCGATAGCAACAACCGCGCCGTCGAGCCGGTCGGCCCACAGGTCGACCGCCGCCGCGCTCCGGGTGGTCCGCAACTCGTCCGCGAGCCCGGCGGTCCGTGGGTCGGGCAGCGTGCAGATCACCTCGTTGTCCGCCGGCAGCCGGCGCCGCGTGATCCCGGCCGCGACCATCTGCGCGTCGCACAGCACCGGCGCACCGGCCTGGAGCGCGGCGCGGGCGTTCTTCACGACGTTCGGCGACCAGGCCAGGTCCGCGACCAGGTCGGTCATCCCGCACGCGTGGATCATCCGTACGGCGACCTGGGACACGTCGGCCGGCAACCCGTCGAGCGCCGCCTCGGCCCGGATCGTCGCGAACGACCGCCGGTAGATCTCCGCGCCGTCCCGCTCGTACTCGTAACTCACAGCCGTTCCCCGTCCACCAGGTATCCGTCTCCGACAGCAATCACATCCACGAACTCGCCCGCGGGCTTCCCGCACCGCCGCTCACATCCCGACCAGTGCACCCGCCGTCCACGCACTTGCGCCAACTGCCGGGTCGCGTCGGCTCGCACGTCCGCCAACGCCTTGGCGCAGCCCGGACGACCGGCACAGGCCGTGACGCCCTCCCACGGCGAGTCCGGCGACGTGACCAGCCCGACCTCCTCCAGCCCGCTCGTGCCGGCGGGCACCACAACAGAGCGCCACGGCGTGATACGAACGTCGACCTGCCCCAGCGCAGTAGCCTGCTCCTGCGTGAGACTGCCAAGCGGCACCGTGACGACCAGGGCTGTCCCGTGCACACCAGCAGCAACCCGTGTGCTCTCAACAGGCACTACCTCAGTCGCGCGCAGCCCAAGGCGTTCAAGAATGCGCTCGGCGCCGCCGCTGACCTCAGCGACCCGCCACTCCTGCTCCCGCACCTGCAGGAACGCCTCAGCGGCGGCAACCATCAACTCCGGCACAGCGGCCCACTCGACGCGAACACCCCGCCCACCAAGACTCAGCAGCCCAGTGCGCTCGTCCAACGCCCGTACGGCCACGTCGGCCTGCAGCTCAGCCAGATCCCCACGGCCGTCATCCAGTGCGAACAAGAACCGGCCCGGCAGCTCCGCCAGCGCAGGGCGGTCGCACAGCGCCTTGTCGAGCGCAGCCGCCACCGGCATCACGTCGTACCGCGACTCCTGGTCCAGACCGGACAGCGGGGACGCCAGGATGTTCCGTACGCGCTCGTGGGCGATCGACGGCAGCAGGTCGGCTGTGTAGAGCCTGTCGGACAGCTCGCGCGGCCCGTCCGCGTCCAGACCGCGCAGCTGTACGTTGGCGCGCGACGTCAGCTCCAGCCGCCCGTCACCCAGTTCAGCGGCAGCACGACGCAGTACGTCGAGCTGTGCCGCGGTCAGGCGTCCACCGGGCAGCCGCACGCGGGCGAGACCGCCGTCAGCGGCCTGGTGCACTGCCAGCACGCCAGGGCACCGATCGCCTTCAGTCCTCGCCACAGGCGAGATGCTACGTGCCCGAAACCTGCTGTGTTCTGGACCACAGCAGGACCCCGACCGTCAGCGCCGCGCAGCAACCGCCGGCCACCATCACCACCGGCACCGACCACGCGTCCACGACCAGACCGCCCAGCAGCGCGCCAGTCGACAGCACGGCCTGGAACGACGACGTGAACCACACGGTCGCCGCCTCGCGCGACTCCGGTGCGGCCTGGGCGAACATGGTCATCGAGCAGACCGGTACGCCGCCGTACCCGAGCCCCCACACGACCAGCAACAGCAACGCTCCCGCCGTACTGCGACCGAGCACCGGCATCAGCAGCGTCGACGTGGCGATCAGAGCGGCACAGGCGGTGAAGGTCGCTGTGAGGTTGCGTGCGGAGTACGTGCCCGCGACTGCGTTGCCGACGAGACCTGCGGCGCCGTAGACGAGCAGGAACAACCCGATGAGCTCGGGACGCACCACCGCTCGGAGGAACGGTGTGATGTACGTGTAGGTCGCAAAGTGCGCCGTGACGATCAGACAGGTGACGAGCAGGGCCTTGGGGCTGCTGCGTAGCGCTCTAGCGAGTACGGCGGCCTGTGTGACCTGCAAGGGCGGCAGCGGAGGCACTGTGATGCGCAGGGCGACCAGGGCCACTAAAGAGAGCGCACCCAGCGCGGCGAACGACGTACGCCAGCCGGCCAGCTCGCCGAGGAACGTGCCCGCAGGTACGCCGAGCACTGAGCCGAGGGGTACCGCGGAGAAGATCACGGCGGTGGCTCTGGTCGACTGTGGTCCCGGTACCAGCCGTCCGGCCAGGCTGGCGCCGATCGACCAGAAGGCGCCGAGCGTCAGCCCGACGAGGAACCTGGCGACCAGCTCGAGCCAGAACGCTGGCGCGGCGGCTGCGAGGAAGCCCGCGGTCGCCAGCAAGGCCATGAGCGCGCACAGCATCAGCCGTCGGTCCAGCCGGGCAGTCACCAGCGTGACGACCGGTGCGGAGACAGCCGCGACCAGTCCGGGCATCGTCATCAGCAGGCCGGTACGGCCTGAGGTCAGGGCGAACGAGGTACCGATCGGTGTCAGCAGGCCGATCGGGAGGATCTCGGTGGTGGCGATCGCGAAGATCCCGAGCGTCACCGCACCGACGCCGTACCACCGCGCGGTCGTCGGCCGGATTGCCGTCTGGAGTCTCATGCCTCCCAGGCAACCGCCGCCGCCCCTCCCCGGCTCGCGATTTCACGACACCGCGGTCCGGCCCGAGCAAGCCGTCGTATTTTCGCGCGGAATGATCCAGCTGCGGATCATCTGTGGGCAGATGATTCCGCGCTACTCTCGGAGGTATGGCGCAAGTTCCGGAACGTACCGTGCCCGACCTGACCGGCTATCTCACGCACGCCGGCCATGTCCTGGAGACCCAGCTGTCCGCGGCGCTGGCCGAGATCGGGCTGACGCTGCGGATGCAGTGCGTACTGCGGCACGCGCTGGAGGCCGAGCGTACCCAGATCCAGATCGCCGAGCTGTCGTACATGGACAAGACCACGATGGTCGT
>NZ_DASRVN010000118.1:0-14756 GCF_035655035.1 Kribbella sp. | reverse complement strand
CGAGGCGAGCAGCCGTGCGTACGCCCGGACCCGGCCGAGGTCCGGTACGACCGCGCCGTCGCGGAAGAAGATCGATCCACCCGAGTAGCCGCGGCGGACCGCGCCGGACGGCTCGTCCCAGTGGTCCAGCATCCGGATCGGCACCGCGGGCCGTTCGACGACGGTGAAGTCGCCGCTCATCCACTCGAAGTACCGCAGCAGGTAGAAGTAGCCGTACAGCAGCCCATGCCCGCCCTCGGCCGCGACCACCAGATCGTTGCCTCGTCGCACCACCACGAATCCCTCGACGCCGAGGCCGTGCTCGGGCAGCGCCGCCTCGACCTCCTGCCACAGGGCGGTCTCGCGGAGCCGGCTCATCGTGCAGATCGCTACCCGGACCTCGGTCCGGAACCGCCGGGTCTGCCGCACCTCGGCCCGGATCGTCTGCGCCAGGACACCGGAGGCATGCACGGTCACGTCGGGCAGCCGCTGGGTGGCCAGCCAGGCCAGGTCAGCACTCATCGGCGCTGATGCTTACATATCAGCCGGTCACGGAACGGTGACCGAAAGTTTCGAGACCGTACCGTAGCTGAGACACCTGTGCCGGAGCTGAGACCAAGGCCACGCCCGCCCGATGTGGGTGCATCGCGCGCCGATGGGAACAATGGGCCACATGCTGCAGCCGTCGCGGGAGGTGACTCCCTATACCGAGCTCGACCGGGACACCTGGGCCCAGTTGGCCGAGACAACGATCTCCCCGCTGACGGCGGACGAGGTGGAGCGGCTCCGTGGTCTCGGCGACGAGATCGACATGGACGAGGTCCGGGAGGTGTACCTGCCGCTGTCCCGGATCCTGTCGCTGTACGTCCGGCACGCTCGCGCGCTGCACTCCGACACCGAGAGTTTCCTCGGCAAACCGGTCGCCACCCGCACCCCGTTCGTGATCGGCATCGGCGGATCCGTTGCTGTCGGCAAGTCCACCACCGCCCGGCTGCTCCGCGAACTGCTGGCCCGCTGGCCCGAGCACCCGCGGGTCGCGCTGGTCACCACCGACGGCTTCCTCTGGCCGAACGCCGAACTCGAACGCCGCAACCTGATGCAGCGCAAGGGCTTCCCGGAGTCGTACGACCGCAAGGCGCTGCTGCGCTTCGTGGTCGAGGTGAAGTCCGGGATGGACACGGTCGAGGCGCCGGTCTACTCGCACCTGCACTACGACCGGATGTCCGGCGTCCGGACCACGGTCGAGCAGCCCGACATCCTGCTGCTCGAGGGCCTCAACGTCCTGCAGCCGGCGCCGCGGCACGCGGACGGCAAGAGCGGACTGGCGGTCAGCGACTTCTTCGACTTCTCGGTGTACGTCGACGCGGCCGCCGACGACATCCGGTCCTGGTACGTCGCACGTTTTCTGAAACTGTGGGAAACGGCGTTCCGCAACCCCGAGTCGTACTTCGTCCGGTACGGCGAGCTGAGCCGCGACGAGGCGATCAAGAAGGCCGAGTCGCTCTGGGACGGCATCAACGGCCCGAACCTCCGCGAGAACATCCTCCCCACCCGCCCCCGCGCCACCCTGGTCCTCCGCAAAGGCCCCGACCACGCGGTCCGCTGGGTCAGACTCCGCAAACTCTGACCCCCACCTCACCGCCCCGGCCAGCGGGAAGCTTTGACCGCCGGTACGACGGCTAGGGCGACGACGGCGGCGGTCAGGGCGAAGGCCGTCGGGTAGCCGATGCCGGAGACGACTGCCCCGAAGGTCAGAGCGCCGAGGCCCCAGCCGCCGTCGTACGCGAGGTTCCAGAGCGCGCTGACCTGCCCGTAGCGTCCGCGGTCCACGCGGTCGTACATCAGCGTCAACGTCAGGTTCTGCGCGGCGCCGAACCCGATGCCGAAAGCGATGGCGCCGAGCAGGATCGCGACCGGGCTGGGCAGGAACACCAGCGATCCCGCGCCGACCGCCGCGAGCACGAGCGCCGGAGCGAGGAGCTTCGCCGGCCCGACCCGATCCGCGTACCGCCCGGCCACCCAGCGCGCGAGCGGCGCCGCGCTCGCCTGCAGCAGAAGCGCCGTCGCGACCATCGACTGCTTGCCCGCAGCAACCGCCAGCGGGAGGAACGTGACACTGATCCCGGCCGCCACCGTGACCGCCGCGAACACCAGCGACGGCATCAACAACCCACTCCCCCGCACCCCGCCCAGCACTCGAACCTGCTGCTCCCCGGCACCAACCTCCCCGGCGCCGAGCTCACCAGCGCCGACCTTGGCGGGCAGACCGGTCAACGCGACGAGCCCAGCGAGCGAGCTCACCGCAGCCAGCACGAACAGCGCACCGAACCCGACCACGTGCGTCAGATACACACCAAGCGGCAGCCCGATCACCGCCGGCACTCCGACCGCCACGCCGTACACCCCCAGCGCCTCACCACGGCGCGCCGACGGCGTCAGGTCCGCGACCAGCGCGACCGCACCAACCACCAGGATCGCGAGTCCCGCGCCACGAACGACGCAGACCGCGAGGACGATCGGCAGCGACGCGGTAGCGAGCAGCACCAGCGCCGGCGCGCCGAGCAGGACCAGCCCGAGCCCGAGCACGACCCGGTACCCCCAGCGCGCGAGCATCCGCGGTACGAGCAGCTCGACGGCAACCGCGGAGAACATCATCGCGGCCGTGGACAGCCCGGCGCCGATCCCGCCGGCGCCGTTGGCCGCGAGGTAGAGCGGTACGACGGAGGTCAGCAGGTACATGCTCAGCCCCGAGCCGAACACCATCGCGAGCAACTTCGCGAACCGGGTGTCGACGAGCCGGACGGTGGGGATCTCGCAGACGGTCATGGCTCGACGTTAGAGCGCAACCGGTACGTCCTACAGGTCCAGTCGCACAGCGCCGCAGAGGACCAGTTCCACCGGGGTATTTGTCGACAAGTTATCTTCTAGCCGTGGCTGGCCCGGTGCACCTCCGACTCGCAGCGGCCGGCACCGAGCCGCGCCGGACCGCCCACGCACTCCTGCTCGAGCTCGCGAGCACCCTGGTCGACGATCCGGTACTCACCCACGACGACACCGGTCGACCGCGGATCCCCGGCCTCGCGGTGAGCATCAGCTACAGCCATCGGCTCGTCGCCGTCGCCGCGTCGTACGACGGCCCGCTCGGCATCGATCTCGAGGAGGTCCGCCCGCGCGCGACGGACCGGATCGCCAACCGTTGGTTCGCCCCACAAGAGCTGCGGTGGATGGAGCGGCAGCCGGACCGGTTGCGAGCGTTCCTGCAGCTGTGGACCGCCAAGGAAGCCGTCGGAAAAGCGCTCGGCCCGGGCCTGGCGAACGGCGGCCTGCGTCGCCCGACGCCCGCCGGGTTGACAGTGATGCACGTGCCGACGACCGAGGCCGCCGTACTCGCCGTCGCGCTCCCGACCCCCGGCCCCGGCGCGCGGTACGTCACTGACTCTTGACCCACCGTGCGCGTGTGGGTAACTTTCGCGTCTCGGGGGAGTATGAGTAATTCAATTACTTTGGCGTTCGCCCCTGCCCGCCCGGACTGAGTTGGTGACACCGATGGAACTGACCCGACGCCAAACCCTCGGACTTGCGGCGGCCGCCGTCGCCGGAACGACGGTTTCCGCCCTCTCCGCAAGCACTGGGTCCGCGACCGCTGCCGCCGCGCCCCCGCACCCCGATCGCTGGGTCCGGGACACGCTGCGCCGGATGACCCTCGAACAGAAGGTCGGCCAGCTGTTCGTCTGCTACGCGTACGGCCCGACGGCCGCCACCGCCGACGCCCGCAACACCAGCCTGTACGGCGTCGCGACACCGGCCGAGGTGGTGGCGAAGTACCACCTCGGCGGTGTCATCTACTTCACCTGGACCGACTCGGTCCGGGACCCGGCGCAGATCGCGGGGCTGTCCAACGGCCTGCAGGCGGCCGCGCTGGCGAACGCCGGCGTACCGCTGCAGATCGGCACCGACCAGGAGTACGGCTCGGTGGTCCGGGTCGGGCCGCCGGCGACCCAGTTCCCCGGCGGGATGGCGCTCGGCGCGACCCGCTCCCCCGCGTTCGCGCGGTCCGCGGGCGCGATCGCCGGCCGGGAGCTGAAGGCGCTCGGCATCACCACCGACTTCGCGCCGGACGCGGACGTCAACGTGAACCCGCTGAACCCGGTGATCGGCGTCCGCTCGGTGTCCTCCGACCCGGCACTGGTCGCGCAACTGGTCAGCGCCCAGGTCAAGGGTTACCAGCGCGACGGCGGGATCGTCTCGACCGCGAA
The DNA here is from genome assembly GCF_035655035.1 of Kribbella sp. GTDB lineage: Bacteria > Actinomycetota > Actinomycetes > Propionibacteriales > Kribbellaceae > Kribbella. The sequence continues at coordinate 10,521 of NZ_DASRVN010000118.1, read as the reverse complement.
GCACTTCCCCGGTCACGGCGACACCGCCACCGACAGCCACACCGGCATCCCGGTCATCGATCACACCCTCGAGGAGTGGACCCGGATCGATCGGCCGCCGTTCGAGGCCGTGATCCGGACCGGGATCCGCTCGATCATGACCGCGCACATCGTGGTCCCGGCGCTCGACCCGTCCGGCGATCCGGCGACGCTGAGCCGGCCGATCCTGACCGGGATCCTGCGCGAGCAGCTGCGCTTCGACGGCGTGGTGATCACCGACTCGCTCGGCATGCAGGGCGTCCGGGACAAGTACGGCGACGCGGAGATCCCGTTGCGCGCGATCGAGGCGGGCGTCGACCAGCTGCTGATGCCGGTCGATCCCGGTCTCGCGTACAACTCGGTCCTGAACGCCGTCCGCGGCGGCCGGATCAGCGAGGCGCGGATCGACGAGAGCGTCACACGTATTCTGCAACTGAAGTACGACACCGGACTGGTCGAGCGCCCGTACGTCGACGTGTCCCGGATCGCGCAGATCGTCGGTACGCCGGCCAACTACGCGGAGGCCCAGCGGATCGCGGACCGCAGTACGACGCTGCTGCGCAACGACGCCGACCTGCTGCCGCTTTCCCCCGCGCCGCGCAAGATCCTCGTCACCGGGTACAGCCCTGCCACCTTGTCGACGGCGCTGCAACGCCGGGGCGCGGCGACCGTGGTGAAGGACACCGGTACCACGGCGACCGACGCCAAGATCACCGACGCGCTGGCCGCCGCCCAGACCGTCGACCTGACCGTTGTGCTGACCAACAAAGCATGGGACACCGCTGTCACCGACAAGCTGGCCAAACAGCAGAAGCTCGTCAACGGCCTGCTCGCGACTGGGCGTCCGGTGGTCGTGGTCCCGGTCCGGGACCCGTACGACGTCGCGTACTTCGACGCGCCGCCGACCGCGCTCGTCACGTACGGCAGCACAGTGGTGTCGATGGAGGCGCTTGCGAAGGTTCTGTACGGCGAGATCGCGCCGGCCGGAAAGCTGCCGGTCGCGATTCCCGCCCATCCGGAAACTTCGGAAACACTGTTTTCCTTCGGACACGGACTGACCTTCGATCCGCGGGACACCCGGCTGACTGTTGCCTCGTACAACATTCATGCCGGTGCCGGCGAGGACAACGTCTTCGATCTGGACCGGACCGCGCAGGCGTTGAAGGCGCTGGACGCGGACATCATCGGGTTGCAGGAGGTCGACGTCCACTGGGACAAGCGCAGCAACTGGCTGGACACGATCGCGGAGCTTGCGGCGAGGCTCGGGATGTACCCGGCGTTCGCGCCGATCTACGACTTCGATCCGCCGGCCGCGGGGCAGCCGCGGCGACAGTACGGCGTCGGGGTGCTGTCGCGCTTCCCGTTGGTGAGCGTGCAGAACCACGCGATCACGAGGCTTTCCACGCAGGACCCGAATCCGGTGCCGGCACCGGCGCCCGGGTTCCTCGAGGTGGAGGTCGACGTGCGGGGGCGGCGGGTCCATGTGTACTGCACGCATCTTGACTACCGCGGCGACCCGACGGTCCGGCGGATGCAGGTAGCCGACACTGTCGGGATCCTTGCGCAGGACCCATCGACGGATCTGCAGATTCTCGTGGGTGACTTCAATGCCGAGGCGAAAGCGCCGGAGCTCAGCGGGTTGTGGACCCGGTTGACCGACTCGTGGTCGGCGGCCGCGCGGACCGTCGGCGGGCCGAGCACCTACCCTGCGGTGGCCGCCGACAAGCGGATCGACTTCGTGACCGTCGGCGCCGGGTTCACCGTGCGACGGGCCGAGGTACCGGCCGAGGTTCCGCTCGCCGAGGCCGCCAGTGACCACCGGCCGATGATTGCCGACCTCTCGTTCCGTTCCTGAGGAGACCCGACATGAAGCGACGTAGTTTGCTTGCCGGGGCCGGCGCGCTGGCCGCCGCCCCGCTGATCGACGTACCGGCCGCGCAGGCCGTCTCGAACCGGAAGGTGCTGACCGGCGCCGAGGTCCTCGCGAACAGCGGCTGGAAAGCGCTGGCCGGGCAGCAGGTCGGCGTGATCAGCAACCCGACCGGGATCCTGCCGGACCTGCAGCACATCGTCGACACGATGCACGCCTCCGGCGCGGTCGACGTGGTCGCGGTGTTCGGTCCAGAACACGGTTTCCGCGGCAGCGCGCAGGCCGGCGGTTCGGAGGGCGACCACGTCGACCCGCGGACCGGGATCATGGTCTACGACGCGTACGGCGCGAACGCGGACAAGCTCGCCGCCCTCTACGCGAAGTCCGGCGTGGAAACCGTCGTCTTCGACATCCAGGACGTCGGCGCCCGGTTCTACACCTACATCTGGACGATGTACGAGGCGATGCTGGCCGCCGTCCGTACGGGTGCGCGGTTCGTCGTCCTGGACCGCCCGAACCCGGTCGGCGGGTACGCGCGCGGCCCGATGCTCAAGCCCGGCTACACGTCCGGCGTCGGAAAGAAGGAGATCCTCCAGCAGCACGGCATGACGGTCGGCGAACTGGCCCGGATGTTCGACGCCGAGTACCTGCCGCTGGAGCCGAACGGTGGGCGTCTCCGGCAGCTCACCGTCATCGAGGTGTCCAACTGGAAACGCGACCAGCTGTACGCCGACACCGACCTCACCTGGGTGATGCCGAGCCCGAACATGCCGACCCCGGACACCGCCCTGCTCTACCCGGGCCTATGCCTGTTCGAGGCCACCAACCTGTCCGAGGGCCGCGGCACCACCCGTCCGTTCGAGCTGATCGGCGCGCCGTACGTCGACTACCGCTGGGCAGCGGCGCTGCAGACCAAGGAGATCCCGGGCGTCGCGTTCCGCGAGGCGTACTTCACGCCGACGATCAGCAAGAACGCAAACGTGCTGTGCGGCGGACTCCAGGTACAGATCACCGACCCGCACCGGGTCGAGGCGATCACCGCGGCGACGCACATGATCGTCGAGGCCCGTAAGCTCTACCCCGAGTTCACCTGGCGGGCGGAGACCCCACCCGGCCGGTGGATCGACCTGCTGACCGGATCCGATCGGTTCCGAACCATGCTTTCGGCGGATGCGACCGCCGAGGAGATCGTGGCAGCCTGGAGGTCCGAGACGGACGCCTGGACGGCCCGGCGCGCGAAGTACCTGCTCTACAAGGGAGCTCACCGATGAAGCGGCGGGCTTCCCTGAAAATAGGCACAATCACGACAATCTCTGCGGTGATACTCACGATGGCTACCCCTGCCGTTGCTGGCGGCAACCACTCCGGCTGGTTCGACCACCCGTACGACGGGTACGCGCCGAAGTCCACGCTGCTGCGCGACGACACCCCGGCGAAGGCCGGCCTGGACCCGGCGCCGATCGACGCCGCGCTGGCCCAGGTCGCCGGCTGGACGAAGCCGAGCGGTACGGCGAAACCGTTGTACGCCGGGGCCGTCACGCTGCTCGGCCACGACGGGAAGATCGTCACCCGGACCGCCACCGGCATGGCGCTGAAGTACGCCGACGGCGCCGGCACCGAGCTGCCCGCGGACCAGCAGATCCCGATGCGCACCGACACGATCTTCGACATGGCGTCGGTGTCCAAGCTCTTCACGTCGATCGTGGTCATGCAGCTGGTCGAGAAGGGCAAGGTCGACCTCGACGCCCCGATCGCGACGTACATCCCGGAATTCGCGGAAAACGGCAAGGAAACCGTTTCCGTGCGGCAGGCACTCACGCACACCAGCGGCTTTCCGTCCTGGCTGCCGTTGTGGAGCTCGCAGCCGGATCCGGCGTCCCGCCTGCACATGGCGCTGACCGCGAAACTGCAGAACAAGCCCGGTACGACGTACCTCTACAGCGATCTGAACCTGATCGCCCTCGGCGAGCTCGCGCACCGGGTGACCGGCAAGACGCTCGACAAACTGGTCGCGGACGGAATCACGAAACCGCTGCAGATGCGCGACACCGGCTACAACCCGGACCCGAAGAAGAAGCCGCGGATCGCTGCCACCGAGTACCAGTCGTCGCCGCCGCGCGGGATGGTGTGGGGCGAGGTGCACGACGAGAACGCCTGGTCCCTCGGCGGTGTCGCGGGCCACGCAGGCGTTTTCAGTACCGCGGACGACATGGCAGTACTCGCGCAGACGTTCCTGAACGGCGGCAGCTACCGCGGCGCGCGAATCCTGAAAGAATCCTCAGTCACCGCGATGATCACGAACTTCAACCAGGCGTTCCCGGGCAACGACCACGGCCTCGGCTTCGAGCTCGACCAGCGGTGGTACATGGGCGGCCTGTCCGGCCCGCGCACGGCCGGCCACACCGGCTACACCGGGACGTCGATCGTGATCGACTTCGACTCGCGCTCGTTCGCGATCCTGCTCACCAATCGCGTGCACCCGAGCCGCAACTGGGGCAGCAACAACCCGGCCCGGCGCGCGGTCGTCCAGGGCCTCGCGCTCGCCCTCGGCGTCGGCCCGCGGCACGGCAAGGACGCCTGGTTCTCCGGTACGACGGACAACTCGACGTCCACGCTCGCGACGAAGGTCGACGTACCGGCGGGCGGCGCGAAGCTCGCGTTCGACCTGTTCGTGGACACCGAGGACTCGGATCTGCTGTACCTGGAGACATCCGCGGACGGCACCACCTGGACCAAGGTCCCGTTCGAGGTCAGGGATCGTGGCACGGTGACCGGCACCGACGGTTCGATCAGCGGATCGGGCGACCGGCACTGGCACCAGGTGACCGCCGACCTGGCCCCCGGCCCGCAGACGATCCGCTGGCGCTACACCAGCGACCCGCTGTACCAGGGCCGCGGGGTGTACGTCGACGGTGTGAAGATCACGAGCGAGAGTGGTCAACTTCTCGACGGTGAACGGGCGCCGGAATCATTTACCGCAACAGGTTGGAGACTTTCGCGTCGGTGACCCCATCTCGTGCATAGGCGCCGTACCGTGGCTGTCATGAATTCAACAACCTCTCCAGAACCCACGGGGCCGCTGCTGGTCCGGGTCCGCGCGGTGATGCCCGCGCTGGCGCCGGCCGAGCAGCGGGTGGCGAACGCGGTCCTCGCGGACCCGGGCGGAGTGGCGGCGATGACGATCTCCGAACTGGCCGAGGTGGCCTCCACCTCGGAGACCACGGTCATCCGGTTCTGCAAGCAGATCGGCGTCCCCGGCTATCCGCAGCTCCGCCTGCAGCTGGCGGCCCAGTCGGCGCAGGAGAGCGTCCGTCCCGAGGTCGGCGGGGACATCGAGCCCGGCGACTCGCTGGCGGACGTGGTCAGCAAGGTGTCGTTCGCGGACGAGCGCGCGGTCCGGGAGACCGCGCAGCAGGTCGACGTGAACGCGCTGGCGAAGGTCGTGGACGCGGTCGCGAAGGCGCCGCGGGTCGATCTGTACGGTTTCGGCGCGAGCGCGTTCGTCGCGATGGACCTGCAGCAGAAGCTGCACCGGATCCGCCGGGTCGCGTTCGCCTGGAACGACGTCCACGTGGCGCTGCCGAGCGCGGCCCTGCTCGGCGACGGCGACGTGGCGATCGGGATCTCGCACACCGGTACCACGGTCGAGGTCGTCGAGGCGCTCGAGGAGGCGGCCAAGCACGGTGCCACCACGGTCGCGGTGACCAACTTCCCACGGTCGCCGCTGGCGAAGACGGCCGACCTGGTACTCACCACGGCCGCGCGCGAGACGACGTACCGCTCGGGGGCGATGTCGAGCCGGATCGCGCAACTGACGGTGATCGACTGCCTGTTCATCGGGGTCGCGCAGCAGGTGCTGCCGGACGCCCGGAAGGCGCTCGAGGAGACCGCCACGTCGGTCCGCGGGCACCGGTTGAAAGGCTCCGAGTAGCAGCCTGTCAACATTCAACCGAATTGAAAAACCTTCAGTAGAAAACTAACATCGATCCCGTGACCTCACCGACCGAGCAGCGCAACCCGAGGACGCTGGCCATCGACGCGGTGGGCACGTCCGAGATCCTCCAACTGGTCAACAACGAGGACGCCCTGGTAGCCGGGGCCGTCGGCGCTGTGATCCCGGAGCTGACCAAGGCCGTGGACGCCGCGGTCGAGGCGATCCGCGGCGGCGGCCGGGTGCACTACTTCGGCGCCGGTACGTCGGGACGCCTGGCGGTCCTGGACGCGGCCGAACTGCTGCCCACGTTCCACGTCCCCGACGGCCTGGTGGTCGCCCATCACGCCGGCGGCATGCAGGCGCTGCTCCGCGCGGTCGAGAACGTCGAGGACTCCGAGGAGGGCGGTGCCTCCGACGCGGCCGCCGTCACCGGCCAGGACCTCGTCGTCGGCCTCGCTGCTTCCGGGAGTACGCCGTACGTCGCCGGCGCGCTGAAGGCCGCCCGTGCCGCCGGGGCGACGACCGTCCTGGTGACCTCGAACCCCGACGCCCCGCTGGCCCCGCTGGCCGACATCGTGGTCGCCGCGGACACCGGCCCCGAGGTGATCGCCGGATCGACCCGGCTGAAGGCCGGCACCGCGCAGAAGATGATTCTGAACGCGTTTTCCACCACGCTGATGATCAAGCTCGGCCGGACCTGGTCGAACCTGATGGTCGACCTGGTCGCGACCAACAAGAAGCTCCGCGGCCGGATGGTCCGGATCCTCGGCGAGGCCACCGGCGCCGACGAGGCCGCCTGCGAAGCCGCGCTGGCCGAGGCCGACGGCGAACTCAAGCCGGCCCTCGTCCACCTGCTGACCGGCACCCCGATCCCCGAGGCGCGCGCCGCCCTGGAGACCGCGCACGGACGGGTGGCGACCGCGCTGGCCGAGCTCGGCTAACGCCGTACCGGCGGCCTGATCACCAGCGTCGCTACGACCAGGGCCATGAATACCGCGGTCAGCGCGAACGGGACCGGGATCAGCGGATCCAGCAGCACCAGCACCGCGCCCAGCGGTACGACGACGTTCACCACCCGGTCGGCGTTGTCGCGGATCGCGATCCACCAGATCCCGAGGACGAAGATCGCGATCGGGATCGTCACCGTGTAGGACGCGGCCACCTCGCTCAGCTCGGTGTGGTGCGTGATGCTGTCGATCTCCACCTCGATCCCGGCCGAGAACGCACCGGCGGCGGCGAACACGAAGTAGTGCACGTACCCGTACCGCAGCGACCTCCGCAGCGTCGTGATCGCGGTGTGGTGCGGCGGCCAGAAGTAGATCCACCACAGCGAGGCGGTCACCACCAGCGTCAGCACCGACAGCGCGATCAGCGGGCCGAGCGACTCGTGGTCGTGCAGCGCCTCGATGATCGCGTTCGCGGACGCCAGCAGGCTCTCGCCGAGCAGGATCAGCGTGAAGAGGCTGTACCGCTCGGTGATGTGGTGCGGGTGCCACGGCGTCATCCCGCGCCGCTCGGCGACCACCGGTACCGAGATCTCGGCCGCCACCAGCACCACCAGAACCGGCAGCTGCACCGCCGCCGGCAGCACCAGCATGACCAGCCAGAGCACCTGGACGATCGCGATCCCGCCGGCGTAGAACAGCGTCGCGCGCCGGCTGGATCCGGCCGAGTGCGAGGCGCGCAGCCATTGCGCCACCATCGCGATCCGCATCACGACGTACGCGAGGACCACGATCCGGAAGTCGTGGTCGGTGAAGACCCGTTCGATGCCGGCCGCAAGGACCAGGACGCCGCTCATCTGCACGATGGTCAGCAGCCGGTACAGCCAGTCGTCGGTGGCGAAGGACGTGGCGAACCAGGTGAAGTTCATCCACGCCCACCAGATCCCGAAGAACACGATCGCGAACGACAACAGGCCGTCGCCGACGTGCTTCTCGGACAGCGCGTGGTGCAACTGGGAGGCCGCGACACTCACCGCGACCACGAACACCAGATCGAAGAACAACTCCAGCGACGACGCCACCCGCCCAGGCTCATTCGGATCCCGCGGCCGCATCGGTACCAACCGGGAACGAGTCATCTCGAGCGCCATGGCCCATAGGCTAAACGGAGATGTTCACAGATGGGCGGAGCTTGGCGGCTGCGGCGAGGGCTTCGTGGGCGGGGTTGTTCAGGAAAGCCTTGATCAGCTGGTCGTCGGCCGGCTGGCTCAGGTGTGGCAGGGCGATCTGTTCGTACGCCGCCTGGAAGCGCGGGCCCCAGCGCCGGGTGCCGAGGCGGGCCGTGCGGGAGCAGTTGTCGACCATGTACGCGACGTCGCGGGCGTGCATGTACGGCAGCAGCGAGTCGACCGCCTCGATCACCGACTCGTTGACGATCTCCGACCACGCGTGCCCACGGGCGGCGAACTCGTCCACCTGCGCAGTCATCGTCGCCACGAACAACCCAGCCGTCACCGCATCCACGGCCAACTCCTCCGCACCACGGCTCGCGTGGACCTCGGTGCTGTGGGACCACATCGGGCTGCCGCCGATGTCGGTCATCGGGCGGTCCGCGAGGCGGCGCTCGGCGAGGATCACGCTGCGCAGTTCGGTGCCGTCGGCAACCTCGTCGTAGATCTCCGCGACCAGGTCCCGGGCCGGCCGGTACGCCGCGCAGTACGCCCGGTCGAACAGGTCCACGTCGCCGCACTTCGCCCGTACCGCGGTGATGCCCTCGTCCGAGATGGTCCGCGCGATCGGACCGGTGATCGCCTCGGTGGACCGCCGGTACGCCGTCACCGGATCCGCGCCGTCGATCCGGAAGTACCGGTACAGCGCCTCGACCAGCCCGTGGACCGCGCCGAGCAGGATCGCCCGCTCACCGACGATGTCCGAGTGGTACTCGTCGGAAAGCGTTGTCGCGAACGTGTACGGCGACCCGAGCGCGACCGACCACGCCAGCGCCCGGTCCCACCCGTGACCGTCCGGATCCGCGTGGACGGCGATGCTCGCGTTGATACCGGCGCCGTTGACGGTCGCGCCCTGCTGGTACAGGCGGCGTACCGAATCCCCCATCCCCTTCGGGCAGACCGCGATCACCGGGTGCCCGTCCGGGAACCCGCTGCCCCGCTCGCGCAGGTGACCGAGCAGGAAACCGTGGGACAGGCCAATGGTCGCGCCGGGTTTCAGCACCGCGAAGATCTCCTCGTGGTGCGCCGCCAGCGCCGCGTCGGCGATCAGCAGGATCACCAGGTCGGCACCCGCCGCCACCTCCAGCCAGTCCCCCAGCGTGCCGTCGTCCTCGCGGAACCCGTTTCGCCGAGCGTCTTCCGCGGACCGCGATCCCGGTCGCAGCCCGACCGCGACGGTGATTCCGGTCCCGGCGAGCGAGTCGCGCAGGTTCAGCGCCTGCGCCCGCCCCTGCGGCCCCCACCCGATCACCCCGATGCGCTCCACCCCGTGCAACGCAACCGGCAGCAGCGGGAACAGGTCCCGCCCACCCCGCACGATCGCCTCGGTCCCACCCGGGACCTCCATCGCCTCGACCCGAAACACCGAACTCTCCATGCGCCCCAGTCCACCGCCCCACCCGGCCTTGCAGCAAGCGCAACCTCCGCACCGCGTCGTTGCAGGATGTGGAACACTCATCCGCGTACCGAAGAACGGGTAGTGGTCGCCGGACCGGCACCTCGGCAGGCGTAGCTACCCCGGCAGGGCGGGCGAAAGCCCGACCACTACCCGTCCTTCGGTACGGGAGAACAGGAGGTCATCAGTTGGAGCAGCGGGAGCTGGAGTTGTTCTTGCATCTCGGGCGGTCGTTGAACTACGGGCGGACCAGCCTGGAGTGTCATGTCAGCGCGGCGACGCTGACGCGGACGATCCAGCGGCTGGAGGTACGGGTCGGCGCGCGGTTGCTGGACCGGGGGCCGCGGGGCGTGATGCTGACGGCGGAGGGGCGGCGGTTCACGGCGTACGCCGAGAAGGCGTTGGCGTTGTGGGCCGACTACCGGGCCGCGTCGGAGGAGCCGGCCGATCTGACCGGCGAACTGCGGATCTTCGCAACCGTGACCGCCTGCCAAACCCTGCTGCCGAACCTCCTCCGCCCGCTGCGCGAACAGCACCCGCAGATCCGCCTCGACATCCGTACGGGCGACGCCGCCACCGCCCTGGCCCGCCTCGACGAAGGCGAAGTAGACGCCGCCGTAGCCGGCATCCCGCCCCGCCTCCCCCAAACCCTCATCACCCGCACCGTAGCCGTAACAGACCTGGTCCTCGTCCAATCCCGCAACACCCCACCCGGCACCCCACCCACCGGCCCATCCGCTGGTCCTCCCGCCACCCCACCCACGGGCTCGCTCGGCAGCCCGCCCGCCGGTTCTCCCGCCGCCCCACCCACGGGCCCGCTCGGCAGCCAGCCCGCCGGTGCCCCCGGCCCGTCCGCGGCCTGGATCGGGGGGCCGTTTGTGGTGCCTGCTCGGGGGTTGGTTCGGGAGGGGGCGTTTCGGTGGTTTCGGGGGATGGGGGTACGGCCAACGATTGCGGCGGAACCCGACGGGCATGAGGCTTTGCTCGCCTTGGTGGCGTTGGGTTGTGGCGTAGGCGTAGTACCAAGATTGGTGCTGGAGTCGTCCGCCGTACGCGATCAGCTGGAGGAGCTCCCGGCGGACCTGGACCCGCTCACGATCGGGCTTTGCGCGCGCCGCGCCGACCTGCAC
>NZ_DASRVN010000117.1:0-15749 GCF_035655035.1 Kribbella sp. | reverse complement strand
GTCGGCGACAGCCTGCGCGACGCCCTCGACCCGAAGGCGAGCCGCCGATGACCTCGGTACTCACGATCAAGGACCTGTCCGTCACGTTCCGGACCGAGGACGGGCCGCTGTCGGCCGTCGACCGGGTCAGCCTCGAGGTCGCGGACGGCGAAGTGCTCGCGGTCGTCGGTGAGTCCGGGTGCGGGAAGAGTGTGACCGCGATGAGCATCGCGGGCCTGCTCCCCCGGACCGCGACCGTCACCGGTTCGGTCGTCCTCGACGGGACCGAGCTGATCGGTGCCGGCAACCGCACGCTGCGATCGGTCCGCGGGCGCGAGATCGCGTACATCTTCCAGGAGCCGATGACCTCGCTGAACCCGGTCTTCACCGTCGGCCACCAGATCACCGAGGTACTGCGGACACACATCGGGCTGAACCGCCGGGCCGCCCGCGCCCGTGCGGTCGAGCTGCTCAAGCTGGTCGGCATCCCGTCCGCCGAGCGCCGCATCGACGACTACCCGCACCAGCTGTCCGGCGGGATGCGGCAGCGGGTGATGATCGCGATGGCCGTCGCCTGCGACCCGAAGGTACTGATCGCCGACGAGCCGACCACCGCCCTCGACGTGACGATCCAGGCCGGCATCCTCGACGTACTGCGTGCTCTCCGGGAACGCCTTGGGACCAGCATCGTGCTGATCACGCACGACCTCGGCGTCGTCGCGGACCTCGCCGACCGGGTCGCGGTGATGTACGCCGGACGCGTCGTCGAGACCGCCGAGGTGCACGACCTGTTCGCGCACCCGCGGCATCCGTACACGAGCGGCCTGCTCGGCGCCTCCCCCGCGGCCGCCCGGTACGCCGAATCCCAACGGCTGAACGAGATTCCCGGCCTGGTCCCGGTACTCACCGAGCAGCCCGACGCGTGCACGTTCGCCGATCGCTGCCCGCGCGTACTCGACACCTGTACGACGTCCCAGCCCGTGCTCAGCACCGGACCGCATCGCGTGGCCTGCTGGAACGCCCGAGTGGAGGCCTGAATGGATGCCCTGGAAGTTGAGGACCTGGTCATGCACTTCGGTCCGGTCCGTGCCGTCGACGGCATCACGCTCAGGATCCGCGAGGGCACCGTGGTCGCGCTGGTCGGCGAGAGCGGATCCGGCAAGTCCACCGTCGGCCGCTGCATCGTCAGGCTGCTCGAGCCGACCGGCGGGACCGTCCGCCTCGCCGGCGCCGACATCACCCGCCTCGACCGCCGCCGGCTCCGGCCGCATCGCCGCAACGTGTCGATCGTCTTCCAGGACCCGGCCGGTTCGCTCGACCCGCGGCTGTCCGTCGGGGACATCGTCGGCGAGCCGCTCCGCCTGCAGAAGAAGGCCCGGAAGGAAGTCCCGGAAAAGGTAGCCGAAGCACTCCGCCGGGTCGGTCTGCGCCCCGAGGTCGCCCACCGGGCGCCGCACGAACTCTCCGGCGGTCAGCGCCAGCGGGTCAGCATCGCCCGCGCACTGATCTCCGAACCACGCCTGCTGGTCGCGGACGAGCCGACGAGCGCGCTCGACGTGTCGGTGCAGGCCGCAGTACTCAACCTGCTGGCCGACCTGCAGCGGGATCTCGGGTTCGCGTGCCTGTTCATCACGCACGACCTGTCCGCGGTCGAGTACCTCGCCGACGAGGTCGCGGTGATGTACCTCGGTCAGCTCGTCGAGCAAGGGCCGCGCCGACGGATCTTCGGCAGCCCGGCACACCCGTACACGCAGGCGCTGCTGTCCGCGGCACCCGTACCCGATCCCGCCGAGCAGCGCGCCCGGCGGCCGGTGCTGCTCGGCGACGACCTCCCGTCCGCGATCGACCCGCCGCCCGGCTGCCGCTTCCACACGAGGTGCCCGGTCGCGGTGGAGACATGCCGGACGGTTGTGCCGGAACCGCGCACGATCGGCGAAGGTGGACACCAGGTGGCCTGTCATCTCGTGAACGACGACGGAACCGGACCAGACGTACGACTCACCCAAGGAGTTGCCCGATGACCTTCACCACCCGGCCGACGCTGCGCGGTACGTTCGGGATGGTCTCGTCCACGCACTGGCTCGCGTCGCAGTCGGCGATGCGGATCCTCGAGCTCGGCGGGAACGCGTTCGACGCGGGCGCCGCCGCCGGGTTCGTGCTGCACGTGGTCGAGCCGCACCTCAACGGCCCGGGCGGTGAGGTACCGGCGATCATCGCGACCGCGGCCGACCCGGCGCCGCGGGTGCTGTGCGGGCAAGGGGTGGCGCCGGCCGGTGCGACCATCGAGCACTACCGGTCACTCGGGCTCACGCTCGTCCCCGGGTCCGGTCCGCTCGCGGCGACGGTTCCCGGCGCGGTCGACGCGTGGCTGCTCCTGCTGCGCGACCACGGCACGCTGCCGCTCAGAGTCGTACTCGAGCCGGCCATCGAGTACGCGCGGAACGGACACCCGCTGGTACCGCGGGTCGCGGACACGATCGGGACGGTCCAGGAGCTGTTCGAGGAACACTGGCCGACGTCGGCGGCGCTCTGGCTCAAGGGTGGGCGCCCCGTGACGGGACGGTTCAGCAACACGGCGTACGCCGACACGCTGGAGCGGCTCGTACGGGAGGCGACCGGTAGTGATCGGCAGGAACAGATCGAGCGGGCGCGGAAGGCGTGGCGCGAAGGGTTCGTCGCGGAGGCGGTCGACAAGTTCTCACGGATCCCGCACCGGGATTCGAGCGGCGAGGACCACGGCGGGCTGATCACCGGCACGGACATGGCCGCGTTCGAGGCGACCTGGGAGGACCCGGCGACGTACGACTGGAACGGGTACACCGTCGCGAAGACCGGTCCGTGGGGTCAGGGGCCCGGGCTGTTGCAGTCACTCGCGGTGCTCGCGGTGCTCGGCGAGGTCGACCTCGACAGTGCGGAGGGCGTGCACACGACGGTCGAGGTGATGAAGCTGTCGTATGCCGACCGGGAGGCCTGGTACGGCGACGGTGCCGACGTACCGCTGGAGACGCTCCTCTCCCCCGCGTACGCCGCGGAGCGGGCGAAGCTGGTCGGGGCGGAGGCGTCGCAGGAGCTTCGTCCGGGGCGGCCGGAGAGGCGTACGCCGGTCCTGCCGTCGGTTGCTGCCGGCAACGAGACGGGTGACGCGACGACCGGTGAGCCGACCGTGTCGCCGATCGGTGAGACGCGGGGCGACACGTGTCACGTGGATGTCGTCGACCGCTGGGGCAACATGATCTCGGCGACGCCGAGCGGCGGGTGGTTGCAGTCGTCGCCGACGATTCCCGAGCTTGGATTCTGTCTGGGGAGCCGGGCGCAGATGTTCTGGCTGGAGGAAGGGTTGCCGGCGTCGCTGGCGCCGGGGCGGCGGCCGCGGACGACGCTCACGCCGACGTTGGTGTTGCGGGACGGCGCGGCGGTGATGGCGTGCGGGTCGCCTGGCGGTGATCAGCAGGACCAGTGGCAGTTGCTGTTCCTGCTGCGGCATCTCGGCGCGGGGGCTGATCTGCAGGAGGCGATCGACGCGCCGGCCTGGCATACGACCGGGTTCCCGTCGTCGTTCTACCCGCGGGTGACGGAGCCGGGTGGGCTGGTGCTCGAGAGCCGGGTCGGCGCCGACATCCGCGACGAGCTGGTACGGCGCGGGCACGTCGTCACCGAGTCGGACCCGTGGAGCCTCGGCCGGCTGTGCGCCGTACGCAAGGAAGCCGACGGGGTGCTCGCGGCCGCCGCCAACCCGCGAGGCATGCAGGGCTACGCAGTAGGCCGCTGAGCCAGGGCTGCCTTCGCGGCTGCTTGGACGTGGAGACGGGCGGCTTTGGTGGCCTCTTCGCTGTCGCCCGCCTCGATGGCGTCCACGAGACGGGTGTGTTCGTCGAGCGAGTGGGGTGCGCGGTGGGCGGCGCCGGTACGGAAGACGCGATGGACGTGGTGGTACATCGGGGCGGACATCGACTGCAGCCAGCGGTTCGCGCTGAGGTCGATGACCGTGCGGTGGAAGGCGCTGTTCAGTTCGGCGACCCGGTCGAGGTCCCCGGCCGTGGTCGCCGCGGCGGCCTGGTGGATCAGCGTGCGCAACGCCGCGATCCCAGGCGGCTGCGCGCGCTCAGCCGCGAGCCCGGCGGCGAGCGTCTCGAGCTGCTCCCGGACCGCGAACAGGTCGCGGACCGCCGTCTGGTCGAGGGTCGCGACCACGGCACCGCGCCGCGGCAGGATCTCCACGAACCCCTCGGCCTCGACCACGCGCAACGCTTCCCGTACCGGATTCCGCGAGACGCCGAAGTCGTCCGCGACCCGCGTCTCGGTCAGCCGTTCGCCCTCGAGGTACTCGCCGTCGACGATCCGCCGCCGCAACTCCGTCAGCACCTGCTCACGCAGCGCGACATGATCGGCCCCGACCGTACGAACAGGCCGCACCGCGTCCAGCTCCGCCACCCCTGGCTCCTCTCCCGTTCCGCGTCACGGTAGCCGATCACCGGCAGCGCGGCACGTGATCCCGGCCCGCGTTATGTTGAGGGCTTGAGCATCAGACTGATTCCCCTCACCGACCCGGACTACCGCCCGTTCAGCCGCCGGATCGCCTGGCTGGCCGCGCACGCGGACGGTACGCCGGCCGGATCGGCCTTCCTCCGGCTGGACAGCCGCAGTACCCATGCGCAGCTCGCGGAGTTCGAGCTGAACGTGCATCCGGCCGAACGCCGGAACGGCATCGGCACGCTGCTGCTGGGCGCGGTCGCGGGCCGTGCCCGCGATCACGAGGTACGGACGCTGATCACCGACGTCGACGCCGGGTCGGCCGGCGACCGGTTCCTCCAGTGCCACGGATTCGAGATCGGGCTCACGCTGATCTACGCGCGGCTCGACCTCACCTACCGGACGCCCGACGTACCAGCGGTGCCTGGATATCGGCTGGTGTCGTGGGAGGGCGTCGCGCCGGACGAGCTCGTGCAGACGTTCACCGATGCGCGGGTCGGGATGGCGGATGCCCCGTCCGGGTCGATTCCGGCCGGCACGGACGTGTGGGACGTCGACCGTACCCGGCACGCCGCCAAGCTGATCGAGCAGCGCGGAGACCACCTGTCGGTCGTCGCCGCGCTGGACAGCACCGGGCGGATGGCCGGCTTCACCGAGGTCGTCGTACCGGGCGACGGGAAAGGCGACGGCCAGCTGTACGGCACCGCCGTACTCCCGGAGCACCGCAGCCGCGGGCTGGCCCTGTGGATGAAGGCCGCCCAGATCCACCAGATCCGCCACCGCTTCCCCGACCTGGCCGGCCTGCTCACCGACACGGTCGACACCAACCTCCCGATGCGCCGTACCAACGACCGCCTCGGCTACCGCCCCCAGCTCCAGGTCCACCGCCGCAAGCTGGACCTGTAGCAGACCTACTGGCCGAGGATCTTCTGGACGGCGGCCGTCGTGATGGGGTGGTAGCCCGGGCGGGCCTTCGCGAAGACCTCGGCCGCGAAGGCCCGGTCGGTGCCGGCCAGTGCCTGGTAGACGGGAAGGACGAGCTTCATCCGGCCCACCTTGGTCAGGAACTCGGCCATTTCGGCGTACGCCGCCTCGTAGCTGCTCGCGGCGACGATCTGGTACCAGCGGCGGGCGATCTCGCCGTTCGCCGTACCGGTCAGGCCGAACGCGCGGTCGAGCTGCTGCAGCAGCAACGGGCTCAGTACGTCGGGAGCCGCGTCCAGGAACCGCAGCCACTCCTGCGTCGTCCACCGCTCCGCACCGTGCGGCAGCTCACCCGTCGCCAGCCAGGTGCTCCGCGCCTCGTCCACGACCTGGAAACGCGCCGACACCGCCCGCTCCGCGAATGCCGGGATACCCGGCTCGTACAGCCAGGCAGCCAGCTCGGCCTCGGTCACCACGTCCGGATGCGGCGCGAGCAGATGTTCGCGCAGGTGCGCCACGAAGTCGTCGGTGTTGATGCTGCGGAACGCGAACCGGTCGAAGTACCCGCGCAGGAACGGGTCGAACACCTCGCGCGTGAACCGCTCCTCCAGCCAGGACAGGAACCACGACCCCTTGAGCGGCCCGGTCGACGTCGTCCCGCGGTACTCGGACCGGTGGTGCAGCCCGGGCAGCTCGACCGCGAGCTCGGCCGGCGTCAGCGGGTCCAGCTTCACCACTGTCGCGTGCTGCTTGATCGCGGTCTCCATCAGCGCGAACTCGGTCCCGTACACCGCCTCGACGATCCGGTTCTCGACGTACGACGTGAAGCCCTCGTTCAGCCAGATGTCGTCCCAGCTGTCCTGGGTGACCAGGTTGCCGGACCAGCTGTGCGCGAGCTCGTGCGCGATCACGCTGACCAGCGACTTGTCGCCGATCACCACGGTCGGCGTCGCGAACGTCATCCGCGGGTTCTCCATGCCGCCGTACGGGAACGACGGCGGCAGCACGAGCAGGTCGTAGCGACCCCAGCGGTACGGGCCGAACAGCTCCTCGGTGACCCGCATCATCTCCTCGGTGTCGGAGAACTCGGTCGCCGCCTGCCCGATCGTCGCCGGCTCGGCCCACACGCCGGAGCGGTCGCCGAGCGGCTCGAACACCAGGTCACCGGCCGCGATCGCCAGCAGGTACGACGGGATCGGCTCGGGCATCACCACGTCGTACGAGCCGGTACGCCGGGACGCCGTACCGTTGTCGGCGCTCATCAGCACCATCAGCTCCGGCGGCGCGGTCACGTGCGCGGCGTAGCTGAACCGGACGCTCGGGGTGTCCTGCAGCGGCACCCAGCTGCGGGCATGGATCGCCTGCGACTGGCTGAACATGAACGGCAGCACGCCACCGGCCGTCATCGACGGCTCCAGCCACTGCAGTCCGCTGGCGGTCGGCGCGGTCCGGTAGCTGACCTTCACCCGCGGATGGCCGGCCGTCGCGACGGTCAGCGCGGAACCGAGCTCCGGATCGGCGTCGGCGAGGCTGTAGTGCAGCGGCTCCCAGCCGTCGGCGGTCTGCCCCTCGACACCGAGGACCGTGAGGTCACGGGTGTCGAGAACCAGCCGGTCACCGGCGGGAGCGGCCCAGGCGAGCGTGTGCGTCGCGCTGCCGGACAGCACCTGCTGCCCGAAGTCGAGCGCGAGGTCGAGCTCGAGATGGGTCGTCCGGACCCGGTCCGGCTCGGCGTAGGAGTGGCGATCGTGCGTCAAGGGAAGCTCCCCTAGTGAGGCGTCCGGGGAACAGTACCCACGGACCGGCCGGATCGGACGACCATTCTGGGCCACCCGCACCACCGTGCCAAAACCCCGCTTCGGTCCTGACTTGGCACACTAGGGCCCATGACCATCCAGCGGACTGCTCAAGGGAATCCTGAGTTGATTCTCAGGCGGCGGCCGTTCGGGTCCTGGCTGCTCGGTCCGGCGGACCAGAGCACCCGGCGGCTGCGGATCCGGCTGCAGATCCTGATGACCACGTTCTCGATCGGCACCAACCTGATCGGCGCGCTGGTCGTGTTCGTGCTGGCGGTTTTCGTACTGCCCGGTCCGTCGCTCGTCGACCAGCTCCAGCTCGTCGACGCGATCGTGATTCCGGCGTACTTCCTGGTCGCTATGACGATCGGCTGTGTCTGGAGCCGGCGGCTGACGCGGCGGGTGACCCGCTGGATCGAGCTGGGCCGGCCCGCCACGCGGCAGGAACAGATCGCCACGCTGCAGTTGCCGCTGCGACTGACGCTGATCGAGGTGCTGCTCTGGCTGGTCGCGGCCGTCTTCTTCACCGTGATGACGCTGATGTTGCAGCCCGCGAACGCGCTGCGGGTCGCGCTGACCGTCGTCGACGGTGCGATCATCACGTGTTCGGTGTCGTACCTGCTCACCGAGTTCGCGCTCCGTCCGGTCGCGGCGCGGGCGCTGGCCGACGCCTCGCCGCCGCGGCGGCTGCTCGCGGCCGGCCTGAAGGCGCGGATGCTGTTCTTCTGGTCGGTCGGCTCGGCCGTACCGGTCGCGGGCCTGATGCTGGCCGCTGTCCTCGCGCTGATCGAGCGGGACGTCACCACGACCCGAATGGCCGTCGTGATCCTTGCCTTGGGCATCGTGGCGCTCGGCAACGGCTACCTGCTCACCTGGTTGTCGGCGAAGTCGGTGGTGGCACCGGTGCGGTCGGTGCGGGACGCGCTCAGCCTGATCGGCGAGGGCCGGCTCGACGTCAGCATCCCGGTCTTCGACGGTACCGAGCTGGGCTCGCTGCAGGCCGGGTTCAACCGGATGACCGACGGCCTGCGGGAGCGCGAGCGGATCCGCGACGTCTTCGGGCGGTACGTCGGTCCCGGCGTCGTCCGGGAGGCGCTGACCAGCGACCGGCTCGGCGGCGAGGAGCGGTTCGCCGCGGTCCTGTTCGTCGACCTGGTCGGCTCGACCGAGCTGGCCGCCCGGCGGCCGCCGGGCGAGGTGGTGCAGCTGCTCAACC
The DNA here is from genome assembly GCF_035655035.1 of Kribbella sp. GTDB lineage: Bacteria > Actinomycetota > Actinomycetes > Propionibacteriales > Kribbellaceae > Kribbella. The sequence continues at coordinate 7,364 of NZ_DASRVN010000117.1, read as the reverse complement.
GGTTCTTCGCGATCGTGGTCGCCGAGGTGGACCGGCAGGGCGGATTCGTGAACAAGTTCGCCGGGGACGCCGCGCTGGCGATCTTCGGGGCGCCGGCCGAGCTGCCGGACCCGGCGGGCAGTGCGCTGGCGGCCGGGCGGGAGCTGGCCCGGCGGCTGGCCGACGAGTTGCCCGAGGCAACGGCCGGTCTCGGGATCACGGCCGGCATCGTGGTGGCCGGGACGGTGGGCGACGTACGGCGGCACGAGTACACGGTGATCGGCGACCCGGTGAACGAGGCGGCCCGGCTGAGCGAGCTCGCGAAGACGGCGCCCGGGCGGTTGATCGCGTCGATGAGCGCGGTCGAGAAGGCGGAGACGGCCGAGTCGGATCAGTGGCGGCAGAGCGACCTGGTCACGGTGCGGGGACGGTCGGTTCCGACCCGGCTCGCGGTCCCTCAGTGACAGTTTCAGTGATCAGTTGGTGCAGGAGCGCGGCGCCGTACAGCATGGCCTTCGTCTGGCGGTCGTGGGCGGCGCGGCGTTCGGCGATCGCGGCCCGGAGTGCCTCGGTGCTTCCGGTACGGCGGAGTCCGTCGAGGACGGGCCTGATCTGCTCGAAGTAGTACCGGCCTTGGCGGAGCATGTGGATGATCCGCGCGTCCCGGACCTGCTCGGGTCCGTACCGGCGGTACTTCGTCCCCGGCTCGCGGGTCGGGGCCAGCAGGCCGGCGGCCTCCCAGACGCGGAGCGCCGACGGGCGGATGCCGAGCCGGTGCGCCAACTCCCCTACCAGCAACGACGGGCCGGTCACCGGCTGCTCGTCGACGTACTCGGCCGCCAGCGCGGCAAGCGCATCGCTCGCGGCGTCCGTTGCTCGTCGTTGCTCGTGGAGTGCAGCGTGGGCGGCGTCGACCAGCCGGTACGCGAGTGCCTCGTCGCCGTCGTGGACGGCGCGCATGATCGCGGTCGCCGTCTCCGCCCCGAAACCGGGCGCGAGGGCGCGGTACGTCAGCAGGGCCTGAACGTGCTCCGCGCCGTACTGGCGGTACCCGCTGTCCGAGCGCGGTGACGGCGGCAGGATGCCGTCCGCCTCGTAGTTGCGGACGAGCTGGGTCGACACCCCGGCCCGACGCGCCAGGTCGACCGGGCGGAGCGCTTTAGCGGCCACCGGCTACGTCGACCGTTGAACCGGTCATGTACGACGAGCGGTCCGACGCCAGGAACGCGATCACCTCGGCGACCTCCTCAGCCTTCCCCGGACGGGCCAGCGGCGGCGTCGTACCGATCCGGTCCAACCGCCCCGGCTCGTGGATCCCTGTCTCGATCAGGCCGGGCCGGACGCCGAGCACGCGGACGCCCTCCTTCGCGACCTCGTTGCCCAGGCCGACGGTCAGCGCGTCCACGGCCGCCTTGCTCGCCGCGTAGTCGACGTACTCCCCCGCCGACCCGAGCACCGCGGCACGCGACGAGACGTTGAGGATCACGCCGCCGTTCCCGCCGTACGCCGTGGACATCCGGCGGACCGCGGCACCGGCCACCAGGAACGCGCTGATCGAGTTGATCCGGAACACCCGCTCGAGACGCGCGGCGTCGTACTCCGCGACCCGGCCGGACGGCGACACCACGCCGGCATTGTTGATCACGGCACCGATCGGGCCGAGCTCGGCGGTCACGGTGTCGAACAGCCGCTCCACCTGGTCCGCCTCGACCACGTCGGCCTGCACGGCGACCGCCCGCCGGCCGCGTTCCTCGCAGGCCTTCACCACCCGCGCGGCCTCGTCGGCCTGCGTCCGGTAGTTCACCCCGACGTCCCAACCGTCCGCGGCCAGGGCGAGCGCGGCGGCCGCCCCGATCCCGCGGCTTCCTCCGGTGACCAGCACAACCCGACTCATGCGGGCCAGTCTGTCACGCGGGCGGGCGGACGATCTGGAGCTGGGTCTCCGAGTCGGTGAAGCCCACCGACCGGTAGATCCGGATCGCCAGGTACTCCGGGTCGGCGACCATCACCAGCGTCCGCGCCTTGGTCAGCCCGTACATCGACGCGTGGTGCACCAGCGTCCCGGCCAGGCCGCGGCCGCGGTCCTCCGGCGACGTCTGCACGTTCTGGAAACGGGCCAGGCCGGCACCGTCGAACATCAGCCCGAGCGAGCTCTGCAGCCGGTCCCCGTCGAACGCCCCGAACCACTTGCCGTGCCCGGAGTCCACCAGGTCCCGCTTCGTCACCAGCTTGCGCCGGGTGAACTCCTTGTACTCGTCGTCGACCGTCATCTCCGAGCACGCCAAGCTCTGGTGGTACACCTGCTCCCAGTCGTCGTCGCTGGTCAGGAACCGGTACGTCGCCTGCTCGTTCGGGCGCGCCGGCGGGACGACCCGCTCGGCGGTCATCACCACGTTGGGCTCGACGGTGAACCCGGCTGCGGTCAGCTCGTCCGCGGCCCCCACGTCGCCGTCCGTACTGTCGATGCCGAACGCAACATGTTTCGCGTCCGGGAACTCGCGGCGGAACTCGTCCAGCCGGATCTCGGTGTCGTCCGGCGCGAACGGCGTCCGGTAGAGCAGGAAGTTGCCCCACCAGAAGCCGGGGTTCTCCGGTGTCCGGACGACGACGTACTCGCCGGTGTCGCGGAACTCGCTGCCGCTCAGCTCGAGCAGCAACAGATCGGTCCGGAAGCCGAGGCTGGTGATCTCCACAGAGCCATCCAATCAGGTTTGACATGCAGCTTATTGGCTGCCTATTGTGATTAGGCAGCTGATTGGCTGCATGATGCGATCGGAGTGCGCATGGACGACGAGGTGTTCCGGGCGCTGGCCGACCCGAGCCGGCGCCGGCTGCTCGACCTGCTGAACGCGCGGAACGGGCAGACCCTGCGCGAGCTCTGCGCCGAGCTGGACATGGCGCGGCAGTCCGTCAGCAAACACCTCGCCGTCCTGGAGAGCGCGAACCTGATCACCACCGTGTGGCGCGGCCGGGAGAAGTTGCACCACCTGAACGCGGAACCGATCAACGCGATCGCGGACCGGTGGATCCATCAGTACGACCGGCGACGGGTGCAGCTGCTCGCCGACCTCAAGACCTCTTTGGAGACCCCCATGGACGACTTCGTCTACACCACGTACATCAGGACGACCCCCGAGCGGCTGTGGCAGGCGCTCACCGACCCGGCGTTCACCGAGCAGTACTGGAAGCTGCATCACGAGACCGACTGGAAACCCGGCTCGCCGATGGTGTGGCACCAGGGCGACGTCGCGATCGACGGGCCTGACCAGGTCGTCGTCGAGCACACGCCGTACACCCGGCTCTCGTACAAGTGGCACCACATCACGCGGGAGTTCGCGGACTCGGTCGGGTTGTCCGACGAGGTCTACGAGCAGACCAGCCGGGAGCCGCTGTCGACCGCGGTGTTCGAGCTCGAGCCGGTCGACGGGCAGGTCAAGCTCACCGTCACGCACACCGGGTTCGAGCCGGACAGCGTGATCCGGACGATGATCCAGGACGGGTGGCCGGCGCTGCTGTCGGACCTGAAATCCTTGCTGGAGACCACAGTCCCGGCCTAGGAGAGTCCGCCCGTGCCCCGTCCGAACATCGTGATCATCTACACCGACGACCTGGGCTGGGGAGATCTCGGCTGCTACGGCAGCCCCGAGATCCGGACGCCGCACCTCGACGCGCTCGCCGCCCGCGGCGTCCGGATGACCGACTGGTACTCGAACTCCCCCGTCTGCTCGCCGTCGCGCGCGGCACTCCTGACCGGGCGGCATCCGGCGCACGCCGGGGTCGAGTCGATCCTCGGGGCGGCGCGGGACACCCACGGACTGCCCGCGCAGGAGACGGTCGCCTCGGAGTTGTCGGCAGCCGGATGGCGTACGGCGGTGTTCGGGAAGTGGCATCTGGGAGTGGACGCGGCGTCGGCGCCGATGCGGTTCGGGTTCGGCGAGCACTTCGGGTTCCGCGCCGGGTGCGTCGACTACTACTCGCACATCATGTACTGGGGTGTGCGGAACCCGCTGCACGACCTGTGGTCGGGCGACGACGAGGTCTGGCACAACGGGGAGTACCTCACGGATCTGATCACCGATCGCGCGGTCTCGTTCATCTCGGCCGCGGAGGAGCCGTTCCTCTGCTACGTCGCGTACAACGCGCCGCACTACCCGATGCACGCGCCGGCGGACGCGATGGCGCAGTACGACCATCTGCCGTGGGACAAGCAGGTGATGGCGGCGATGATCACCCGGGTCGACGACGGCGTCGGGCGGATCGTCACCGCGCTGGCGGAGACCGGGCGGCTCGACGACACGATCATCTTCTTCTCCTCCGACAACGGCCCGTCCGCGGAGGACCGCAACTGGCTCGGCGGCGAGGAGATCGCGTACGCCGGCGGCTCGACCGGCGGCCTCCGCGGCCACAAGGGCTCGCTCTTTGAAGGTGGCATCCGCGTCCCCGCCATCTGGTCCTGGCCAGCCGCGCTACCTGCCGGAGTGGTCTGCTCCGAACCGGCGCTGATGATGGACGTCCTGCCCACCGTCCTCGCCGCCGCCGACCTCCCGCTCCCACCGGACGTCGACGGCACCGACCTCCTTCCCCTCCTCACGACGGGCTCAGCGCCCGAACGCACCCTCACCTGGGAATACGTCGGCCAGCAAGCCGTCCGCCGAGGCCCCTGGAAGCTCGTCACGAACCCCTCGGAACGCCTGGGCGCGCCGCTGGTCCCCGGCACCCACCTCTACGACCTCGCGGAGGATCCCGCCGAGTCCCACGACCTCGCCGACACCCAGCCCGAAGTCCTCCGGGATCTCCTCCAAGCCAACACCCAGTGGACGCACACCCTGCAGGACTGGCGCGCAAACCAAGCACCCGCCTAGCCATCGCGAGCTGGGCGGCGCACGTCATGGGCGCTTGTGGATTACCAGTGGGAGAACGGCGGTGGCGCCTGCCTCACGCAGCTTGGCTGTGGCCACGGTGACCGGCCACTGGGACGAGGTTGCGTCAACCACCAGCAGCACGGTGCGTCCTGCGATGGATTGAGTCGTGGTCGGGTCCACGACGATGCCGTCGCGCCAGACCTTGGCTTCTTCGGCGGACGACAGGTCATCGGTGTAGCCGGTGCGGTTGACGGTCAGCTCGGCTCGGTCCAGGTGGCCGACGCCGGCCACGTGGTCAGCGACGACTGACGTCAGGTCAGGATGACCGCCGGCGGCCAGCGGTACGACGACCTCGGGGCGGGCCGACCACGACCCGCGCCAGCGGGACAGCGCGGCGACGGCGCCGGTTTTGAGCGCCTCGACCGCGTCGTGCGTCGGCGTACCGTTGAACGCACCCTGCAGCACCTCCCGCCACTCGGGCGCATCGGCGTACACGATGATCCGCCCGGGCTCGGCGGACAGCGCGGGCGGGATCTTGCCGCGCGGGCCGAATGCCCCGCCGGGCCACATCTTCCGCGGCTCCAGCACGTGGACCTCGCCGCGCAGCAACCGGGTGACCGCCGCGACGGTCTCCGGATCCGGCCTCGGCACCAACGGCTCCGGCAACACCCCGAGGCACACCGAGCAGCGCCCGCACGGCTCCGCCGACGGATCGTCCAGCGACTCCTGAAGCAGTTGCATCAGGCAACGGTCGCCGCGGGTGTACGCGCGCATGATGTCCGCCTCGCGTCGCCGTACCGACACGATGCCGTCGTAGTGCGCGGCGTCGAACGTCCACTCGGCACCGGTCCGCAGCCAGCCACGCTCGACCCGCTCCACGACCCCGTCCACGGCCAGCTGCTTGAGCATCAACTCGACCCGCGTACGCCGCAGCCCGGTCTCCGCCTCCAGCGCCGGCACCGACGCGGGCTGATCCGGACCGTATCCCTCGAGCGCGCGCAGCAAGCGCTGCACGTTCTCCGGGACCGGGATCGTCGCGGTCGCGAAGTAGTCCCAGACGCCCGAGTCCGCGTCCGACGGGAGCAGCGCCACGACCGCGTGGTCGATCCCGCGGCCGGCACGCCCGACCTGCTGGTAATACGACACCGGCGACGGCGGCGAACCCACATGCACCACGAATCCGAGATCCGGCTTGTCGTATCCCATCCCCAGCGCCGACGTCGCGATCAACGCCTTCAGCCGGTTGTCCCGCAGCGCGTCCTCGAGGCTCTCCCGCTCCCCCGCCTCCAACTGCCCGGTGTAGGCCGCGACCGGCACGTCCCGGCCGTGCACCTCCTGGATCACCGCGGCCAGCCGCTGCGCATCCGCAACCGTCAGCGCATACACGATCCCTGACCCCGGAAGCTGCGGCAGCACGTCGACCACCCACGCGAACCGGTCCAGCGGCGACAGCGCATCCACCACGGCAAGCTGCAGACTCGACCGCGCCAGCGGACCACGCAGTACCAGCGTCGACGCGCCCAGTTGCTTCGCGACGTCGTCCGTCACGCGTGAGTTGGCGGTCGCCGTCGTCGCCAGCACCGGGGTGTCGGGGTTGAGCTTCTGCAGCACGTCGGACACCCGCCGGTAATCCGGGCGGAAGTCGTGGCCCCAGTCCGACACCGCGTGCGCCTCGTCGATCACCAGGAGCCCGATGTTCCCGGCGAGCCCGTCCAGCACGCGACGGCCGAAGCCTGGGTTGGCCAGGCGCTCCGGGGACACCAGCAGTACGTCGATGCCGCCCGAGCGCAGGTCGTGCTCGATCTCCGACCAGGCGTCGATGTTGTTCGAGTTCAGGGTCGCGGCGCGCAGTCCGGCACGGCTGGCGGCGGCGACCTGGTCGCGCATCAGCGAGAGCAACGGCGAGACCACCAGCGTCGGCCCGAAGCCCTCCGCCCGGCGGATCGCGGTCGCCGCCCAGTACACGGCGGACTTGCCCCAGCCGGTCGCCTGCACGACGAGCACCCGCGCGGCCGCCTCGCAGAGCGCCGCGACCGCGGTCTCCTGATCCGCCCGCAACCGCGCGTCGTCACCCGCGATCGCGCGGATCACGTCCCCCGCAACCTTCGCGCGGGTCTCGGTCAGCGTCACCATCGAGTCGGTCTCACCCATGCCCGAAACCCTAGACGCCCGCACCCCCAGTCCGCTCGGCCCGGCCACTCGCCTGTGGAAAACCCCGCTTCAGGCGCAGTTGGCGGGGTGGCAGGGTTCGTTGGTAGGGGTCAGCAGGCGGCGGGGGCCGGCGCCGGTGGTGGCCAGGGTGTCGTGCGGGTTGGCGAGCGCGCAGCGGTCGATGGACAGGCAGCCGCAGCCGACGCAGTCCTTGAAGTCGTCGCGGAGCTGTTCGAGGTGCAGGATGCGGCGGTCGAGTTCGGCCTGCCAGCACTCCGAGATGCGTTCCCAGTCGGCGCGCGTCGGGGTCCGGTTCTCCGGCAGCAGCTTGAGGATCGCGGCCACCTCGGCGAGCGGGATCCCGACCCGTTG
>NZ_DASRVN010000116.1:0-22516 GCF_035655035.1 Kribbella sp. | reverse complement strand
CAGATCCTGAAGCTCCTTGCCGGTGTGCCAGGTGAACAGGTCGGCCTTCTCCTTGGTCCGGAACGAGGACCGGATGAACGCCGTGTACGTGTTCGAGTCGGAGTACCCGACCGGCTCCATGCCGACGCCGATGTCCTTCTTGCTGGCCGCGCCGACCTGTGTGAACGCGTCCTTCCAGCCGCCCTTGTCGTTGTAGAACTTCAGCGAGTCGACCGGCGTGTCCTCGCTTGCCTTACCGGGTTTGGCCCCGCCGCCACAGGCCGACAGCGCGAGCGCGCCGGCGATCACCAGCGCCGCCAGCGCCTTGCGGTTGTTGCGTTGCATGTTGCGTCCTTCCAGCTCAGGGATGCTGAAGTCGTTCGTTGATGACGGCCAGGACGCCGTCCAGGTGCTCGCGGGTGAGCAGTTCGGCCAGGTCGGGATCGCCGGACCGGATCGCGTCGTAGATCGCGCGGTGCTCGTCCAGGTCGGCCTCGCGGTCGCCGTGGATGTGCAGGATCTCCAGCTGTTCGCGGGCGTTCACAACCGTGACGGACTCGACCACTTCGGCCAGCGTCGCGTTGCCGGACGCCAGCGCCAGTGAGCGGTGGAAGTCCATGTTGACCTCGGCCAGCCGCGTGTGGTCTCCGGAGGCGATCAGCTCCGCCGCAGCGTCCAGGTCCTTGCCCATCTGCTCGAGCGGCTCCTCAGCGCGGGTCTTCGCGGCCAGCGCGGCCACAGGCGGCTCGATCAGGGCCCGTGCCTGTAGCAGCTCCACCAGCCGGGCCGGGCTCGGTTCCAGCGCCAGCGGGTTCGCCAGGACCAGCCGGCCGACGTTCGGGCCGACGTACACACCGGAGCCGTGCCGGAGCTCCACAGCTCCGGTCGCCTCCAGCCGGCGCAGTGCCTCGCGGACAGTCGGTACGGCGACCTTGAACCGCTCCGCCAGCGACCGCACCGCCTCGAACTGGTCGCCGGGCGCCAGCTTCCGCTCCGCGATCAGGGTCAGCATGGACGTCGCCAGATCGTCCAGAAGACTGCGCCGTACGACGCCACCGGACGCGCTCACTGGGCCGCCGCCAGCGTGACCGAGAGGAAGCGGGGCCGGTAGATGCTCACGTCGCCGTACAGCTCGTCACTGACCAGGCTGTTGACGTTGTAGCTCACCAGCAGCGACGTACCGCGCCGGAGGTCCGGGTGCTCGTGTGAGTTGTAGGTGATGATGTTTCCGCCGGTTTCCGGGGTCTGGTACAGCTCCACAGGCTTGACCCACGGACCGGTCGGTGAGCAGGAGAAGTACCCGAGGACGCTCTTGCTGAAGAGCTCCTTGGTGTTGTGCGTCACCAGCAGGTATCCGTCACCCCAACGGGTCACGCTGTGCTCGTTGGCCACGCCTTCCATCACCCGGGCGGAGGCCGTCTCGTCCGCAGACCAGCCCGACCCGGTCCAGTACTCCCACGACTTCGCGGTCAGGTCGTCGCCCCGCACCCGGGCGACGTGCTGGTACTTCGCGGCGCCCAGGTCCTCGACGCCGTACACGTACGTGTAGCCCTGGTCGCGGAGCAGCCAGCCGGACCACTGCACGTTCGCAGCGGACGGGAGCGGGGTCAGGGACTTCAGCTTGAAGGTCTTGCTGTCGAAGCGCGCCAGGTAGTTGCTGGCCCACCGCCAGTCCCACTGACCCGTACCGGTCTTCTCGAACCGCAGGGCGACCACGTCGAGGTCCTGGCCGGCGTGACTCGTCTGCGCGGCGCCGAACCAGTACCAGCCGTTGGACGGCGGCGGAACCAGCGCCGTGGGGTTCGCCGCCGTACCGCCGGTGACCGTCTTGAGGTCGGTGCCGTGCTGGATCACGAACGAGTTGTTGATGAACGGCGCCGTGGTCGGGCGGCTGCCGTCCGCGTTCACCGGGCCGAGGAACGTGTCGGAGAAGATCCACGCCGTACGACCTCCGGACAGCGCCACGGAGTACGTGCTGTCCGCACCCGTCCAGCCCTTGCCGGTGTTGCTGTACGCGTTCAGCAGGCCCTCGGGCGCGGCGTGCGGGGTCGTCCGGGCGGTCCAGTTCGTCTGCACGGCGCTGCAGCTCGCCGGGGCCGCCGAGGCGGCGGGGACAGCGAGGCTCGCTGCCGTCAGGGACAACGCGACAACCGCTACCAGGGGCCGTTTCATGAAAATGATCAGATCACTTGGTCATTTTCGATGTCAAGACCCAGGGTTCGACCAGGGTGTGTACGGAGCGTGGTGCTACCGCCTGAGTGGGAGGATCGAGGGTATGAAGAACTTGATCATCAGGTTGCTGGCGAACGCCGTCGCACTCGCGGTGGCAGCCTGGCTCGTCGGTGGGATCACGCTGCAGGGCGCTACCACCAGCAAGCGGGTGCTCACGCTGCTGATCGTCGCCGCGATCTTCGGGGTCGTGAACGCGATCGTGAAGCCGGTGGTGAAGATACTGTCCTTCCCGCTGCTGATCCTCACGCTCGGCCTGCTGACCTTCGTGATCAACGCGGCGATGCTGCTGCTGACGTCCTGGATCACCGGCAAGCTGGACGTCCAGTTCCATGTGGCCGGCTTCTGGTCCGCGCTCTGGGGCGCGCTGATCATCAGCGTCGTCGGCATGATCATCAACGCGGTGCTGCCGGAGAAGGCCGAGCTCCACTAGTGCGGGTCGAGATCGTCTGCACCGGGAACATCTGCCGCTCGCCGATGGGCGAGGTCGTCCTGCGCGCCAAGCTCGCCGGGGCGGGTGTCGACGGCGTGGTGGTGACCAGCTCGGGTACAGGCGGCTGGCACATCGGCGACCGGATGGACCCGCGCGCGGCGGCAGCGCTGCGACGGCGCGGGTACGACGGGACCACGCACCGCGCCCAGCAGTACCAACGGTCCTGGGAGCGAGACCTGGTCCTCGCGATGGACTCAGGTCACCTGGAGACGCTGGACCGGTACGGCGTCGCGGCGCGGTTGTTCGCGCGCGACGACGTACCGGATCCGTACTACGGCGAGGACGACGACTTCGACGAGGTCCTCGCCCAACTGGAGAAGGCGGCCGACGACTGGGTCGACCGCCTGAGAGATCAGGCCTGACCGATCTCCGACTTCAGCGTGACGAACCACTCCACGCCCGGGTCGAACTCCTTGCCGCCGGCGATCCGCGGGAACTCGATCGCGCGCAGCTCGTCGCCGCGCTCCTCGTCGTGGCCGACCACGCCGGACTCACCGCGCAGCGCCGCGTCCACGGCGTAGTCGGTGCACTCCTTGATCAGCGCCAGGTCGCGGTCGTTCGCCGCTGCCGACCGGCTGAAGTAGCCGCTCTTCTGCACCATCGTCTTCTCGGCACCGATCCGCTCCGCGAACTGCTTCGCGAACCACGCGCCCGGGTTGATCGTGTCCAGCTTGACGTGCCCGAACGGGTCCCGGCCGACCTCCTCGCCGCGGGCCTCCATCTGGGCCACGATCGACGGTACGCCGGCACCCTCGGACAGGAAGATGTTCACGCAGTCCTCGGCGTCCATCACCTTCCGCAGCCGCTCCGCCTCGGCGTCCAGGTCGATCGTTGCCTCCGGCACGTACACCGCGTGCACCGACCAGCCGGCCTTGTCCAGGCCGATGCCGGGGTTCCACTCCTGCTCGTCGACCCACTGCTGGTAGGCCTGGGCCGTTGCCGCGGTCAACCAGCCGCAGTTCCGTCCCATCACCTCGTGGACGATCAGCATCCGCGGGTTCGAGCTGTGCTCGGCGATGATGTTCTTCGCGTACAGCGCGCCCTGCTCGGCAGCGGTCCAGGCACCCAGGCTCTGCCGGATCGGGACGACGTCGTTGTCGATGGTCTTCGGCAGCCCGACCACGGTCAGGTCGTAGTCGTGCTCGTGCAGGTACGCCGCGAGGTCGGCGGCGGTGGTGTTGGTGTCGTCGCCGCCGATCGTGTGCAGTACGTCGACACCGTCCGTGACCAGCCGCTCGGCAGCCACCTGGAGGGCGTTCTGCCCGTCCTGGATCAGGCCACGCTTGACCAGGTCGGCGGTGTTGGTCAGCTTCACCCGGCTGTTGCCGATCGGGCTGCCGCCGAACTTGTGCAGCAGCGCCGCCTTCTCCCGCACCTCGGGGGTGACGGTCAGGAACCGGCCGCTGAGCAGGCCGTGGTACCCGTTCAGGTAGGCGATGATCTCCACGTCGGGCGCCACCTCGGTGTAGCGCTCGATCAGTCCGCCGACGGCGGACGACAGGCAGGGCGCAAGCCCGCCGGCGGTGAGCAGGGCAACTCTGCGGACAGCCATGGTCCAGGGTCCTTCCGGGAACGTCGCTGAAATCGCCACCAGACTAGTGATGCAGACCACTCCCGAGGGTGGTTGGGGTTCACCCAGCGGACAGCGGCACGCTCCGTGGCGGCACCGGAGTGGAGACGATGAACGAGCTGGTGGTCTGGCCGTGCGGCAGGAACCTGTCGAGGACGGTCTCCAGCGAGGCGATCTCGGGGACCTGGACGCGGAGCAGGAAGCAGTCCTCGCCGGAGATGCGGTGGCACTCGACCACCTCCGGAGTGCGCTCGGCGAGCGCGACGATCTTCGGGATCTGGTTCGGCCCGGGGCGCAGCCGGACCCAGGCGGCGACGGGCCGCCCGAGCGCGGCCGGGTCGACGTCGAGCCGGTACCCGCGGATCACCCCGGTCTCCTCCAGCCGCCCGACCCGCTCCCGCACCGTCGGCGTGGACACCCCGAGCCGCCGGGCCAGCTCGGTGGTCCGCAACCTCGGATCCGCGGACAGCTCCTCCAGGATCCGGATGTTCAAGTCGTCCAGCACACCACTTCTCATTTCGGTAAGCAAAGCTGCCTCCCAGGCTCCGATCTGCCATGGAAACGCGCAGACCCCGTTCCTACGGTAGTGGGGTGCCAACCCTCGCAGAAGCCTCGCCCCGGGCAGGTCTCGCCACCGGCGCCGCTGCCGTGACCGTCGTCCTCTGGGGCTCGTCCTTCGTCGCCATCCGCCACGTCGGCACCGAGATCTCCGCCGGCGCCCTGTCGCTGGCCCGGCTGGGCCTCGGCAGCATCTTCCTCGGCGCCCTCCTCTTCACTCGCCCCCGACCGGCGGCTGTACGGCGGTGGCCCGCACACCGCGACTGGCTGCCATTGATCGCCTGCGGCGTCTTGTGGTTCGGCGTCTACAACATCGCCCTCAACGAGGCCGAGCGCCGCCTCGATGCCGGTACGGCGGCCATGCTGGTGCACATCGCCCCGCTGCTCATCGCCGTACTCGCGGGCTTGGGCCTCGGTGAAGGCTTCCCGCGGCAGCTCGTGATCGGCGGCCTGGTCGCGTTCGCGGGCATCGTCGTGATCGGTACGTCGACGTCGAACGGCCGCGCCGAGACCTGGGGCGTCGTCCTCTGCCTCGTCGCCGCGATCTCGTACGCCGTCGGCGTGGTCACCCAGAAGCCCCTGCTCAGCCGGCTGCCGGCCGCCGAGGTCACCTGGCTCGCCTGCACGATCGGAGCGGTCGTCTGCCTCCCGTTCGCACCGACGCTGGTCGACGAGCTCCACACCACGGACGCCGCGACCGTCTGGTGGGTTGTGTACCTGGCTGCGTTCCCCACCGCTCTCGGCTTCACCACGTGGGCCTTCGCGCTTCGCCGTACCAGTGCGGGACGGATGGGCGTCACCGTGTACGCCGTACCGGTTGTCGCGATCGTGCTCGGTTGGCTGCTCCTGGGCGAGACCCCGGCCGTGCCGGCCCTGGCCGGTGGGGCGCTGTGCCTGACTGGAGTCGCAATCTCCCGGAGGACCGCATGAAGTTCGGTGTGTTCGTACCGCAGGGCTGGCGGATGGATCTGGCCGAGCTGGCGGACCCGGTCGAGCAATGGGAGGCCATGACCGCCGTGGCCAGGGCGGCCGACGCGGGTCCGTGGGACTCGATCTGGTTGTTCGACCACTTCCACACCGTTCCTGAGCCCACCCGCGAGACCGTCTTCGAGCTGTGGACCACGACGGCTGCCCTGGCGCGCGACACGTCGCGAGTGAACCTAGGCCAACTGGTCGGCTGCAACGGGTACCGCAACCCGGCCCTGGTCGCCAAGATGGCCGCCACCGTTGATGTCGCGAGCCACGGGCGCATGTTCGCCGGGCTGGGCGCCGGCTGGTCGGAGCACGAGTGGAAGGCCTACGGCTACCCGTGGACGAGCCAGAAGGAACGGATGGGTTCGTTCGTCGAGGCCGTCGAGCTGCTGCACCGGCTGTGGACCGAGGACGACGTGGTGTTCGAGGGGCAGTACCACTCGGTCGACAAGCCGTTCGTCGAGCCGCGACGCAGGCCGAAACTCTGGATCGGAGGCGGCGGTGAACGCGTTACCTTGCGACTGGTTGCCCAGTACGGCGACGCCTGCAACTTCGGCACTGGACGCGTCGACGTCATCGAACGGAAGCTCGCCGTCCTCCGTCGGCACTGCGAGAAGGTCGGCCGCGACTACGACGAGATCACCAAGTCGACCAGCCTGAACGTGTTCCCGATCGAGGCGGGCGCCGATCCCGAGACCGCGACGGCCAAGGCCCGTGGGCGGTACAGCCTGGAAGAGTTCCTGGAGATCGGCTCCGGCGGGACCTCCCATGTGCTGGCGGACGTGATCACGACGAAGAAGCTCACCGAGCACGTGGAGCGGCTGGCCGAGGCCGGGATCGACTACGTGATCTCGTACATCCCCGGGGTCGCGTACGACCACGAGCCGATGCAGCGCTTCGCGGAGGACGTCGTACCGCAGTTCAGCTGAACGTAGAGGCCTGCGCCATGCCGACCGTGCCAGGCATCGCCTTGACCGACAGCGCGACTTCCAGGTCGCTGCCCCGCGCCTGGAACCCAACCGCCGCGCTCTGCCCACCTCGTGATCCAGGTCCGCTCCGCGCGGGCGTCGAGAACGCCCAGGAGTGGCAACCTAAGGTGGGCCGGAGGTGTTGTGCGAGCGATCAGCGGGTTCTCAGGCGATTCTCACAGAAGCGACTTACTCTCGGTGGCGGAACTTCGAGCGGAGCGGGGCAAGACATGCGGGTACTGGTGGTGGACGACGACCGGGCGGTCCGGGACTCGCTGCGCCGTTCGCTGGAGTTCAACGACTTCGAGGTGGTGACCGCGTCCGACGGCGCCGAGGCGCTCGCGGTGATCGGGAACGTCGAGCCGGACGTCGTGGTGATGGACGTGATGATGCCGCGGCTGGACGGGCTGGAGACCACCAAGGCGTTGCGGGCCGCCGGCAACAACGTGCCGATCCTGGTGCTGACCGCGCGGGACGCGGTCGCGGACCGGGTCGACGGGCTGGACGCGGGCGGCGACGACTACCTGACGAAGCCGTTCGCGCTGGAGGAGCTGCTCGCCCGGCTGCGCGCCCTGCTGCGCCGCAGCACCGCCCCCGGCGAGGGCGGTCAGCGCGGCGAGGTGCTGCAGTACGGCGACCTCGTGGTCGACGTCGACGCGCACGAGGTGCACCGCGGCGACGTGGCGATCCAGCTCACCCGCACCGAGTTCTCGCTGCTCGAGCTGCTGATCCGGAACCCGCGCCGCGTGCTGGAGCGGGCCGTCATCCTGGACGCCGTCTGGGGCTACGACTTCCCGACCACGGCGAACTCGCTCGAGGTCTACATCGGCTACCTGCGCCGCAAGACCGAGGTGAACGGTCTGCCGCGCCTGATCCACACCGTGCGCGGCATCGGGTACGTACTGAGAGACACCCCACCGTGAGCCAGCAACACCCCCAGGACTTCCCGTCGTACGCCGACGGTCCGCAGCAGCCTGCTCAGCAGCAACCGCCGGCTCCGCCGCAGCCTGTTGCCAACGGCAACGGCAACCGGGTGGCGGCGACCGCCGCACGCACCCAGACCTGGTGGAACGAGACCCTCCATAAACTGAGCCTGCACGCCCGCGTCACCCTGCTCGCCGCGGTCGCGGTCGGCCTGGCGGTGGCGATCGTCAGCGTGGCGGCGTACATCACCGTGCGCCAACAGATGTACCAAAACCTCGACAACAGCCTCACGCAGCGCGCAGTCCAGGCGGCTCAGAAGGGTGTCCTGACCAACCTCACGATCCTTCAGAACGTCCCCTCCGACGCTCTCGGCCTGAGCGACATCCGCGTCGGGGTACTCGGTGCGGATGGCGAGCAGTACGGCGCCGCGCACAGCCCGCTCCCGCCGATGGGCTCCGACGAACTGCAGATCGCTCGCTCCCAGGGCGACCAGGCGAGCGTGCGGACGGTGGGCGTCCGGAGCACCAGCACACATTTCCGGGTGGTCGCCGTACCTGCACGCTTCTGTCCGGTTGACACCCGCTGCGACCTCGAACCCGACTTCCTCCAGCCTGGTGCGTTGGTGGTGGCGCAGTCCTTGGGGCCCATCGACCAGACCTTGCACAACCTCGGGATCGTTCTGTGGGCGTTCGGGTTGATCGGGGTGATCGGGGCAGCGCTGGCCGGGAACGCGGTAGCGCGGTCGGGGTTGCGGCCGTTGGCGCGGTTGACCGGGGCGGCGGAGCATGTCGCGGCGACCGAGGACCTGAAGCCGATCCCGGTCACCGGTACCGACGAGATCTCCCGGCTCGCGATGGCGTTCAACGCGATGCTCGGTGCGCTCGCGCAGTCCCGCGACCGGCAGCGCCGACTCGTCGGGGACGCGGGCCACGAGTTGCGTACGCCGTTGACCAGCGTCCGTACCAACCTCGACCTGCTCGCTCAGGCGGACAAGCGCGGCGGCCTCCGCCCGGAGGACCGGCAGCAGCTGCTGGACGACGTACGCGCGCAGATGGACGAGCTGACCCAGCTGATCGGCGACCTGACCGAGCTCGCCCGCGACACTCCGCAGGTGCGGAACGCGGAGCTGATCGAGCTCTCGAACGTGGTCCAGGACGCGGTGATCAAGGTACGTCGACGCGCACCCGGACTGGAGTGGGACGTGCAGCTGACGCCGTTCCCGGTCTGGGGTGACGAGCGGTTGCTCGGCCGCGCCGTGATGAACCTGCTCGACAACGCGGCGAAGTACAGCGTCCCCGACGGCGCGGAACAGCGGAGCGACGGCGAGCCCGTCGGACACGTCACGGTCCGCCTGCTGGACGGCGTACTGACCGTCACCGACTCCGGCCCCGGCATCGCCGAGGCCGACCTGCCACACGTCTTCGACCGCTTCTATCGCTCCAGCGAAGCCCGCAGCCGCCCCGGCTCCGGCCTCGGCCTCGCCATCGTCAAGCACGCCGCAGAACAGCACGGCGGCATGATCTACGCCCGCAACGCCCCCGGAGCCGGCGCCCAGTTCACCCTCTGGCTCCCGCACGCGGCCACGCAGACCCGCTGAGAGCAGCCTCACAGGTCCTTCAGAGGATCTTCATGGAGTTCTTCGGTCACTCCGAGGGGATCTTCAGGCGGTTTTCAGGTCCGGCCGACAAAGTACGTGCCATGACCGAGAACCAGCCGCAGCAGCCGCAGCCGCAACCCGGCCAGAATGCGCAGGGACCGCAAGGACCGGAGCGGACGCAGCAGCTGCCGATGTACGGGCAGCATCAGCAGCAGCAGTACGCGCCGCAAGGCGGGCAGCCGCGGCTGGACTCGGGGCCGCAGGGGCAGCGGCAGGGCCAGTACCCCGCAGGTGGGGGCACTTACCCGCAGTTCGGGCCGGGGACGCATCAGGGGACGTCTTCGGGCCCGAACTGGCCCCTCGGACCACAGCAGGCCGTCGCCACGGCGCCGAAGCCTAAGCGCCGCCTCGGGCTGGCCGCGGTAGCGCTCACCGCGCTGATCGTCGGTACGGCGGGCGGTGTCGGCGGCGCGGCCGTGTACTCGGCCAGCAACGACCACACCACGAACACCCCGTCCGTGACCGCCCCGCTGAACGGCAACCAGGCGGCCCCCGCGTCGGCGCCCGACGGCACCGTGCAGAGCGCCGCCGCGAAGGTGCTGCCGAGCGTCGTGAAGATCGCGGTCGCGTCCAGTCAGGGCCAGGCGACCGGCTCAGGCATCGTGATCAGCAAGGACGGCCTGATCGTCACCAACAACCACGTGGTCGCGGGCGCCGGGCAGGGCGCGACGCTGACCGTCATCCTCAACGACGGCCGCACGGTACCGGCCACGGTCAAGGGCACCGACCCGCTGACCGACCTCGCGGTCATCCACGCGAACACCGGCGGCCTGACGCCGGCCACCCTCGGCCAGAGCGGGAAGCTGGCCGTCGGGCAGGGCGTGGTCGCGATCGGCTCGCCGTACGGGCTGGAGGCGACCGTGACCAGCGGCATCGTCTCGGCGCTGAACCGGCCGGTGACGTCCGGCGACTCGCAGCAGGACAGTACGACGGTCTTCCCAGCAATCCAGACGGACGCCGCGATCAATCCGGGGAACTCCGGCGGCGCCCTGATCGACCTCGCCGGCCAGGTGGTCGGTATCAACAGCGCGATCAAAACCGCGGGCGGATCGGGACAATCCGCCGGCGGGAGCATTGGCCTGGGCTTCGCAATCCCGATCGACCAGGCCAAGCCGATCATCGACGAGCTGGTGGCCAAGGGCAAGGCCACGCATGCGCGGCTCGGTGTGACGGTCGGCGACGCGCAGTCCTCCGACGGGCTCACTAATGGAGCGCGCCTCGGCGAGGTTACGTCCGGCGGTGCGGCGGACAAGGCCGGTCTGCGGTCAGGTGATGTGGTCACCGCCGTGGACGGCAAGGCGATCGCGTCAGGGGACGCGTTGGTCGCCGCGGTCCGCTCGCACCGCCCGGGCGATCAGGTGAAGCTCACCATCACCCGGAGCGGCAAGACCCAGACCATCACCGCAACCCTCGGCTCCGACAACGGGAACCCAACCGGCTGACCAAGCGTCTCACCCCATAGACCGGACTGCGCCGCCCACCGAGCGGCGCAGTCCGTTGTCGTTACTGTCCAGGCATGAACTTCTACGAGAAGCGGCCGGCAATGACAGCGGACGAGCGGCTGCAGGTGGTGGGGTGGCTCGACCTGCAGCGGGCGCTGGTACGGCGGAAGCTGGAGGGGCTCGCGGCGGCCGACGAGCATCGGGCGGTGTTCCCGACGTCACCGTTGATGACGCCGGCGGGCCTGGTCTCGCATCTGCGCTGGAACGAGCACCTCTGGCTCAACGTGATCTTCCTGGGCGAACCGGAGGAGAGCAATCCGGGATTCCGGAAGGAGCCGGAGAGCGCCGACTGGCGGGTGGACGGTGTGCCGCTGGCGCAGCTGCTGGACGAGTACGACGCGCAGTGGGCCCAGTCGAACGAGATCACCGCGGCGCACTCGCTGGACGACCTTGGCAAGGACGCGGAGTTCCGTCCGTCGCTGCGCTGGATCCTGATCCACATGGTCGAGGAGACGGCGCGGCATCTCGGGCACCTCGACACCATGCGCGAACTGCTCGACGGGCAGAAGGGGTATTACTAAGGCTGTGGACATCCAGCGGGCGGGTGGGCGGTTTCGGACGGCGAGCGAGTGGCTGGACTCGCGGCACTCGTTCTCGTTCGGGCCGCACTACGATCCGGCCAACGTCGGATTCGGGTTTCTGGTTGCGCACAACGACGAGACGGTTGCCCCGGGCACCGGGTTCGGTACGCATCCGCACCAGGACCTGGAGATCGTCACCTGGGTACTGCGGGGCGCACTGGCGCACCGGGACTCAGAGGGGAACAGCGGTGAGGTGCATCCCGGGCTCGCGCAGCGGATGAGTGCGGGGTCCGGTATCCAGCACTCGGAGTGGAACGACGGTGCCGACCCGGTGCACTACGTACAGATGTGGGTCCGCCCGGACCGGTTCGACCTGCCGCCGTCGTACGAGCAAGCGGAGCTCGACCTGTCCACCGGCGAGCTGGTCCCGGTGGCGTCGGGTCTTGCCAAGCATGCGTCATCGACCGCGATCCACATCAACCAGCCGGCCGCCGGGATGTCCGTGGCACGACTGGGCCCGGGCGGCACGATCCAGCTGCCAACGGCGCCGTACCTGCATCTCTTCGTCGCCACCGGTACGGCGACCCTCGACGACACCGCGCTCGGCACCGCGGACGCCGTACGGCTGACCGACGTCGGCGGACGACTCACCGCCGGACCGGACGGAGCCGAAGTACTGGTCTGGGAGATGTACTAGTCGCCCTGCTCGCTCATCGTCCAGACGTGCCGCAACGACTGACCGGCGACGCCTTCGGGGTTTTCCGCGAAGCCCTCGACGAACTGGCTCATGTGTTGCTGCCAGCGCTGGTCGGTGGGGTTGTCGCGGAGGTACGCGACCGCCGCCTCGTAGTCGTCGGACTCGACCAGGTGGAACAGGTCCCGGCCGCTGCGCCAGATCGACCAGTCGCTGATCCCGGCGGCGTGCATCACCGTGATCAGTTCCGGCCAGACGCGGGCGTGCTCGGTCTCGTAGGCCTCTTCGGTTCCGGGGATCAGGCGGCTGTGCAGCGCAAGGCGGGTCACAAAGGAGCAGAATACGCCGCACCGGGTAGCCGTGGAACGCGGTTCCAGATTCCGGCAGACCAATTCCCGGATCGTCTTGCCCCCGATTCAGGCCTGCTTTACGGCCAACTCCGGAGCCGGTGCGGGCGTCGTACTTGGCGAGGTTGAGTAGGTTTCCGAGGTAGCCACACGCCGAAGGCCGTGTCCCGGTGTCCATCCGTCGTCGTGCGAGAGTTGGGAACGTGAAGCGAACCACTGCGATCGTCTGCCTGAGTAGTCTGCTGATCACCGCCGGTTGTTCGGGCGGCAAGTCCGGCGGCGGCAAGTCCGGGAACGACGAGCAGAACGCGTCCGGAGCCGTCATCAAGCAGTTCGCCGACGCCTGGGTGAAGGCCTGGGCACCGAACGGGAAACCGGACGCGGCGGGCGCGCTCACCGATAACCCGACCGTGTTCGCCAAGCGTCTCGACGACACCGACAGCGCGCTGGTGGCCAACACCGTGACGGTCACCCCGCAGGACAACCCGAAGTGCTCCGACGCCAGCAACTGCACGCAGAACCTGGCCGTCGAGGCGCAGTTGCGCGGTATCGGCACGATGAAGTGGACCAGTACGGCGACCGCGGTGAAGACCGGTGACACCTGGAAGATCAAGGCTTCGGGCGACACCATCTACCCGGGCCTCGGCGACAACAACTACCTGAAGCGGGTCCGGGCGCTCCCGGCCCGCGCGTCGATCCTGGACCGCAACGGCGTCGCGCTGACCGCGAACCGGCAGGTCGTGATCGTCGGCGTCGCGTCCGGCACCAAGGCGACGGCGGCCACCTACGCGGCGTTCACGAAGTACCTGCAGGTCGACGGCGCCAAGCTCGCGGCGCGGGCGAAGGCGGCGCCGGCCGGGCAGTTCGTGGACGCGATCACGATCCGGGCCGAGGAGTGGGACGCGCTGCGGCCGAAGATGCAGGCGCTGCCCGGCGTACTGACCATGGGCGGCACCCAGTCGCTGCCGCCGACCTCGACGTTCGCGAAGTCGATCATCGGCACGATGAGGACCGCGACCGCGGACACGCTGAAGAACGCCGGCCCGACGGCGTCGGCGCAGGACCAGCTCGGGGCCACCGGCCTGCAGTACGCGTTCCAGCAGCAGCTCGCCGGTACGCCGGGCGGTACGGTCACGTTGCGGGACGGGAAGACCAAGCTCACGATCAAGACGGTCTTCACGCAGAAGGGCACCGCCGGTACGCCGGTGAAGACGACCCTCGACACGAATATGCAGAAGTCCGCCGAGGCCGCGCTCGCGACCAGCAAGCTGCCGGCCTCGCTGGTCGCGGTGCAGGCGTCGACCGGGCAGATCCTCGCCGCGGCGAACGGCCCGCAGCCGACGAACTACAACCGCGCGTTCCAGGGCCGGTACGCGCCGGGTTCGACCTTCAAGATCGTCACCTCCGCGGCGCTGCTCGGTGCCGGTGAGACCACGACGACGCCGCTTCCGTGCACGCCGACGATCAACGTGTTCGGCAAGACCTTCAAGAACTACGACGGTCTCACCGCGTACGGCGCGGGCACGATGCAGAAGGCGTTCAACGAGTCCTGCAACACCGCGTTCATCTCGCAGCACGCGAAGCTGCCGAAGGACGCGATGACGAAGGCCGCCGCGATGTTCGGCATCGGCCGCGAACTGGGCCTGTCGATCGGCGCGTACGGCGGCCAGGTGCCGGCGCCGAAGGACGACGTCGAGGAGGCCGCGTCGATGATCGGCCAGGGCACCGTCACGGCCAGCCCGCTGGCGATCTCGCTGGTGGCCGCGACGGTCGACCACGGTACGGCGATGAAGCCGGTGCTGGTGCCGGGCAAGGACGCGGCCGGGGCGGCTGCCTCACCGCTGCCCGCGGCGACGGTGGCGGCGCTGCGGACGTTCATGCGGACGACGGTCACCGGCGGTACGGCGAGCGTCCTCGCCGGGAGCGGCACGGTCGCGGCGAAGACCGGTACCGCCGAGGTCGTGGTGGGCGGCAAGGTCACCACGAACGCGTGGATGGCCGGCTACCGCGGCGACGTCGCGTTCGCGGTGATCGTCGAGGGCGGCGCGTCCGGTTCGCACACCGCCGGGCCGATCCTGAAGACCTTCCTGGCCAGCTTCAAGTAGTCACCGGCGGACGGCGATCACCGTGCCCTGGGCCAGCGCGCACAGGGTCTCGGTGCCGCCGTCGACGGTGCGCACCTCACAGGTGCAGGTCGCTTGTCGGCTGGTTGCGTGCACGACCGTGGCGACGGCCCGCAGTACGTCGCCTTGCGCCGGCCGCAGGTAGTTGATGGTGAATCCACCCGTCAGCACATTCGGGCCCAGCGCCGCACCACCCGCGAAGGTGAGCGCGTTGTCGGCCGCGTAACTCAGCACGCCGCCGTGCAGAAACCCGTTCTGCTGCTGGAGATCCTCCCGAATGTCGAGCTCCAACGTGGCCCCACCGTCCCCGAACGCAGTCACCCGCGCCCCCACCAACACACTGAACGGCTGCGCGGCCAGCAGCTTCTGAGCCACCTCCAACGTCAACTCCATGCCGCTCAGACTAGGCGAGGCTTATCGTCGGGGCGTGACTACACCGAGAGTGGAACTTCGCCCGATTTCCGCTGCCGAGTATCCGGGGTGGAAGGAACAGGCCATGAGCACGTTCGCGACCGCGATCGGGACGGAGCGGGGGCTGTCCGCGGAGGAGGCGCTGGCCGTTTCGCGGCAGGAGACCGACAAGCTGCTGCCGGACGGCCCGGACACCGAGCAGCAGCTGATCTGGACCGCGTTCGCGGACGACGTACCGGTCGGCAGTCTGTGGATCAGCACCCGCTCGCGGACGCCGTTCGTGTACGGCGTCGAGGTGTCGCCCGCGCACCGCGGCAAGGGCTACGGCCGCGCGATCATGCTCGCCGCTGAGCAGGAGTGCCGCCGCTGCGGGCACACCGCCCTCGACCTGAACGTCTTCGGTGACAACCACACCGCGATCGCGTTGTACGACTCGCTTGGTTACGTCGTTACTTCGCAGCAGATGCGCAAGGCCCTCTAGGCGAACCGCCTGATCAGGTCGGCGAACCGGGTCGGCTGGTCGAGCGGGATCAGCGTGTAGCTGTCCTCGACCAGCTCGAAGTCGGCCTGTGGCAGCAGGTCCGCGAGCCGCCGGCCGTGGTCGCGCGGCATCACCCGGTCGTCGGCCGCCCAGACCACCAGCGCCGGACGGTCGAAGCGCGCGAGGTCCGGCGCCGCCTTCTCGAGGATCTGGCGATCTGCGAACACCGCCCGCAGCATGCGTACTGTCTGCGCGCGGATCTCGGACTGCTCGAGCACCGGCCGGATCCAGCGGGCGGTCGCGGCGTCGCCACGCTTCGTCAACGTACCGAAGGCAAACGGCGATCGGCGGACCGCCCGCACTCGGAGCTGCTGCATGAACGCGCCGAACAGCGCGGGCGGCAGCCTGCCGGACAGCGCGAGCGTCCGACCGGTCAGCCCGGGCGGCAGGTTGTCGAAGGCCTCGCACGACGCGAGCACGGCACGGGCGACCCGCTTCGCCTCCTCGCGAAGGACCAGCTGAACGACGGCTCCCCCGGTGTCATTCCCGACGAGTACGACGTCCTGCAGGTCGAGCCGGTCGAGCAGCTCCCCGACCAGTGCGGCGATGCCCGGGAGCGACAGGTCGGCACCCGCGTTCAGCGGTTTCCGGTGCGCGCCGAACGGCAGCGTGGGCGCGATGCAGCGATGGTCCGCGGACAGGTCGGCGATCACGTCGTCCCACAGCGACGCGTCCATCAGGAGTCCGTGCAGCAGTACGACGACCGGGCCGGTGCCGCTGTCGACGTACTGCAGGGGTCCGGCGGAGAGCTCGAGCTCGTTCATTCGTCTCCTTCTGGTTAGTATGGGAATCATAATATATGGGACTCGTATTTAGGGGTTGGCGATGATTCTGGTGACTGGTGGGACGGGGACGGTTGGGCGGCCGTTGGTTTCGGGGCTGGCCGGGCGTGGGGCGGCGGTTCGGGTGGTTGGGCGGGTTGTGGTGGATCGGATGCGGGACGCCTTGGAGGGTGTCGACGTCCTGTTCGTGCACCCGCGGGCGGTCGGCGAGCGGGCCGGGGAGCTGGTGAAGCTGGCGGCTGAGTACGGCGTGCGGCGGGTGGTGGTGATGTCGGCGATCAACGTCGACGACGATCCGGCGTTGCAGCCGTCGCGGTGGAACGGTGATCGGAACCGCGAGGTCGAGGCGGCGGTGGTCGCGGGTGAGCTGCCGTGGGTCGCGGTACGGCCGGCGTCGTTCGCCGCGAACGTGGTCGGGCTGTTCGGGGCGCAGGTCCGGTCCGGCGACGTCGTCCGGGCGCCGTACGCCGGGTTCGCCGAG
The DNA here is from genome assembly GCF_035655035.1 of Kribbella sp. Classification (GTDB taxonomy): domain Bacteria; phylum Actinomycetota; class Actinomycetes; order Propionibacteriales; family Kribbellaceae; genus Kribbella. The sequence continues at coordinate 5,764 of NZ_DASRVN010000116.1, read as the reverse complement.
GCGTTGATCGACGAGGCCGACGTGTCCGCCGTACTGGCCGAGGTACTGCTCGACGATCGCTGGGACGGGCAGCGGCTCGCGATCACCGGGCCGGAGGCGCTGAGCCAGCGGCAGCTGGTGGAGGGCATCGGCACGGTCCTCGGTCTGCCGCTGCGGTTCGAGGAGGTCCCGGCAGAGGCCGCCGTACGGGGAATGGTCGCCAACGGCCTGCCCGAAGCGTTCGCGCACGCGCTGATGGACCGGTACGCGCACGGCCTGGCCGCGGCGCCGACGGACACCGTCGAGCAGGTACTCGGCCGCCCGGCGCGGACGTTCGCCCAGTGGGTCGCCGAGCACCGGGACGCCTTCCAGCGCTGAAAACCTGCTGGACGACGCTTTCCGGGTCGGATTACCGTGTCAGGTGGCAGCCGCACGTCGGAAGGACCCACAGGGAGCGATGTCGACCACCCGTCGCGGATTGATCGGCGAGGTGCGTGGCCTGCGCTCTGCGCGTTTGCGCGTTGACGCTGCCCGGTCCCGACATTCTCTCGAAAGCGGTGCATTCCGTGACGCCTGTTATCGCTGCACATGATCTGACCAAGACCTACACGTTTCACCAGCAGCGGGCCGGGCTCGGCGGTGCGTTGAAGAGCCTGGTACGGCGTAAGTACGAGACCCGGCTCGCCGTCGACAAGATCTCGTTCACGATCGGCAGCGGTGAGGTCGTCGGACTGCTCGGCCCGAACGGTGCCGGCAAGACGACCACGCTGAAGATGCTGTCCGGTCTGCTCTACACGACCTCCGGCGACCTCGACGTACTCGGCCACACGCCGTCCGATCGCAAACCCGACTACCTGCGCCGGATCGCGCTGGTGATGGGCCAGAAGACCATGCTGTGGTGGGACGTCCCGGCGATGGAGAGCCTGCTGCTGCACAAGGACATATACGGCCTGTCCACCGCGCAGTTCGACCGCAACGTCGCCGAGCTCGCCGAACTGCTCGAGGTCGAGCACCTGCTGAACGTGCAGGTCCGGAAGACCTCCCTCGGTGAGCGGATGAAGCTCGAGCTGATGGCCGCCCTCGTCCACGGACCGGAGATCCTGTTCCTGGACGAGCCGACGATCGGGCTGGACGTGGTCGCGAAGGCCCGCGTCCGTTCGTTCCTGGCCGAGGTCAACCGGCTCCGCGGCACCACGATCCTGATCACCAGCCACGACATGGACGACATCGAGGCGCTCTGCTCGCGGGTGATGATCATCGACCACGGACAGCTGCAGTTCGACGGTGGGCTGGACGATCTGGTCCGTACGGCGCGCCCGCGCAAGCTGGTGCGGGCGACGTACGCGTCGCCGGTCGACGCCTCCCGGCTGGTTGTGCTCGGGGGGCTGGACGGGGTGACCGGGGTTGAGACCTCCGGGCCGACGGTGAAGCTCGAGGCCGAACGCGAGCGCGCCGGTGCGGTGATGGAGCAGCTGACCCGGCTCGGCCCGCTCGTCGACCTCGATGTCGCGGACGCCGACATCGAGGACATCATGCGCGACCTGTTCCTGCACCGCAGCACGCTCGGCGACGCGTCATGAGCACGATCACGCGAAACCTTCGCGTCGTCCGGCGGATGACGGCGGCGGAGATCGCGCAGCAGTCCGTGTACCGGGCGGCCTGGGTGATCTTCATGCTCGCGAACATCTGCGTGCCGATCATCTCGCTGCTGATCTGGCGCACAGCGCTCGCGAGCGGGGCGCAGCTTCCGGTCGACGAGCGGTACGTGACGACGTACTTCGTGCTGCTCGGCTTCGTGACGATGGCGACCTCGTCGTGGATGGCGGGATTCCTCGCGCAGGACATCCGGCTCGGGAAGCTGTCCAGCTGGATGATCCGGCCGGCGTCGCTGCTGGTCGGGTTCGTCGCGAACAACCTGTCGGAGAAGTTCCTCAAGCTGATCGCGCTGGTCCCGATGATCGGCATCGTGTGGTGGATCTTCCGGGACTCGATGAACCTCCCGGCCGCCCCGGGGCGCTGGGCGCTGTTCGTGGTCAGCATCCTGCTCGGGGCGGTGCTGGTGTTCACGATCGACATCCTGATCGCGTCGCTGGCGTTCTGGATGGACGACGTGAGCGCTCTGGTGCAGGCCCGGGTGATCATCTCGGGCGTGCTGTCCGGTGCCGTCGTACCGCTGGCGCTGATGCCGTCCTGGTCGCGCGCGTTCGTCGACCACCAGCCGTTCCGGTACACGGTGTCGTTCCCGGTCGAGATCGTCGCCGGTCACCTGACCGGGCGGGAGTTGCTCAGCGGGTTCGGCTTCCAGCTCGGGTACGTCGTCGTGCTCGCCGTGCTCGCCCGGGCCGTGTGGGCGGCCGGGATCCGCGCGTACTCGGCGGTGGGCGCATGAGGATCTGGCTGCACCTGAAGCTGTGGCGGCGGTTCTTCCTGCAGGCCCTCGTCCGGGAGACGCATTACCGGGCGCACTTCCTGACCACGTTGCTCGTCGGACTCGTGCAGCTCGGGCTGGGAGTCGTACCGACGCTGCTGCTGTTCGGGTTCACCTCCGAGGTGCACGGGTGGTCGCGGGCGGAGGTGATCGCGCTGGTCGGTGTGTTCCAGATCGTCACCGGGCTGATCGCCACGTTCGTCGCGCCGAACCTGAACCGGATGACGACGTACCTCACCGAAGGCGAGCTGGACGGGGTCCTGCTGCGGCCGGTGTCGAGCCAGTTCTACCTGACGTTCCGGTGGATCAACGTCGCGGAGCTGACGAACGTTGCCAGCGGCATCGTCGTACTGGTGATCGGGCTGGTGCAGACCGGGATCAGCTTCGGGCCGAGGCAGGTCGTGCAGGCCTTCGTACTGATGTGCTGCGGGCTGGTGCTGCTGACGAGCGTGTGGTCGGCGTTGTCGTTCCTGGCGTTCTGGCTGCAGTCGGTGAACTCGATCGGGATCGTGTTCCTGAGCCTGGTGGAGGCCGGCCGGTACCCGTTGGTGTTCTTCCCGGTCGCCGTACGGACGTTCCTGACGTTCGCGTTCCCGGTGGCGTTCGCGACGACGTTCCCGGTACGGGCGTTGGCGGGCGACCTCGGGTGGTCACCGGTGGCGCTCGGAGTCGGGCTGTCCGTCCTGGCGGTGCTGCTGGTACGGGTGGTGTGGCGGCGCGGCGTACTGACGTACTCCAGTGCGTCCAGCTGATGTGGTTACCTGTGAGGTATGAGCTGGTGGGTCCTGCACGTGGACATGGATCAGTTCATCGCGGCCGTCGAGATCCGGCGCCGGCCTGAACTTCGCGGGCTGCCTGTCGTGGTCGGTGGATCGGGCGATCCGGCCCTGCCACGACAGGTGGTCGCCACCGCGTCGTACGAGGCGCGCGCGTTCGGCGTACATTCCGGGATGCCGGTGCGGGCGGCGTACAAGAAGTGTCCCGACGCGGTGTTCCTGCCGTCGGATCCGGCCGCGTACGACGCGGCGTCGGCCGAGGTGATGGACACGCTGCGGACGTTCCCGGTGGTCGTCGAGGTGTGGGGCTGGGACGAGTGCTTCGTCGGGGCGGAGACCGACGACCCGGAGACGCTCGCCGCGGAGCTGCGGGCCGCGGTACTGGAACGGACCGGGCTGACCTGCTGCGTCGGCATCGGCGACAACAAGACCCGCGCCAAACTCGCCACGAATTTCGCGAAACGCTCCGGGGAAGGCACCGGGATCTACCGGCTGACCGCCGCGAACTGGCGCTCGGTGATGGACCACCGCTCGGTCCGCGACCTCTGGGGCATCGGTGCCCGGATGGAGCACAACCTCAACGAACTCGGCCTGCTGACGGTCGCCGACCTGGCCGCGGCCGACGTCGACGTACTGAAGAAGCGCTTCGGCCCCAAGATGGGCACCTGGTACGCCGCCCTCGGCCGCGGTCTCGGCGACACCCAACTCACCGACGTCCCCCGCGAACCGGTCTCCCGCAGTCACGAGGAGACGTTCCCCACCGACCTCGCCGACCGCGAATCCGTCGAACGCGAACTCCACCGCATCGCCACCGAAGTCACCCAGGAGGTCGTCGCCGAAGGCCGCACCATCCAACGCGTCTGGGTCAAGCTCCGCTTCGTCAACTTCTACACCCCGATCAAGAGCCGCAAACTCCCCTCCCCCACCCAGGACGCCGAAGTAATCGCCACCACCGCCCTGACCCTCCTGCAAAAGTTCGACCTCCACCGCCCCATCCGCCTCCTCGGCGTCCGCGTCGAATTCGTCCCACCAGCTTGAGTTCTGTATAACTTTACTTGAACAAAGTTATACAGTGGACGGTGTGAACCAACTATCCGTCGGCTGGGAGCGTTGCGCGTGGGACGCGGTCGGTCAGCCGATGTCTCGGCGCGAGCGAGCGGAGGCACGGGGTTCGTACCTCGCATCGATTCCGCCGGACATCGCCGGCCTGCAGTTCGACATCCCGTCCGACGTTGCCGCCGCGGCCGAGGACGCACTGATCGAGATCTCCCGCTTCGACGCCGAACTGGCCGCCTCACTCCCCGCGGCCGACGGCGAACTCGCGCCGCTCGCTGTCGTCCTGCTACGCACCGAGTCGGCGTCGTCATCGCAGATCGAAGGAGTCACAGCAGGGGCCAAGGCGCTGGCGATCGCGACCCTGAACGAATCCGCCGGCCAGAACGCTCGCCTGGTCGCAGCCAACGTCGAAGCCATGCAGAAGGCGATCGGTCTCGCCGACGATCTCAGCGTCGGCTCGATCCTCGCCGCACACCGCGCCCTCATGCACGATCAGTCCTACGCTCGCCCGGGCATGGTCCGGGACGGGCAGGTATGGATCGGCGGTGGGCCGACTCCGCACACCGCGACGTTCGTTCCACCACGGCACGAGCGTGTCCCGGCGCTGCTCGAGGACCTCGTCGCGTTCTGCCGACGTACCGACATCCCTGTCCTCACACAACTCTCGATCGCGCACGCCCAGTTCGAGACGATCCATCCGTTCAACGACGGCAACGGCCGCACCGGCCGCACACTGGTCCACGCGATGCTCCGACGATCCGGCGTGACCAGGCGGCTGACGGTCCCGGTCTCCGCGGGCCTGCTCACCGACACCGATGCGTACTTCGCGGCGCTCGGCTCGTACCGCGACGGCGATCCGACACCGATCATCACGCAGTTCAGCCGCGCATCGTTTGCTGCCGTCGGCAACGGCCGAAGGCTGGTCAGCGACCTCACCGGGATCTACGCCTCGTGGCAGGACACCGTCCCGTCACGCAAGGGTTCAGCTGCCCGGCGCCTCCTGCCGCTCCTGCTCAGCCAGCCGGCGGTCACGGTCGCGTACGTCCGGCAGCACCTCGCAGTGTCGCAACCGGCTGCCCAGCGCGCCATTGATCAGCTCGTCGATGTACAGGTTCTGAAGCAGATCTCCACCGGCCGACGCGACCGCGCGTGGATCGCCCGCGATGTCATCACCGCGCTCGACGACTTCGCTGCCCGCACCGGCCGCCGGACCTGAGCCGACCGCTCAGGCGAGGGCGGCGAGGGCCTTTGCCATGGAGGCGTAGGTTTCGTGGACTGGGGCGGGTTTGGTTAGGCGGTGGCGTTCCAGGCGGATGGTGGCTAGGTGGCGGGTTTCGTAGAGGTGGGCTCGGTGGGTTGCTGTTGGTGAGGTGTCCAGGGGGCCGTAGGACTCCCAGAACGCCTCGCGTTCGTCGGGTTTGGCTTGGGCCATGCGGATTGTCCAGTCGGCTGCGGGGTCGCCGAATTCGGTGCGGTCGAAGTCGAGTACGCCGGAGATCAGCGGCTCGGGGGCTTCGGCGTCGAG
>NZ_DASRVN010000115.1:0-3614 GCF_035655035.1 Kribbella sp. | reverse complement strand
ATCGGCCCGAACTGCCCCGGCATCATCACCCCGGGCGAGTCGAACGCCGGCATCATCCCGGCCAGCATCGCCGGCCAGGGCCGGATCGGTCTGGTGTCGAAGTCCGGCACGCTGACGTACCAGATGATGTACGAGCTGCAGGACTTCGGGTTCTCGACCGCGATCGGGATCGGTGGCGACCCGATCATCGGTACGACGCACATCGATGCGTTGCAGGCGTTCCAGGACGACCCGGACACCGACGCGATCGTGATGATCGGTGAGATCGGTGGTGACGCCGAGGAGCGGGCGGCCGCGTTCATCAAGGAGAACGTGACCAAGCCGGTCGTCGGGTACGTCGCGGGCTTCACCGCGCCGGAGGGCAAGACGATGGGTCACGCGGGCGCGATCGTGTCCGGCTCGTCCGGCACCGCCGCCGCGAAGCAGGAGGCCCTCGAGGCCGTCGGCGTGAAGGTCGGCAAGACCCCCACCGAAACCGCCGCCCTGCTCCGGGCAGTCCTCTCCCCCGAGACTTCGGCAGGTCGACAGTACGTGTAGGTGTGTACACCCCCTCCCGCAGGCCTGGCGCTGGCTCGACCACGGCGCAGTGGACGTATACGTCCTGTCGAGCCGCCGAAGGTCAGCGGGGACCGGCGGTGCTGGCCCGGAGGATGAGTGCGGTGGGGACGGCGAGCGGGGGTTGGTGGTCGATCGCGTGGATCTCGGCGAGCGGGGGTTGGTGGTCGATCGCGTGGATCTCGGCGAGCAGGGTGTCGACGCTGCGGCGGCCGATGTCGGTGAAGGACTGACGCACGGTGGTGAGCGGCGGCCAGAACTGCGCCGCCTCCTCCATGTCGTCGAAGCCGACCACGCTGACGTCGTCCGGCACCGCCCGGCCGTGCGTGTGCAGGGCCCGCAGGACGCCGAGCGCCATCTGGTCGTTGGCGACGAAGATCGCGGTGACGTCCGGATCCGCGGCGAGCCGGCGGCCGGCGTCGTACCCGGAGGCCGACGTCCAGTCCCCGAACAGCACCTGCGGTACGTCGCAACCGCGGTCGCGGAGCGTCTGCTCCCAGGATCGGCGACGCTGGTCGGCCGCGAACGACGAGGACGGCCCGGCGACGTGCCAGACGGTCCGGTGCCCCAGCTCGAGCAGATGCTCTGTCGCCAGCCGGGCGCCCTGCGTCTGGTCGGTGTCGATGACCGGGTGGTCGTAGTGCGCACCGGCATGCACCACCACGACCGGGAGCCCGACGGGCAGCCGCACTTCCTCCAGTACGTGCGCCTCGATCATCATGATGACGCCGTCCACGGCCTGCTCCCCCAGCCGGCTGAACGCGTCCGCGACCGTCTGACGGTTGACCGACAGCACCGGCATCAGCTTGACGGAGTACCCGCGCGCGGTGGCAGCGGTGGCGATCGCGTCCAGGGTTCGCGTCGTACCGAACGTGGAGAGTTCGAAGACGATCACGCCGATGCTGCGGAACTCGCCGCTGCGCAGGGCCCGTGCGGCGCCGTTCGGGCGGTAGCCGAGCTGACGCATCGCGTCCTGCACGCGGGCGCGGGTGAGCGCGTCGACGTTCTGCCGGCCGTTCGCGACCCGTGAGACGGTCTGCCCGGACACCCCGGCGAGCTGCGCGACATCGGCCATCGACGGACCCCGCCGCCGTCTTCCTACCGTTCCCTCCACCCGGCACCTCCCGTGTGGCAGGAGTCTAGACATGTTTGCGTCAACACATCGGTTTCACGGCGCGTCAGGCGCCGATCTTGCTGGCCAGCAGGTCGGCGACCGCATGAACGGCGCGCAACGTCGGCGCCGGTACGCCGGTGAGGTCCGCCAGCTCGACCACCGCGGCGAGGATGACGTCGAGCTCGAGCGGCTTGTCCTTCTCCAGGTCCTGGAGCATCGACGTCTTGTGCCCGCCGACCCGCTCGGCGCCGTCCAGCCGCTTGTCCACCGAGATGTCCGGGTGGCAGCCGAGCGCGGCCGCGATCCGCAGCGACTCCTCCATCATCAGCCGGACCATCTGCCGGGTGCCCTGGTGCGTGGCGATCTCCACCATCGTCGCCCGGGCCAGCGCACTGATCGGGTTGAAGGCCGCGTTCCCGAGCAGCTTGATCCAGATGTCGTTGCGGATGTCCGCCTCGACCGGGCACTTCAGCCCGCCGGCGACCATCGCCGTACTGAACCGCTCGCAGCGCTCCGAGGTACCGCCCGCGGGCTCGCCGATCGAGAAGCGGGTGCCTTCCAGATGCCGTACGACGCCCGGCGCCTCGAGCTGCGTCGAGCAGTAGACGACACAGCCGACCGCGCGGTCCAGGTCGAGCACCGGGTGACCGCGCTGCCCGGGTCGACCGACTAGATCCAGCGGCCTTCGTACGGGCCCTTGAGGCCGTGGAAGTACCACCAGGGGATGCCGTTCTGGGCGGCGACCGCGACCGTACGGTCGTGTAGCAGCGGGCCGGCGGCGGCGTACGAGTTCGCCTTCAGCCCGAGGAAGACGTAGTCGACCGGGCCGATCTCGGCCGGGTCGTCGGTGGCCGGGGTCCGGGCGGTGAAGTCGCCGCGGGGGCTGTGCACCACGACGCCGTCGTCCCGGATCGCCTCGAGGTGCGCACCGCGGGATTGCATACAACATACGGTAGACGGGCTGGCTGAATGAGGTCAAGGTCACACGACCGATGAATCGCGGGCCTGTCGGCGGTATGTACCGGCATCAACCGCAGCAACGAAGGAGCAGGAACCATGGGCCACGTCATCGTCACCGCATTCGTCAGCATGGACGGCGTCATCACGGACCCGGACGGGTCGCAGGGCACGCCGTACGGCGGCTGGGCGTTCCGGCACGGACCGGAGACCACCGGTGGGGACAAGTTCCGGCTGGGCGAGCTGATGGACACCGGCGTGCTGCTGCTCGGCCGGAACACCTGGGAGCTGTTCAGCAGGCTCTGGCCGAACCGGACCGACGACTTCTCCACCCGGATGAACAAGATGGCCAAGGTGGTCGCGTCGCACTCGCTGACCGATCTCTCGGCGTTCCCGAACTCGACGCTGATGCCGGGCTCGCTGGCCGAGTACGTGCGGTCGGAGCCGCGGACGGTCGCGGTCACCGGCAGCCTGAGCGTGATCCGTGCGCTGCAGGCGGCGGACCTGGTCGACGAGTACCGGCTGATGACCCTCCCGTCGATCGTCGGCGACGGTGAGAAGATCTTCGGCCCGCTGGACCAGCCGGTGCACCTGAAACTGGCCTCGGTCACCCCGGCCGGTGCGGCCTCACTGGCGACGTACATACGGCCCTAGCAGGATATGTCGGGTGAGCTGGCCGGCGATGGTGTGGATCGGTGGGGCCCCGGGTGCGGGGAAGTCGACGATTGCGCGGGACCTCGCCCGCCGCGGCGACCTGCCGCTGCATCCGATCGACCTGTGGACGTACGCACACCTCGACCGGCTGCCACCGCTGCGGCCGTTGGCGGAAGACCTCGCCGTAGGACCTTCGTTCGCGGCCGATGCCTTCGTGGGGATCGCTCAGCTCCGCCTGGAGCTGGTAGTCGAGGACGTGCGAGAGCGGGGCCTTGGCGACGTACCTGCGTTGGTGGAGGGGCCACAGCTGTACCCGTCGATGGCTGGCGACGTA
>NZ_DASRVN010000114.1:0-9823 GCF_035655035.1 Kribbella sp. | reverse complement strand
CTGTTTCGTCAACGCCGGCTGGCTGGTCGACGGCTCGGCGGCCGCCGACCCGAAGTTCCGCAGGCGGGCAACCGTGACGAACGCCCGGAGCAGCCGCAGATCCATAACTTCAGGATATGGAATCCGTGCAAACAGTGATTGGACGTCATGGATGCGTCGGCGTTTCGATGGCTGTATGACGACCTTCCGCGCAGCCGTTGTCCAGTTCGAGCCGACCCCGGACCAGCCCGCCGCCACGACCTGGCCGAGTCCGCCGACGGGCCGTCGGTCCGCCGGATCGTTGCCCTGGCCAAGGAACTCGACGCCGGGATCGGCTTCGGGTTTCTCCAGGAGGACGACGGTGTGTTGTTCAACGCGTACGCCGTGTGCCTGCCGGACGGGCAGGTGCACGTCCATCGGAAGCTGCACGCGTTCGAGCACGAAGCGATCGCGAGCGGGTCGACGTACACGGTCTTCGACACACCGTGGGGGTTCCGGGCCGGGGTGCTGATCTGCTGGGACAACAACCTGGTCGAGAACGTCCGGATCACGGCGTTGCTCGGTGCAACGGTTCTGCTCGCGCCACATCAGACAGGTGGGACCGACTCGCGCAGCCCGCACGGGATGAAGCCGATCCCGCTGTCGGTGTGGGAGAACCGGGGCACTGATCCCGACGCCGTCGAGGCGGCGTTCAACGGGCCGAACGGGCGGGAGTGGTTGCTGCGCTGGCTGCCGTCACGGGCCCACGACAACGGTCTGTTCGTCCTGTTCTCGAACGGCGTCGGCCGCGACGACGACGAGCTCCGCACCGGCAACAGCATGATCCTCGACCCGTACGGCCGGATGATCGCCGAGACCGCAGTCCCCGCCGAATCGGTCACCACCGCCGACCTGGACCTGTCCCTCCTCCCGCTCTCCACCGGCCGCCGCTGGCTCCGCGGCCGCCGCCCCGACCTCTACGCCCCCTTGACCCAACCTCAAGGCAACGAACTCGACCCCCGCACCGCCCGCTTCACGAAAGCCCCGGTCGAGCTGCCGGTTAGTAGATGAGGGCGGTGGCGATGGCGGCGATGCCTTCGCCGCGGCCGGGGAAGCCCAGGCCGTCGGTGGTTGCCGCGCTCACCGAAACCTCGGCGTCGCACGCGGCTGACAGGACCTTCTCGGCCTCTTCCCGGCGTACGCCGATCCGGGGCCGGTTGCAGACGATCTGGACCGTGACGTTGCCGATCTCGTACCCGGCGGCCCGCACCCGGCGCGCCGCCTCCGCGACCAACTCGACGCCGGCGGCACCGGCCCATTCCGGCTCGGAGGTCCCGAAGTTCGAGCCCAGATCCCCCAGTCGCGCGGCGGTCAGCAGCGCCGTACAGATGGCATGCGCGGCCGCGTCACCGTCCGAATGCCCGGACAGGCCGGCCGGTTCCTCGGGCCAGTGCAGGCCGGCCAGCCACATCGGGCGGCCGGGCTCGAGTGGATGTACGTCGACTCCGCTGCCGACCCGTGGCACCTTCACGACAGCCGCCTCTCCGCGAGCAGTGCCTCGGCGAGCAGGAGATCCTGCGGGCGGGTCACCTTGAACGCGTCCGCCGATCCCTCGACCGTCTGCACCGTGACCCCCAGGCGCTCGCACATCATCGCGTCATCGGTCACCCCGGCGTCCGCCCCGGCCGCATGCGCACGACGCAGCACACCGGGCTCGAATCCCTGCGGCGTCTGTACGGCGACCAGCGTCGACCGGTCGGGTGTGTCGACCACCTCGCCACCGGGCCCGACGACCTTGATCGTGTCGGTCACCGGCACTACCGGTACGACGGCCTGGGCCCCGGCTCGCACCGCCGCGACCACCCGCTCGATCGCGTCCACCGGAACGAACGCCCGGGCCGCGTCGTGCACCAGGATGCAGTCGATGCCCTCGACCGGAAGCACGTCCAGCGCCGCCCGTACCGAATCGGGCCGCTCGGCGCCACCGGCCACCACCAGCAGCCGCGCGTCACCGACGTACGGCGCCAGCTCCTTGCCGACCGACTCCTCGGAACCGGGCGGGACGGCGACCACGAAGCAGACGAGGTCGGCGGCGGACGCTGCCTTCAGGCCACGCACCGCGTGGACCAGCAGCGAATCGCCACCGACCTCTCGAAACGCCTTCGGTGTCTCACCACCAAGACGCAGCCCCAGCCCGGCCGCCGGGATCACGACCGCGCTACTCATGCAGGACTACGACTTCAGACTGTGTGAACAGTCTTAGGAGGCGAGGACCTCGTCGAGGATGGCCTCGGCCTTGTCCTCGTTGGTGTGCTCGGCCAGGGCCAGCTCGGAGACCAGGATCTGGCGAGCCTTCGCCAGCATCCGCTTCTCACCGGCGGACAGGCCGCGGTCACGCTCCCGGCGCCACAGGTCGCGGACGACCTCTGCCACCTTGAGCACGTCACCTGAGTGCAGCTTCTCCAGGTTCGCCTTGTAGCGTCGCGACCAGTTGGTCGGCTCCTCCGTGTGCGGTGCACGCAGCACGTCGAAGACGCGCTCCAGGCCGGCCTGATCCACGACGTCACGCACGCCGACGAGATCGAGGTTGCACGCGGGGACCCGGACGACCAGGTCGTTCTGAGCGACGATCCTCAAGACCAGGTAGGTCTTGTCCTCACCTTTGATCTGACGGGTCTCGATGTCCTCGATGACGGCCGCTCCGTGATTGGGGTAAACAACCGTCTCGCCGACTGTGAAAGTCATGTGTGAAGTGCCCCTTTCCAAGATCTATCCTACCACGTGACGCGTGGTCCGGTCGGGGCGTTTGCGCTGGTCAGGGCCCACTTCCCGCCTTGACAAACGGTCTCCGGCATGCCACGTGCGTATGTGGGCCGTTGCCTCGGACATCGGTGATGAGCATCCCGGCGTCCGGCCCGCGACGGCCGAGGGCTACGCTTTGGGGCGCCGGAGGCCGCTGCCTGACGGTGGCGGCCATAGGTCCAGGATAGGCCCACGGTTGTCAGCACACAGTGCCGAATCAGCTTGCACGAGAGGGATTCCAGTGCCGATCACGTTGTCCTCGCGGTTCGCCCGGCGCGCCGCGCTGGCGGGTGCCGCCGCCACTCTCAGTCTCGCGCTGGGGGCGTGCAGCGCGAGCTTCAATGCGCCGACCCTGCAGCCGTACCAGGCTGCCGAGGGGACGAACCTCGAGAGCGGTCAGATCAAGCTCCGCAACCTGCTGGTGCTGGCCGACTCGGCGGGCAAGGGCGAGCTGCACGGGGTGATCGTCAACGACGGCACCGACGCCGACACCCTGGTCGGCATCTCGCAGGCCCCGTCCGGCACCCAGGACGGCCAGGACGGCAGCTGGCAGGCCGGTCAGGTCACGTTCTCCGGCCTCAAGGGCCCGGTCGAGCTGCAGCCGGACTCGGCCCTCATGCTGGCCGGCACCACCGCCGCCGAGGCCTCCGCCAACCCCGGCGCTTCGGCCAAGCCCGGCACTCCGGCCAAGCCCGGCGCTTCGGCCACCCCTGGTACGTCGGCCACCCCGGCCAAGCCCGGCGCTTCGGCCACTCCCGGTACGTCGGCGACGCCGGCCGGCCCGACCGAGACCCCGACGGCCTCGATCCCGGGCGCCGAGGACAACGGCCCCGCGATCACCGTCACCGGCGCCCTACCGGGCCAGATGGTCAACGTCACCGTCACCTTCGGCAAGGCAGCCCCGGTCACCGCGTACGTCCCGGTCCTCACCGACGACCACTACTCCCCAACACCCCCGCCGGCCCAGTAACCCCACCGGCCCAACACCCCCGCCGGCCCGGTAACCCCACCTGCGGGTAACCCCACCCGCGGGCGCCCGGCCGTTTCAGTGGTTAACCACTGAAACGGCCCGCGCGGTCGGTTGCTGGTGACTCAGTTCTTGGTTGCCGCGGCCGCCTTGGACAGGCCGGGGATGACCTTGTCGAGGACCCACGGGACGCTCAGTACGCTGACCGCGCTCATCCCGGAGATCACCTGCTGGTCCTGCAACGGGTACGCACTACCGCTCTTCACGGCCTTCAGCGACGAGTAGACCGGGTCGGACAGGAACTTCTGCGTCCCGATCCCGTCGACGTACGCGATCAGCACGTCGGCGTCCACATCCGCGACCTTCTCCTTGCTGACCGTCATCGAGAACTCCTTCTTGGAGTTGGTCTTCTCCAGCGCCTCGACGCCGGGTGCGTTCTTGAAGCCCATCTCGTTCAGGATCTGCACCCGCGGGTCGCCGGGCATGTAGACGTAGTTCTCGGCGCCGAACGAGCCGACCGTGATGGTCTTCCCCTTGAACTCGGGGTGCTCGGCCGCGACCTGCTTGATCTTGTCCTGGATGCCGGTGATCAGCTTCTCCGCGTCGGCCTTCTTGCCGAGCGCCTCGCCGACCAGCAGCGTCTGGTCCTGCCAGGTGGTCTGCCACGGCGCCCCCGGGTACGCGACGGTCGGCGCGATGTCGCTCAGCGTCTTGTACGTCGCCGCGTCGAACCCCTCGTACGGCGCCAGGATCACGTCCGGGTTGAGCGCCGCGATCTTCTCGAACGGGTACTTGTCGCCGGTGTCCAGCAGCGTCGTCTTCGACTTGTCGAACTTGTCCGCGTCCCACGCGGTGACGCCGTCGGCGGTCTGCCCGTAGGTGACCTTCGGCATCCCGACCGGGGTCTCGCCGAGCGCGTAGACCACGTCCTGGGCGTTCCAGCCGAGCGTGACGATCCGCTCCGGCTTCTTGGTGATGGTCGTCTCGCCGAACGTGTTCTTCAGCGTGACCGGGAACCCGGAGGACGACGTACCGGCCGATCCGACGGCCTGCTTGTCGCCGCCGCTGCCGCAGGCGGCCAGCGTGGTCGTGGCGAGCAGCACCGTGGTGACGGCGCTGACGACCTTGGTACGGGACCAGGACATGAGTGACTCTCCTTAGCTTGCCTCAACTAAGGAGAGCCTAAGCTAACCCCACAGGTCGTCGCGACCCGCAGGGGGTGTGACTCAGGACTCGAACTTGTAACCGAGGCCACGCACGGTGACCAGGTGCTGCGGGTTCGACGGGTCCTTCTCGAGCTTGGAACGCAGCCGCTTCACGTGTACGTCGAGGGTCTTGGTGTCGCCCACGTAGTCGGCGCCCCAGATCCGGTCGATCAGCTGGCCGCGGGTCAGCACCCGCCCGGTGTTCCGGAGCAGCATCTCGAGCAGCTCGAACTCCTTCAGCGGGAGCCGGATCTCGGTCCCGCCGACCGTCACCACGTGCCGCTCGACGTCCATCCGTACCGGCCCCGCCTCGAGGGTGTCCGGCAGCAGCTCGACGTCCTGGCCACGGCGCAGTACGGCGCGCACGCGGGCCAGCAGCTCCCGCGGGCTGTACGGCTTGGTGACGTAGTCGTCCGCGCCCAGCTCGAGCCCGACGACCTTGTCGACCTCGGTGTCCTTGGCGCTCACGATGATCACCGGGACGTTGCCCCGGCTGCGCAGCGCCCGGCAGACCTCGGTGCCGGACAGGCCCGGCAGCATCAGGTCGAGCAGGACGATGTCCGCACCGGCGCGGTCGTACTCGTCCAGCGCGTCCGGCCCGGTCTCCGCGACGGCGACCTCGAACCCTTCCTTGCGCAGTACGTACGACAGCGCGTCGCTGTAGCTCTCTTCGTCTTCGACGACCAGCACTCGGGTCACGAAGCTGTCTCCTTTGCGATCTAGCGGTCTGCGTCGCGGGATGCTTCAGCAGCCGCGGTGTCCGGGCGGGTGCATCGCAAGGCGGAGGAGGTGCCTCGATGCGGGTTTCATCGTGGCTCCTCCTCCAACGCAGCGAGGCGCCTGTCCGGGCGCCGCGGCTGCGAAGGATCCTGCGATGCAGACCGCCTACCTGACGGGGTGGGCGCCAGGTTTGTGGCCGCCTCCTCCTGGACGGCGGAGTCGGTCTGGCCCGGTGCGGGTTCGAACCGCAACGGGAGTCTCACGGTGAAGGTGGAGCCCTGGCCCTCGACGCTCCAGACCCGGACGTCGCCGCCGTGGATCGAGGCGATGTGCTTCACGATCGACAGGCCGAGCCCGGTGCCGCCGGTCTCCCGGCTGCGGGCCCGGTCGACCCGGTAGAAGCGCTCGAAGATCCGCTCCAGGTCACTGCTCGGGATGCCCACGCCCTGGTCGGACACCGTCACCTCGACCAGGTCGCCGATCGGGTGCGCGGCGACCGCGACCCGGGTGCCGTCCGGGCTGTAGTTGATGGCGTTCTCGACCAGGTTGCCGATCGCCATCGCCAGCTGGTCCTCGCTGCCCAGCACCTCGAGCTCGGGCTCGGTCTTCACCACCAGCTTGATGTCGCGGTCCTCGGCGTCGATCCGGCAGCGGTCCACCGCGGTCTCGATCACGCCGTTGATGTCCACCGGTCCGGGGTTCTCCAGCGGGTCGTCGCCCTGCAGCCGGGACAGCTCGATGATCTCCTTGACCAGCCGGCTGAGCCGGGACGCCTCGACCCGCATCCGGTCCGAGAACCGCTGCACCGCCTCCGGGTCGTCGGACGCCTCGGAGACCGCGTCGGCGAGCAGGATCAGCGCGCCGACCGGGGTCTTCAGCTCGTGGCTGACGTTCACGGTGAAGTCCCGCCGGATCGCCTCCAGGCGGCGCTCCCGGGTCCGGTCCTCGACCAGCACCAGGACCAGCTGGCTGCCCAGCGGCGCCACCCGGGCACTGACGTACTGCGTGGCGCCGAGCCGGCCGCGGACGATCTCCAGGTCCTGCTGGCGGATCTCCCCGTCCCGGCGGACCTGGCGGACCATCGTCAGGATGTCGTCGACGACCAGCCGTTCACCGCGGACGATGCCGAGCACGTGCGCCGGGGCGCTTGCCTGCAGCACCTGGTCCTCCGGGCCCATCACGACCGCCGAGGACCGCAGTACCGACAGCACCGTGGCGACGCCGGCCGGGACGATCGGCTCCGGGGACTCCGGGATCTTGCGCTGGGCCCGCTCCGACAGCATCATCGCTCCGAGCGAAAGCAGGGCCAGGGCCGCGCCGATGACGCCGCCCAGCACCGCAGCCAGCGTGGGGTCCACGGCATCGATGCTACGCGGGCAACCAGCAGGGAAAGACCGAATGAGCACCGGATGACCGGGACACGACTCAACTGTTCATCAGGCGTTCACCACTCGTCGCCGTCCGGCAACCTCGACGGCATACGGTCACCGGTGGGCGGGTACCTTGCTGGTGCCCGACCGCGGCACCGGACACCACAGATCGGATTCGAACACCATGCGTGACAGCTACCACGAGCAGCTCGACGACATCCTCGCCGAGCTGGAGCGGATGACGCGGACGGTGTCCACCGCCGTACGCCGCTCCACGGCCGCCCTGCTGGAGGCCGACATCCGCAAGGCCGAGGAGGTCATCGCGGCCGACATCCAGCTCGATGCCGCCGGCGAGGGCGTGGAGGAGAAGGTCTTCGAGCTGATGGCGCGGCAGTCGCCGGTCGCCAACGAGCTCCGGATGCTGGTCGCCGCGCTCCGGATGGTCGCCGACCTGGAGCGGATGGGCGACCTGGCCGCGCACGTGTCGAAGATCGCCCGGATGCGCTACCCGGCTCCCGCGATCCCGGACGAGCTGCACGACGTGATCGAGGCGATGGGCTCGGTGGCCGGCAAGATGGTCGACGCCGCCGGTGACGTGATCGCGTCCCGCGACGTCGAGGCGGCCGCCAGGCTCGAGGCCACCGACGACGAGATGGACAAGCTCCGCTCGAACCAGTTCCGCCTGATGATGGACGACGCCTGGCCGCACGGCGTCGAGGTCGCCGTCGACATGGCGCTGCTCAGCCGGTACTACGAGCGCATCTCCGACCACGCGGTCGCGATGGCCCGCCGGGTCGTGTACCTGGTCACCGGGGAGCTCCCGGTCGCCGTCGGCGGCACCGCGGCCGGCTCCGGCGCGGGCGCCTCGGCCCCGAACCCGAACGGCAACGACTGATCGTCCGACCGACAGGCAGGCGCCCCCGGCAGATGGTTGCCGAGGGCGCCTGTTTCGTTTCAGCGAGCGATGTCGATCGCCGCACCGAGCGGTGCGTCCGCCGACAGCTGCCACGCCGACCGGTTCTCGAAGCCGGGGTTGTGGATGTCGAGGTTGATGCCCTCGACGTGGTCGAACCCGACGACCATGCCCGGGCTGGTGGCCGCCCCCCGGGTGCAGATCCCGAACTGGATCGACACCGTCTTCTTGCCCTTCACGAAGTCCGTCACGTCGATCCCGCCCTGGTGGTCGGAACCGTTCATGTAGAACCACGGCCAGTAGTCACCGGCGTCACGGGACCAGATCAGGTGCCCGTCGACCCACAACTGCTTGAAGATCTCCCCGAACCGCGCCTGCTCCGGATCGATGTGCCAGAAGGACACCTCGTACCGCGGCTGACCGGGCTTCACCTTGACCTGCTGGCTGGCGGTGGCGCAGGTGTTCGCCGCCAGCGGCCCGTTCGGCACGGTGAACGCCAGCCGGCCGTTGCCGTACATGGCCTGGTTCTCCGGCCCGATCCGTACGGAGTTCCCGCGCGGGCCTTTCACCGGCACGAACGGCTGGCCGCGGTACCGTGCGTACGCCGTACCGATCGCGTTGAAGATCCGCGCCGGGCGGTCGATCGAGAACACGTCGATGTACGGCTGCATGGTCGGCTGGTTGCGGGTCAGGTCCCAGTCCTGGTTCCGCTCGAAGCCGCCGTTTCGGACGACCACGCCGTGGCCGGTGACGTCGTCGACGGTCCAGTCCAGCGGCCACCAGCCGACCCCGTGCTGATCGAACAGCCGGAACGTGACCTTCGCGGACGTCTTGCCCTGCAGGGCTTTGGTCAGGTCGACGGTTGTGGTCAGCCAGGTGTTCTTGGCGTCGTCCTCGGCGTCGCTCTGCCAGACCACCTGGTCGTCGACCAGCAGCTGCTTCATTTGATAGCCGCGTAGACCGCCCTGATCAGGATCCCGGTCCCGGAAGGTGATCGACCGCGGACCGTTGCCGGTGACAACCATCTGCTGGGAGGCGGCGGCGTAGCTCCCGTCGGTGGTCGCGGTGAAGTTGCCGACGCTGAGGCTCAGCCAGCCGTTCCCGGAGTACCCGTGGTAGTCCGAGTCCGGTTGCTGCAGATCCGTCCGCACGGGGGCGCCGTACGCGATGATCCCGTCCAGGCGGCCGTCGGTGAGGTACGGCGTGGCGCGTCGCATCACGTCCGCGACGTACCGCTCGTCCGGCGGGATCATGCCGTCGAGGAACCGCCCGGTGTACACGAGCAGCGCCAGGCTGAGGCCGGCCGGGCGCAGTACGTCGAGGGCCGCGTCCACGCGGGGTTCGAGCCAGGTGGGGTCGATCGAGCTGTTGACGTAGCCCGTGTACGGGAAGATCACCCCGTCCAGGATGCCCTTGATCTTGTCGGCGGTGGCCGGGGTGATGTCCCAGTTGTAGAGCGTCACGTACCACTTGAGGTGCGGGTTGACCGCGTTCATCGCGGCGCGGATCTGACCGAGGTAGTCCTTGGTGAACAGGTTGCTGTTCGACCCGACCAGGAAGTCGTCGATGCCCCAGGACTTGACGTTCGGGTAGGTCAGCGAGAGCTTCGCGATCTCGGTCGCCCAGCGGACGTAGTCCATGTTGAACGGCCGCGAACAGCGCCCGTCGAGATGCCGGGCCGAGTTGATGTAGCACTCCGACGGCGGCACCAGGTACACCATCACGTCGATCCCCGCCCGCGCCGCCGCCGGCGCGAACTCCAGCCGCAGGTCGTCCCAGTCGGTGGCCTTGTCCCAGATGCCGAACGTGTACATCGTCGCGTGCATCTGCTGCAGCCGGCGGATCGTCGCCGGCGTATCGATATGCCGAAACCCGTCCGCCCGCGGGG
>NZ_DASRVN010000113.1:0-2547 GCF_035655035.1 Kribbella sp. | reverse complement strand
GCTACTTCTTGACGCGGGTTTGGAGGCCGTCGAGGAGGGCGTCGAGGCCGAACACGAAGTTGTTGGTCAGGCCGGTGTCCAGGTCCGTGACGATCCGGCGGCGGACCGACTGCTGCATCGCCGGGTAGTCGGTGGACCTGGCTTCGGCCTGTTCCAGGAGTTCGCTGACCCAGCGCTCCTCGGAGCTGCCGGACTTCCGGACCATCTCGCGGGTCGCCACCTCGGCGCTCACCGTGCCGAGGACGTACGACATCACGCTGCCCATCGCCAGGTCCACCTCCTGATCGGAGAACCCGGCGGCGCCGAACAGCACCAGACCGCGCTCCCCGAGTTTCATCGCGTTCGGCCCGACGCTCGGGCGGGTGTACATCACCTCGGGCAGCCAGGGATGCCGCAGTACGGCGGACCGCAGGCTGTGGCCGAACAGCAGCGCACCGCTCCGCCAGCCGGCCAGGTCCGGTTCCGGTACGTCGATCTCGCCCCAGACCTCGTCGATCAGCAGGTCGATCAGGTCGTCCTTGGTCGGCACGTGCCAGTACAGGCTGGTCGCGCCGGCGTCGAGCTTGGCCGCCAGCTTCCGCATACTCAGGCCGGCCACGCCCTCGGCGTCGAGGAGCCGCATCGCGGTGGCCACGATCTGCTCCCGGCTCAGCGTCTCGCGGGCGGGTGCCGCCTTGCGTTCCCGGGTCCAGATCGTCTCTCGCATGTGCCCATCCTACTAACCACTCGCACAACGTACGAGTTCGTCGTACAGTGTGCGAGTGACTAGTACACCGTTCGAGTCTTCCGAAACCGCGACCGGGCATCCCCGGCGCTGGTGGATCCTGCTGATCCTGTGCCTGAGCCTGATGGTGCTCGTCGTCGACAACACCGTCCTGAACCTGGCGATCCCGTCGCTGATGCGCGACCTGGGTGCGACGCCGGCGGACATCCAGTGGGTGATCGACGCCTACATCCTGGCGTTCGCGGGGCTGCTGCTGACCGCGGGCAGCCTGTCCGACCGGTACGGGCGCCGCAAGATGCTGCTGATCGGGCTGGTGCTGTTCGGCGCCGCCTCGCTGCTCGCCACGCTGGCCGCTAACCCGTGGCAACTGATCGCCTGCCGCGGCCTGATGGGCGTCGGCGGATCGCTGCTGATGCCGAGCACGCTGTCGCTGCTGTTCACGGTGTTTCCGCCGGAAGAGCAGCGCAAGGCGATGGCCGGCTGGTCGATGGTCGCGATGGTCGGCGTGGTGGCCGGCCCGACCGTCGGCGGCGTCCTGCTGAACCACTTCTGGTGGGGCTCGATCTTCCTGCTGAACGTGCCGATCGCGGTACTGGCGATCATCGGCACGCTCGCGCTGATCCCCGAGTCGAAGGGCCCGGCGCGGGACGTCGACCCGGCCGGCGCGGTGCTGACCATCGTCGGGATGGCGTCGATCGTGTGGGCGATCGTGTCGATCCCCGGCAACGGCTGGGGCTCCGCGAAGGTGCTCGGCGGGCTGGCGGTGGGCGTGGTCGCGCTGACCGCGTTCGCGCTCTGGGAGAAGCGCAGTGAGCATCCGATGGTGCCGCTCGCGCTGTTCAAGGACCGGCGGTTCAGCGGTACGAGTTTCTCGATCGTGCTGCTGTCGTTCACCGCGGGCGGGCTGATGCTGGCGTTGACGCAGTACCTGCAGTTCGCGCTCGGGTACTCGCCGCTGAAGGCGGGGCTGGCGCTGATCCCGTACGCCGTGGCCGCGACCGTCTTCAACGTGCTGGGGGCGACGCTCGGCAAGAAGCTGGCGGACCGGACGCTGATCGCGCTCGGACTGCTCGTCATCGCGGGCGCCTTCGGGATCCTTACGCAGGTCTCGGACACGACCGGGTACGGGCTGCTGATCCTCGGCCTGCTGGTGATGGGCATCGGCGGTGGCCTGGCCGGCCCGGCGGCGTACACGCTGCTGATGCAGGCCGTCCCGCCGGAGCACCGCGGCGTCGGTTCCGCGATGAACGACACCGTCCAGCAGACCGGCGCCGCGCTGTCGGTCGCCGTACTCGGCAGTGTGCTCGCCGCGGCCTACTCGTCGGCGCTCCCGGACTCGGTACCGGAGCCGGCCCGCAAGTCGATCGCCGACACCCTCGCCCTCGGCCAGGACTTCTTCGCCGCCGCCAAGCACGCCTTCGTCGACGCGATGTCGATCGCGATGACCGTCGGCGCCATCGGTGCGATAGCCGGGGCGGTGGTCGCTCTGGTCGTCCTGCCCGGTCGACGTACCGGCACGCCGGACGCGGCAACGGAGTACGCCGGGACGACGGCGGGGGACCGGCCACTGGACTCCTGATGGAAATGACATTCGTTGCTGTTAATCTCGGCTGATGAGCGACGCGACGGCATCAGGGCACGATGATGGCCACGGGCATGCACACGGGCACGGTCACGGGCATGGGCATGACCACGAGCACGGCCGGATCGCCCGGTGGCTGGGTGGCCTGCACGGGCGCGTGACGCGCCGGGAAGGCTCGCGCCTCAACCGGGCCCAGGTGATCGGACTCCGCGTGGCCGCGATCGCGATCCGTACGGTGGCG
>NZ_DASRVN010000112.1:0-9238 GCF_035655035.1 Kribbella sp. | reverse complement strand
CGCCGACGACGCGGACAGCCCGAACGCGCGGCTGATGGTGTTCGCGCTGCGTGCGGCCCACGCCGACCTCACCGGGGTCGTCGCGGAACTGCGCACGTACGTCGAAACCGTGATGGGTCCTTTTGCCGGCCATCCGATGGTTGACGGTCCGTCCGCCTACTACTTCGCGCGCACCGGTGCGCGCGAGGTGGCCCGCGGGATCGTGCGGCGCCGGGTCCGCGACGGCCTCGCCGCGATCCCGCGGGACGCCGAGTGGCTGGAGTCGCTCGCGTTCCTGGGCGAGGCCGCCCGGGTACTCGGTGAGCCGGAGGCGGCGCGGCTCGTGTACGACGCGCTCACGCCGTACGCGGGGCTGTGGGTGATCGACGGGATCGGCGGTGCCTGCCTGGGCAGCGTGTCGTTGTTCCTCGGCCGGCTGGCGGCACAACTCGGCAGGCCGGAGGCCCGGCGGCTGCTGGAGAACGCACTCGAGGCGCATCGCGCGGCCGGCGCGGAAACCCTCGCGGCCGAGACCGAGAAAGCCCTCGCCGAACTCGGCGCGCCGCGTGTGCGCGCGACGAGCGGCGTGGGTGAACTGCGGTGGCTCGGTGCGAGTTGGGAAGTTACGTGGCGCGGCGTCACCGCACATGTGCCGGATTCCAAGGGGATTCGCGATCTGGCCACGTTGCTGGTCCGGCCGCGGACGCCGGTGAGTGTTCTCGACCTGGCCGGTCCCGGCCGGGTTCAGGGCGCTGATCTGGGTCCGGTGCTCGACCGTCAGGCGCGAACGGCGTACCGCGATCGGCTGCTCGACCTGGCGGAGGAGCTGGTGGAGGCCGAGGCCGGCAACGACCTGGGGCGGGTGGAACAGCTCCTGGGCGAGCGGGACTTCCTGGCGCGCGAGCTGGCCGGTGCCCTCGGGCTCGGCGGGCGGGCGCGGTCCGCGGGCGATCCGGTGGAGCGCAGCCGGAAGGCCGTCTCGATGCGGATCGGCGTTGCGGTGAAGGCGATCGAGCGGGTACATCCGGCCCTGGGCCGGCACCTGCGCGCGTCGATCCACACCGGCCGCCAGTGCGTGTACGAGCCGGAGGACGACGTCACCTGGCATTGCCAGCCGGCACCTGGCGCCTGAAGGGGTGACAGCAAAACCCGGACCCCAGGAGGGCGACATGACCACCACAACCGACCAGCAGACCACCGGCGCGGAAGCTGCCGGAGCCCTGATGGGCCGCCTGTTCGGCGCGGCACTCGGCGCCGCCGAACTGTTCACGATCTACCTCGGCGACGTGCACGGGATCTACCGGGCACTCGACGAGGGCGGTCCGGCGACGGCGACCGAGCTGGCCGAGCGGACCGGCCTGGACCACCGGTACCTGGTCGAATGGCTGCAGTCGCAGTCGATCAGCGGATTGTTGACAATCGACGGTTCGGACGTCTGGACCGACCGGTTCGGCCTGGCGCCAGGAGTGCGCGAGGCGCTGCTCGAGCCGACGCACCCGGCGTACGCGGGCGGACTGGCCGCGATCGTGCCGGCGGTCGGCAGGGCGTTTCCGCAGTTGGTCGAGGCGTTCCGGACCGGCGCCGGCGTGCCGTACGCGGCGTACGGCGAGGAGGCGGTCCGTGCGCAGGAGCTGCTGAACCGGCCCGCGTACGTGAACTCGCTGGCGGCCGAGTGGATCCCGAACGTCCCCGGGCTCCACGACCGGCTGACCGGCGGCGCGCGGATCGCGGATCTCGGCACCGGTGCCGGCTGGTCGGCGATCGAACTGGCCAAGGCGTACCCGGCGGTGCAGGTGGACGGGTACGACAACGACGAGGACTCGATCGGCCGGGCGCGGCGGAACGCCGCCGAACAAGGCGTTTCCGGCCGCGTCGGCTTCGAGGTCCGCGACATCACCGAGGTCGCGGCCGGCGGGACGAAGTACGACCTGGTGACCTTCTTCGAGTGTGTGCACGACCTCGCGCACCCGGTCGAGGCGCTGACCGCGGCGCGCACGGCGCTCACGCCGGGCGGTTCGGTGATCGTGATGGACGAGCGGGCGGACGAGGTCCTCGCCGCGCCGGGTGACGAGGTGCAGCGGTTCCTCGCCGCGGCCAGCACGATCTGGTGCACGCCGCAGGGGCTGGTCGAGGAGAACTCCGACGTCGTCGGCGCGATCATGCGACCGGACCGGATGCGGCACCTGGCCGGGCACGCCGGGTTCGCTCAGGTCGACGTACTGCCGATCGAGCACCCGTTCTGGAGGTTCTACCGGCTGACCCCCTGACAGCACCTGGAACAATGGGCGCATGAGCACCCCGAGCAGCCCGTTGCGGCAGCGGATCACGAAGGTCAGTTATCCGTACGTCGCGAAGCTGCACGCCGCGCCGAAGCTGACCCTGCCCGGTATCACCCTGGTGCTGGCGCTGGCCGGGGTGTTCGCGCCGGTCGCGGTCGGGGTGCCGGCGCTGCTGCTGCTGGCGCTGCTGCTCGGCTGGCTGGCGTTCCTGTCGTGGCCGGCCGTGAGCGGCGCGCCGAAGTTCCTGCGGATCTTCTCGATCCTGATCATCGTGCTGTTCGCGGTCTCCCGGCTCGCCAACGGCTAAGGACGACCGAGGCTGTCGTACGCCGCCTCGACCGCGGCCTCGCGCAGCTCCTCGACCGGCTGGTGGTCGATCATCACCGCGCAGTCGGACAGGCCGCCGAGCGCGACCATGCACCGCACCACGTCGGACAGCGACGGCTCGGTGCCGATCAGCAGCTCCGCGACGGTGCCGCGCCACTCGATGAAGCGGTCGGTGAGCTTCAGCTCGTGCAGCACCGACAGATCCCGGATCGCGAGCTGGATCATCCCGCGGTGCCGGTAGGACAGGTCGAAGTACGACCCGAGCAGTTCCCGCGGCGGCACCGGGGCGGCCGCGCGCTGGGCGGCGGCGTACGCCTCGAAGTCGGCGATCATCGGCTCGACCAGGCTGTTCAGCAGTTCCTCGCGGGACGCGAAGTGGTAGTACAGCGCCGGCTTGGTGACGCCGAGGCGGTCGGCGATGTCGCGCAGGCTGGTCTGCTGCACCCCCTGCGCGGCGAACAGCTCGAGCGCGGCCTGCTGGATCCGCGCCCGGGTGTCGCCGGTCCGTTGTCTCGGCATGCCGCCCAGATTATCTGACCTTCCGTTAAGTAAGCCATTGACAAGCACACCCTCGTTTACTTACCTTCCGATAAGTAAGGAGGACACGATGAAGGTTCTGATCTCGGGTGCGAGCGTCGCCGGGCCGGTGCTCGCCTACTGGCTGCACCGCTACGGTTTCGAGCCCACCGTCGTCGAGCGGACGCCGGCCGCGCGGCACGGGCTGGGCGGGCACGCCGTCGACCTCTACAGCGCGGCGGCGGAGGTCACCCGCCGGATGGGCTGCTGGGACACGATCGTGGCGGCCCGCACGCAACTCGACACGATGAACGTCGAACGGTTCGGCAGCCGACCGGTCGAGGTCGACCTGCGCCGGATGTACGCCGGGATCTCCAGCCGGCACGTCGAGATCCTGCGCGGCGAGCTGACCAGGATCCTGTACGACGACCGCCGGGCCGAGTACCTGTTCGGCGACTCGATCGCGAACCTCCACGACGACGGCGACGGGGTCGACGTGACATTCGAGTCCGGCCTGGAACGCCGGTTCGATCTGGTGATCGGGGCCGATGGTCTGCACTCGAACGTACGGCGGCTCGTGTTCGGTCCTGAGGAGGAACTGCAGCGTCCGCTCGGCGGCTACCTGGCGGTGTACTCGATGCCTGACGTGTTCGGGCTCGGGAACCACACGCTCGCACACTTCTCGGTCGGCACGCTGGTCGGCGTCTACGGCGTGCACCAGACCGGCCAGGTCCGGGCAGGCTTCCTGTTCCGCGGGGAGTTGACGTACGACTACCGCGACAAGGCGCAGCAGAAAGCCCTGCTGGTCAGGGAGTTCCGCAACTACGGCTGGAAGGTGCCGGAGTTGCTGGAGCACCTGGAGGCCGCAGACGACTTCTACTTCGATTCGATCGCACAGATAACCCTGGACTCCTGGGTGTCCGGCCGGGTGGGCCTGGTGGGCGACGCTGGGTACTCCCCCGGGCCGGCCGTCGGCGGTGGGACCAGCCTCGCTGTGGTGGCGGCGTACATCCTGGCTGGCGAGCTGGCTGCAGCTCGGAGTGATCTGCCGTCAGGGCTTCGCAACTACGAGCGGATCATCCGGCCGCTCGTCGACAGCAGCCGCTGGCTCAGCCCGAAGGTCATGAGCACTGTCATCCCCAGCAGCGCTCTTATGGTCCGGTTGATGCCAGGAGCAGCTGCCATGCTGGCCAAGCTGCCTACGTCGCTGCAGCGTCTCATCTGGTCGCAGAACGCAGTAGGCAAGGTGTTCAGCTCGACAGCACTCCCTGACTACTCAGACCTCCTGCAGCCCGAGAGCAGTCAGCCGGTCCCGTAGCCACGACAGCTCCTTGCTGACCCGTTTCGCCAACGCATGCAGGTTTCTGGGCTCCCGCGGCCACACGTACGCCTCTGACTCCAAGTGGTGCGTCAACGGATGCCCTCCACCCACCAGACGCGCCAGACAGTCCTCCAGTACGCCGGTCGTCGTACTGAGCGGAGCTGGTGGCACACCATGAGCTGCCAGGTGCGCATGCATCCGCCAGGCCGCATGTCCCGACAGCTGCGACGACTGCGCCACGTCGTCCACCCCTGGTCCACCCCACTCGCGTACTTGCCGCAGGTACTTCGGTACGCCGAGCTGACCGAGCATGTACCGCCCGGACGCGTCCGACGGGTCTACCAGCGTGGGAGCGACCGACAACTGCGCCTTGACCACATCGACGCCCGCACGCCACAGGAGCTCGAAAGACTCGGCAGGGTCTTCGAACTGGACGGCCAGATGACAAGCGTCCAGCCCTAGCCCGATACGCGACCTACCACCGTACGGGCTCGAATAGCGTTCCAGCCACGCAGCCGCCTGACCGATCATCTCGAGAACACAGCCCGGCTCGGTCTCGACGGCGATCCGGATCCGCCGGCCGGTCCTGGCCTCAGTCCGGGCCAGGTGCTGCTCAACCCGGTCGAACGCCTCCCGCGCGGCACGGTTGCGCGCCCGAGACCACGGCTCCCGCCACGCCAGCGGTACGGTCGAGATCGAGCCGTACGGCGCGTCGTCCGGCAGCAGGTCCGCGAGTACGTCGACCAGGTCGAGCGTGTACCGGAGCCGCTCGGGCTCGGTCCAGTCCGGGCAGTACAGGCCGACGCCGGCGGCCTTGCCGGTGTGCGGGATGCCGTTCACCGTCACGACTTCCAGCTGGTTGCGGTGCAGCGCGCGGCGGAGTTTGCTCAGCGACGCGGGCGAGTTCGCCAGCCGATCGGCCAGCCGGTGCGGAAACCACAGACCGACACCCAGCACCGGTACGTCGAGCGTGGACCGCACCACCCCCGCACACCCGTCGAGGCGCGCGACGAGTTCATCCAGGTCCGCGGCCGGGTGCACCGACGCGCAGTACCCCAGATGAACGGCCGAACCGTCCCGATGACGGAATCTCATCAGCACACCCCCGGTACAGCCACGGAAAGTGCCTGCTGATTGACATTCCGTGACCTACCAGCAGCCTACGAGCTGGTGGCCGACGAGGTCACCGGCTCCGGCGTGGCGACCAGGTCACGGGAGCGCTCCGCGACCGCCATCGCCGCCAGCGCAGTGGTGAGCGGGACCGCCGCGATGATGCCGAGGCTGCCGACCAGGCCGCGGACCACCTCCATCGCCACCGCCTCGGTGGAGATCACCGACAGCATCGGCAGGTCCTGGATCGCGAACACCAGCAGCACCGGCATCGCGGCACCGGCGTACGCCAGGACCAGCGTGTTCACCACCGACGCCACGTGCGTCCGGCCGATCCGCAGGCCGGCCGCCATCAACTCGCGCCGGCTCGCGGCGGGGTTCGCCGCGGAGAGCTCCCAGACCGCGGCCGCCTGCGTCACCGTGACGTCGTCCAGGACACCGAGCGCGCCGATCACGATCCCGGCTGTCAGCAGCCCGGGGAGGTCGAGGTGCGGCGCGAACGACTGGGCCCCGGACGCCCCCTCCGCGGCGAGGCCGCTGAGCTGCGAGAACTGCGTGAAGAACCACCCGAGCAGCACGGTCAGCCCGAGCGCGGCGATCGTACCGGCCAGCGCGATCGCCGACTCCGCGTTGATCCCGTGCGTCAGGAACACCGCGATCGTCATGATCACCGCACCACCGACCACCGCGACCAGCAGCGGGCTCGAGCCGCGCAGGATCGCCGGCAGGATGAACTTCGTCAGCATCACCGCGGTCACCGCGAGCGCGACCAGCGCCGCGAACCCCCGCCACCTCGACAGCGCGACCACCGCGATCGCGAAGATCGCCGCGAGGATCAGCAACGGCTTGGTCCGGTCGTGGTCGACGTACTGGTACTTCTGGTCCAGCGGCGCACCCTCCTGCACCCCGAGCATCACCTCCTGACCGACCTCGACCGCGATCGCCGTACCGCCCGGCGTCGGCACCTGAACCGGCAGGGCCTTGCCCTTGTCCGGGCCGTTGCTCAGCTTGACCGTGGCCAGGTTGCACTTGTCCTGCGGGTTCGGGCACTTCTTCAGCGCGGTCACCTGGCCGCGGGCGGTACTGGTCTGGTACCCCTGAACCTTCACCCCGCCGCCCGGCCAGAGCACGATCAGCAGCACTACGGAGGCGATGATCAGCGGGATCAGTACGGCGGCCACCACGATCCGGACCCGGCGGGCAACCACCGCGTCGGAGTTCACCACCGAGGTGTCCACCACATGATCGCCATGCCCGTGCCCATGGCCGTGGCCATGTCCGTGCGGAATGTCGAGCGCCTTGCGGCGGTTGCCCTTGCGGTCGGCACGCCGTCGCCCGACGTTGCGGCTGGCCATCGTGAACTCCCTGTTTTGACAACCAGTTCCATCTAGAATGAAAATGATTGTCATGAGATCTGGTCTTCGAGCAATTATCGCCGGTGCCGCGACGCTGGCCACCCTCGCCCTGGCGGGGTGCGGTGGCGCGACCGCCGGCGGTACTGCCGACGGCAAGCTCAGCGTGGTCGCCTCGTTCTACCCGCTCGAGTTCATCACCCGCACGGTCGGCGGCGACGCGGTGCACGTGACCACGCTCACCGCCCCCGGCGTCGAGCCGCACGACCTCGAGCTGACCCCGAAGCAGGTCGGATCGATCGCCGAGGCCAAGCTCGTCGTGTTCGAGAAGAACCTGCAGCCGGCTGTCGACGAGGCCGTCGCGCAGAACGCCAAGGACGCCGGCCTCGACGTCGCCCCGGCCGCTCAGCTCGAGGCGACCGGCGCGGACTTCCAGGAGCACAACGGCGAGGTCGCCCCGGCCGCGCACCAGGACAACGCCCTCGACCCGCACTTCTGGCTCGACCCGGTGCGGTACGCGGGCGTCGTCAAGGCCGTCGAGGACAAGCTGGCGACGATCGACAGCGCAAACGCCGCCGGGTACCACGAGCGGGCGAAGGCGCTGCTCGCGCAGATCGGCACGCTCGACACGGAGTACCGGACCGGTCTGGCGAACTGCAAGCTGAAGACGTTCGTGACCAGCCACGAGGCGTTCGCCTACCTCGCGAAGCGGTACGGTCTGACGATGATCGGGATCGCCGGGTTCACGCCGGACGCGGAGCCGACCCCGAGCCGGATCAAGGAGGTCCAGGACATCGTGACGGCCCAGCACGTGACCACGATCTTCTACGAGGAGCTGGTGAGTCCGAAGGTGGCCGAGACGATCGCGAACGACGTGGGCGTGAAGACCGCCGTCCTGAGCCCGATCGAGGGCCTGCCCGACGCGAACTCCAAGGACACCTACCTGACGCTCATGCAGCGCAACCTGCAGGAACTGAAGAAAGCGAACGGTTGCTCGTGACCGATACCTCGGCCCGGGCCGTTCAGGTCGACGACTTGTCCGTCGAGCTCGGCGGGCGGTTGGTGCTGCGCGGGATCGATCTGCGGATCCGCCAGGGCGAGGTGGTCGCGGTCCTCGGTACGAACGGCTCCGGCAAGTCCACGCTGATCAAGACGATCGTCGGGCTGTTGCCCGCGGCCCGTGGCGAGGTGCGGTTGTTCGGTACGCCGGTCCCCCGGTTCCGCGCGTGGCGCCGGGTCGGGTACGTTCCGCAGCGCATCACCGCGGCCGGCGGCGTACCGGCGACCGTGTACGAGGTGGTGTCGTCCGGGCTGCTCTCGAAGCGCCGGATGTTCGCCCCGCTCGGTGCCGCCGGCAAGCAGTCGATCGAGGACGCGCTGCAGGTCGTCGACATGTGGGACCGGCGCAAGGACGCGGTCGCCGAGCTGTCCGGCGGGCAGCAGCAGCGGGTACTGATCGCCCGGGCGCTGGTGTCCGGGCCGGAGCTGCTGATCCTCGACGAGCCGACCGCGGGCGTCGACCTGGCCAGCCAGCAGATCTTCGCCGACGCGGTCCGCGAACGGGTCGAGCGCGGTACGACGGTGGTGATGGTGAGCCACGACCTCGGCCCGATGGACGCGCTGATCGACCGCTCGGTGGTGATGCGCCGCGGCCGGATCGTGTACGACGGTCCGCCGCACGCCTCCCAGACGCACGCTCACGTCCACCACTCGCACACCGACGACGAACCTGGGCTGATGACTCCATGACCATGTTCCAGCTGGAGTTCATGCAGCGCGCGCTGATCGCGGGGCTGCTCACCGGGTTGTCCGCACCGGCCATCGGGACGTACCTGGTGCAGCGGCGGCTGTCGCTGATGGGTGACGGGATCGGGCACATCGCGATCACCGGTGTCGCGCTCGGCCTGCTGACCGGGAGCGCTCCGGTGCTGACCGCGGTGATCGTGTCGATCGCCGGCGCCACCGCGATCGAGCTGGTCCGCGCCCGCGGCAAGGCAACCGGTGACGTGGCGCTCGCCCTGCTGTTCTACGGCGGTATCGCCGGCGGTGTACTACTGATCGGGCTGGCAGGCCAGGGCGCCGCAACACTCAACACCTACCTGTTCGGCTCGCTCACTACGGTCTCGCAGAGCGATCTGTACGTCGTTGTCGGCCTGGCGATCGCCGTGCTCGTCGTAGCGATCGGTCTGGGCCCGCAGCTGTTCGCGGTGTGTCAGGACGAGGAGTTCGCCCGTACGACGGGACTCCGGGTGCAGCTGCTCAATCTGGTGATCGCTGTGATGGCCGCGGTCACCGTGACGGTGGCGATGCGCACTGTCGGGCTCCTGCTCGTCAGCGCGCTCATGGTGGTCCCT
>NZ_DASRVN010000111.1:0-5455 GCF_035655035.1 Kribbella sp. | reverse complement strand
GTGTGGGAGTCGGCCGTCTTGGCCACCGTCTCGGGGGTGCCCTCGACCACCACTCGCCCTCCCCCGTCGCCCCCCTCGGGGCCGAGGTCGATGATCCAGTCCGCCGTCTTGATGACGTCGAGATTGTGCTCGATCACCAGCACGGTGTTGCCCTGTTCGACCAGGCGGGAAAGCACGGCGAGGAGCTTGCGGATGTCCTCGAAGTGCAGGCCGGTGGTCGGCTCGTCGAGCACGTAGACGGTGCTGCCGGTCGACCGCTTCTGCAGCTCGCTGGCGAGCTTCACCCGCTGCGCCTCGCCACCGGACAGGGTCGGCGCCGGTTGACCCAGCCGGACGTACCCGAGCCCGACCTCGACGAGCGTCTTCAGGTGCCGGGAGATCGCCGGGATCGCCTGGAAGAACTCCGACGCCTCCTCGATCGGCATGTCCAGTACGTCCGCGACCGTCTTGCTCTTGTAGTGCACCTCGAGCGTTTCGCGGTTGTACCGCGCGCCGTGGCACACCTCGCAGGGCACGTACACGTCCGGCAGGAAGTTCATCTCAATCTTGAGCGTGCCGTCACCCGAGCAGGCCTCGCAGCGGCCCCCCTTGACGTTGAACGAGAAGCGACCCTGCTGGTACCCGCGGACCTTCGCCTCGGGCGTCTCCGCGAACAGCTTCCGGACGTGGTCCCAGACACCGGTGTACGTCGCCGGGTTGGACCGCGGCGTACGGCCGATCGGCGACTGGTCGACGTGGATGACCTTGTCCACCAGCTCCATGCCGGAGATCTTCGTGTGCCGCCCGGGCACCGCGCGGGCGCCGTAGATCTGCCGGGCCAGTGACGTGTAGAGGATGTCGTTGACCAGCGTCGACTTGCCGGAGCCGGACACCCCGGTGACCGCGACGAACACCCCGAGCGGGATGGTCACGTCGAGGTCCTTCAGGTTGTTCTGCCGGGCGCCGTACACGGTCAGCTCGCGGCCCTCGGTCAGCGGGCGCCGGACCGCCGGGATCGGGATCTCCTTGCGGCCGGACACGTACGCACCCGTGATCGAGTCCGGGTGGTTGCGCAGGTCCTCGACGGTGCCCGACACCACGACCTGTCCACCGTGCTCACCGGCGCCCGGGCCGATGTCGACGACCCAGTCCGCGTGATCGATGGTGTCCTCGTCGTGCTCGACGACGATCAGCGTGTTGCCGAGCTCCTTGAGCCGGACCAGCGTGTCGATCAGCCGCCGGTTGTCGCGTTGGTGCAGGCCGATCGACGGCTCGTCCAGCACGTACAGCACGCCGACCAGGCCGGAGCCGATCTGGGTCGCGAGCCGGATCCGCTGCGCCTCACCGCCGGACAGCGAACCCGCCGGCCGGCTCAGCGCGAGGTAGTCCAGGCCGACGTCGAGCAGGAACCGGAGCCGCTCGCCGATCTCCTTCACCACCCGCTCGGCGATCTGCTTCTCCCGCGGGCTGAGCTCCATCCGGACGAGGAAGTCGTGCACCTCGTCGATCGACATCGCGCTGATCTCGGCGATGTTCTTCCCGCCGAGCGTGACCGCCAGCGAGATCGGCTTCAGGCGCGCGCCGTTGCAGGCCAGGCACGGCACCTCGCGCATGTACTCCTCGAAGCGCTCCCGCCCGGTGTCGCTGGACGCCTCCGCGTGCCGGCGCTCGACGTACGGGATCACGCCCTCGAAGCTCGTGTAGTACGACCGCTCGCGGCCGTAGCGGTTCTGGTACGAGACGTGGACCTGCTTGTCGTGGCCGGTGAGCAGCGCCTTCTTCGCCTTCGCCGGCAGCTCGCCGAACGGTGTGCTGGTCTTGAACTTCAGGTCCCGCGCGAGCGCCTCGAGCAGCCGCTCGAAGTACTGCGTGACGTTCTGCCCCGACCACGGCTGGATCGCGCCCTCGTCGAGGGACTTCGACGGATCCGGCACCAGCAACTCCGGGTCCACCTCCATCCGGGTGCCCAAGCCGGTGCAGACCGGGCAGGCGCCGTACGGCGAGTTGAACGAGAACGACCGCGGCTCGAGCTCGTCGATCGCGAGCGGGTGATCGTTCGGGCAGGCGAGCTTCTCGGAGAACCGGCGCTCGCGGTGCGGGTCGTCCTCCGGCAGGTCGACGAAGTCCAGCACCACCAGGCCGCCGGCCAGCCCGAGCGCGGTCTCCACCGAGTCGGTCAGCCGCTGCTTCGCGGAGCCCTTCACCGCGAGCCGGTCGACCACCACGTCGATGCTGTGCTTCTTCTGCTTGTCGAGCTTCGGCGGCTCGGTCAGCTGGATCGTCTCGCCGTCCACCCGGGCCCGGGAGAAGCCCTGACCGGTCAGCTGCCGGAAGAGGTCGACGTACTCACCCTTGCGGCCGCGGACCACCGGGGCGAGCACCTGGAACCGGGTGCCCTCGTCGAGCTCCAGCACCCGGTCGACGATCTGCTGCGGGGTCTGCCGCGCGATCGGCTCGCCGCACTCGGGGCAGTGCGGGCGGCCGGCCCGGGCGAACAGCAGCCGGAGGTAGTCGTACACCTCGGTGATCGTGCCGACCGTGGAGCGCGGGTTCCGCGAGGTGGACTTCTGGTCGATCGAGACCGCCGGCGAGAGGCCCTCGATGAAGTCGACGTCCGGCTTGTCCATCTGGCCGAGGAACTGCCGCGCGTACGCCGAGAGGGACTCGACGTAGCGCCGCTGGCCCTCGGCGAAGATCGTGTCGAAGGCCAGGCTGGACTTCCCGGAGCCGCTCAGGCCGGTGAAGACGATCATGGCGTCCCGCGGCAGGTCGACCGAGACGTCCTTCAGGTTGTGCTCACGCGCTCCGCGCACGATCAGACGGTCAGACACAAGCTCACTCTCGACAGTTCTCGAAGGGGTTCCAGGCATGCCCCCGTCATGCTAACGAGGCCCACCGACAAAAACTTCCGCCGCCGGATCGGGCGGCTGCTTCGAAAGTATATTCGATCGCGCAGGGTGCTCGATACAACCCGGCCGGAGGTGACAGGATCGGCGGTGTCGCAGAGATCAGGCACCGAGATTGCAGGGAGAGGCGAGATGCCCGAGTACCACGGGAACGTCAAGGTCGGCGGACCGGCGCAGACGCACGAGCTGGCCAAGCTGATGATCACCAAGGTCGCGGTCGGGCCGATGGACAACAACGCCTATCTGCTCCGCTGCCGGCAGACCGACGAGCAGGTCCTGATCGACGCCGCGAACGAGGCGGACACCCTGCTCCGGCTGATCGGCGACGCCGGTCTCGCGCGGGTCGTCACCACGCACCGCCACCAGGACCACTGGGAGGCGCTGGCCGAGGTCGTCGCCCGGACCGGCGCCACCACGGTCGCCGGCCGCCACGACGCCGAGGGCATCCCGGTCCCGACCGACCAGCTGGTCGACGACGGCGACCACATCGCCGTCGGCCGCTCCAGCCTGCGCGTCATCCACCTGGTCGGCCACACCCCCGGCTCGATCGCGCTGGTGTACGACGACCCGGACGGCGCCCCGCACCTGTTCACCGGCGACTCGCTCTTCCCCGGCGGCGTTGGCAACACCCAGGGCGACAAGGCCCGTTTCACGTCGCTCATCAACGACGTCGACGCCAAGCTCTTCAAGCCCCTCCCCGACGAAACCTGGGTCTACCCCGGCCACGGCGCCGACACCACCCTCGGCACCGAGCGCCCCCACGTCGCCGAATGGCGCGAACGCGGCTGGTAACCAGTCCGGCTTAGGGTGGCGGCATGAACGGGTTCGCGGAGTACCAGCCCGGGGTCGTCCGGCGGACGGTCGACGTCGTGGTCCGTCCAGCCGTCGACGCGGATCTGACCCGGTGTGCCGAGTTGATCGTGTCCCGGACGGGCGGAGCGGTCGACGTACGGCGGGCTCGGCTGGCGGCGGATCTGGCGGATCCGGAGAAGTACACCGTGGTGGCCGAGGTGGATGGTGAGGTGGCCGGGTACGCGCTGGTGCTCCGGCACCGGATCTCCCCCACCGACCCGCCGAACACGGCCCCGGACGGGTACTACCTGATCGGGCTGATCGTCGCGCCCGAGCACCGCCGGCACGGGATCGGCGAACTGCTCACCCGGGAGCGGATCCGCTGGACCGCGGAGCGCGCCGACGAGGTCTACTACTTCGCCAACGTCGCAAACGGCGCAACCCTCGACCTCCACCTGAGCTTCGGGTTCACCGAGGTGACCCGCGACTTCACCTTCCCGAACGCTCCACTCAAGCCTGGCACCTGCGTCCTGCTCCGCGCCCCGATCAGTCGGTGAGCTCCGCGGGATAGGCGATCACGTCGACGAGCGCGTTGTTCCGGATCGCCGTCAGTTCGGTACGCCGGGCGATCGCATCCTCGAACAACTGCCGCTGCAACGACTGCGCATCCCGCAGCGGTACGCCGTTCACCGCGAGCACCAGGTCGCCCTGCCGAAGGCCCGCGGCGGCTGCCGGGCTCGCCGGGATCACCTCCACGACCCGGAGCGCGGTCCGCTGGTCGAAGCGCTCCGCCAGGGCCGGATGCAGCGGGGCCGGCGTACTCACCAGACCGAGGTACGCGCGGCGCACCCGGCCGTCGTGCAGGAGCGAGTAGATGATCCGGCGGGTCGTCGGATTCATCGGCACCGCCAGGCCGAGACCGATCCCGGCGACCGCGGTGTTGATGCCGATCACCCGGCCGTTGCCGTCGGCCAGCGCGCCGCCGGAGTTGCCCGGGTTGAGCGCGGCGTCGGTCTGGATGACGTCCTCGATGATCCGGTTGCCGGCACCGCTCCGGACCGGCAGCGACCGGCCGAGCGCACTCACCACGCCCGCCGTCACGCTCCCGGCCAGGCCGAGCGGGTTGCCCACCGCGACCACCAGGTTCCCCACCTTCAGGTGGTCCGCGTCGCCGTACTCGGGCGGATCCGGGATCTCCCGGTCGGCCCGCAGTACGGCGAGATCGGACAGCCGGTCGACGCCGGCCACCCGCGCCTGCGCCGTCGTACCGTCCGCGAACTCCGCCGACGCCTCGGTGCCGCCGCCGACCACATGGGCGTTGGTGAGCAGGTGGCCGTCGCCGGTCAGCACCACCGCGGAGCCGGACGAGTCGCCGCGCCGGCTGTGGATCCGCAGGCTCGCGACCCGCGGGATCAGGTGCTCGGCCACCCCCGAGACCACCCGGGAGTAAGCGTCCAGTACATCGTCTTCGGGCATTGCCCCACCTCCTGAATTACAAGATTACTGTGCAATCCCAACGTGAACCGGACCACAATCCTGACCGATCGGTTGAAAACTGGCCGATCGGTCAGGCAAGCTGCTGACATGGCAGTCACCACCCCCGCCCGGGAGCGGACCAGGCGCGAGATCGTGCGTCAGGCGATGGACCTGTTCCAGGCGGCCGGCTACAACGCGACGTCGCTGCAGGACATCGCCACCGCGGCCGGCTGCTCGAAGGCGACGGTGCTGTACCACTTCAGCGGCAAGCCGGCCGTGCTCGCCGCCGTCCTCGAACCCGC
>NZ_DASRVN010000110.1:0-6427 GCF_035655035.1 Kribbella sp. | reverse complement strand
ACGCCCTGGCGGACCTCATCACCCCGGCTGACCTCCGCCCCGACTACATCATCCCGTCCCCCTTCGATCCCCGAGTCGCCCCCGCGGTCGCCACCGCCGTCGCCGCCGCAGCACACACCGACGGCGTAGCCCGCTCCTGACCCCGCCGCGCCTGCCCCCGCGCGCGCACCCTGCCTCGCGTGCGCCTCCCGCCGCGCGCCTACTCCCCGCGCACCAGCCCCCGCCTAGGCCCCGTGTCGCCCGAGGTGGGGTGGATCGGGGAGGGGTGAGGTCGGTAACTGACTTGGGGTGGACCAGCGCCTAGGGTGGTTCGCATGCTTGCTGCTTATGCCGCCAAGTTCGACGCCGACGACCCGATTGCCGCGTTGGAGGTGGGGGAGCGGCCCGAGCCGACCGTGCCCGATGGGTGGGTGACGATCGACGTACGGGCGACCGCGCTCAACCACCACGATCTCTGGTCGTTGAAGGGGGTCGGGCTGGCCGAGCAGAGCCTGCCGATGATTCTCGGGTGTGATGCGGCCGGGGTGGACCCGGACGGCAACGAGGTCGTCGTGCATGCGGTGGTCTCGGATCCGGCGTGGAAGGGCGACGAGACGCTCGACCCGAAGCGGTCGCTGCTGAGTGAGCGGTACCAGGGCACCCTGGCGCAGAAGGTCGCCGTGCCGGCGCGGAACGTCGTACCCAAGCCGGTCGGGATGTCCTTCGAGCAGGCGGCGTGTCTGCCGACGGCCTGGTTGACGGCGTACCGGATGTTGTTCACGCAATCCGGGCTCAAGCCGGGCGACACCGTGCTCGTGCAG
The DNA here is from genome assembly GCF_035655035.1 of Kribbella sp. Lineage (GTDB taxonomy): Bacteria > Actinomycetota > Actinomycetes > Propionibacteriales > Kribbellaceae > Kribbella. The sequence continues at coordinate 5,627 of NZ_DASRVN010000110.1, read as the reverse complement.
GGCGCGGGTGGTGGTGTCGCGACCGCGCTGATCACGCTCGCGCGCGCCGCCGGGATCCGCGTCTGGGCGACCAGCCGGGACGAGGGCAAGCGCGCCAAGGCGCTCGAGATCGGCGCGCACGACGCGTTCGAATCCGGCGCGCGGCTGCCGGAGCGGGTCGACGCCGTGATGGAGACCGTCGGCCAGGCGACCTGGTCGCACTCGCTGAAGTCGCTGAAGCAGGGCGGCACCCTGGTGATCTCCGGCGCGACCAGCGGCCAGGCGCCGAAGTCCGCCGAGCTCAACCGGATCTTCTTCCTCCAGCTCCGTGTCCAGGGCTCCACGATGGGCACTCGCACCGAGCTGGCCGAGCTGGTCCAGTTCATGGCGAACGCCGGGATCGCCCCGCACATCGACACCGTCCTCCCACTCGCCGACGCCCGGACCGGCTTCGAGAAGCTGAATGCGGGCGACGTGTTCGGCAAGATCGTCTTTACTGTCTGAGTGCAACCGGAAATCAGACCCGCGACGGTCGAGGACGCCGAGGCGGGCGCGTGGTGTCATCTGCTGTGCTGGCGGGAGGCGTACGCCGGGCTGGTACCGGACGAGGTGCTCCTCGAGCGGACCTCTGACATCGCCCGCCGTACCGAACGCTGGGAGGCCAACCTCGGCGCCGGCCGGACGCGCTGGATCGCGCTGAACCCGGATCCGTCGGCGCCCGTCGAGGACCGGGTCGCCGGGTTCGTCGGCACCGGGCCGGGGCGCGACGACGACGCGCCGGTGCCGTTCGAGCTGGAAGCGATCTACACCCGCCAGGTGTTCTGGAAGACCGGCCTCGGCACCCGTCTGCTGGACGTTGCCGTCGGCAAGCAGCCCGCGTTCCTCTGGGTCTTCGAGGGCAACGCCCGCGCCCGCGCCTTCTACCAGCGCCACGGCTTCGAGCCCGACGGCACCGCGAAGTACGACCCGTACTTCGACCTGCAAGAAATCCGGATGGTCCGTCAGTAAGTTTCACGCCTGAAACATTGGCGTCGCACCGGGGCAACGCGACGGGGCGAGGCTGTTCCTACCGCCTGAGCGACGAGGAGCAGCTGATGAGGCCTACTTTGACGGTGATCGTTGACCCGGCCGACAACTGGATGGCGAGGGCCGCGTGCGTCGGGCACGCGCCGTCGTACGACGAGACGGCCAGCCAGTGGGAGCAGCGGAAGGCACAGGCGATCTGCCTGACGGCGTGCCCGGTGATCGACGAGTGCCGCGAGTGGGCCCGCCGGACGAAGTTCACCGGCACCGCCGCGGGCGAGAAGTTCCTCTCGGGACGCCGTCGCGGCCGCCCCGGCCCGCAGGAACGCCGTACCCGCCCCACGATCATCGAAGAACAGCAGGCCAGCTAGTTTCCCGGAACTTTTCCGTCACCAGGTGACGGAAAAGTTCCGGACAGCTCAGACCTTGACGAGTTCGCGGTCGGCGTCGGCGGGCTCGGGGGTACGGCGGAACGGGGCGGTGATCGTGGGGATCAGCTGCTTGCGGTTGTGGATCGCCGCGCCGACGGCGAGCATCAGGTAGATCGCGCTGATCACGTATCGCCCGGTCTGGCCCGGTACGGCGAACTGGACGGCGAACAGGCCCAGCAGCGTGAAGGCCGCCCAGCGGGGGAATCGCAGGTTGAGCAGGATCGCGATGCCGAGCAGCGTCTGCGTCGCGGTCAGCAGGAACTCCTCGATCTGCCGGCCGTCCAGGTGCAGCGCGGGGCCACCGCCGCCGATGCCGTACGCGATCGGCAGGCTGCCGATCAGCAGGGTCCACTGGTTCACCTTCGCGGAGATCAGCAGGCCGAGCGCGGCCGCGCCCTTGCCGCGCCAGGCGAACAGGATCGCGACGATGAACTCCGGCGCCTCGGACGCCAGCGGCGCCAACCACTGGACCAGCAGGAACTGGTCGATCCCGAGCGCCTGACCGCCCTGGACGAGCGAGTCCGCGAACGGCTCCGCGGCCGCCAGGATCACCCCGGCCGAGACCAGGAACATCGCGGTCACGGTGATCCGGCGCTGCCGCCGGGGCAGCGCGCCGATGGTCGCGGCCGGGCCGATGAGGTCCGGCTCGTCGTCGTGGTCTGCGGTCGCCGCGCGGTACAGGTAGAAGGCGAAGAACGCGAGCAGCAGTACGCCGAGCACCAGGTGGATCTGCCCGGTCACCGGGATCACGAACGCGACCACGCCAGCGACCGCGAGGAAGCCCAGCTCGCGGCGGTACCCGGACTCCAGGACCAGGGACTTCACGGTGCGCCCGCTGCGCCGCGAGGCGACGTACAGGCTGATCAGTACGACGGCGGACCAGCCGAGGCCGAGGAGCAGCCGGTTCGACCCGGTCATGTTGGCGGCGGCGTACTGCACGTAGTCCGGGTTGGAGCCGGCGGTGTGCGCGAAATACAGGTCCACCGCGTACTCCGGGAGGACCGCGATCACCGCGAGCAGCGCGATCGCCAGGCCGCCGGAGATGTCCATCTCCGCGGCCTCGGCCGCCCAGGCCAGCACGAACGACGCCGCGACCACGGCGAGGCCGAAGATCGCGATCGACGCTGCCGCCGGGGGATGCGTGCCGGTGAGCCGCAGGACGACCGCGGGAACCGCCACCAGGAGCAGCAGCAGGACGGGGCGGAGCGCTCGGAACATGCTTCCAGCGTGCCACCGTTTTGATACTTTCGCAATTGCGAAAGTGTGAGACCGTGCTCACCTCGGCCCGGCGCGCTGTCCGCGGCGCGCTCCAGCGGTCACAATGACTGCGCGATGACCAACCCTGATCCGACGAAGGCGCAGCTCGAATCCGCCGCGGGCACCTTCGCCATGCTTTCCGCTCCGGTCCGGCTGCACCTGGTGTCGCTGGCCGCCCAGGGGGAGTACGACGTCGGCACCCTGGCGGAGCGGGTCGGCGTGAGTATCGCCACCGCCAGCCAGCACCTCGGCAAACTCCGCCTGGCCGGCATCATCACCGCCCGCCGCGAAGGCCGCCGCCACATCTACACCGTCGACGACCCCCACGTCCTGAACCTCGTCGACCAGATCTTCGAACACATCGCACCTGACGGCTCCCTGGCCCCCGACCCACCCCGCCGTACCCGACCGCCGCACACGGACTAGAGGACGTGCCGCAGGTACCGTTCGGGTGCCTGTAGGTAGGACTTCCAGTTCTGGACGAGTTGGAGGTCTTCCCAGGTTGTGCGGCGGATGCCCCAGTCGCCTACCTCGAGGATGGTGGCGCCGGGGAGGGCGGCGATGACGGGGGAGTGGGTGGCGCAGAGGACCTGGGAGCCGGCTTCGGCGAGCTGGTTGAGTACGCCGACCACGGCCAGGCTGCTGGAGAACGACAGGGCTGACTCGGGTTCGTCGAGGCAGTAGAAGCCGTGCCTGGTGAACCGGTCGCTGATCAGGCTGAGGAAGCTCTCGCCGTGGCTCATCTCGTGGAAGCGCGGCTCAGGGCCTCCTGGGTTCTGCTCCAGGTACGTGTAGAAGCCGTGCATGGTCTCCGCGCGGAGGAAGAAGCCGGCGCGTTTGGAGCCGACGCCGCGGGTCAGCTGCAGGTCGTCGGCGAGCGAGGACTCCGTGGCGCGCGTGGTCAGCCGGGCGCCGGTTGAGCCGCCCTCGGGGGACAGACCGAAGGCGACGGCGATCGCCTCGACCAGAGTGGACTTCCCGGCGCCGTTCTCGCCGACCAGGAACGTGACGCCCGGGTCCAGGTCGAGGCCGTCGGTCAGCAGCTGGTGTACGGCGGGAATCGTGTGCGGCCACGCCCCGGACACACGAACGCCCTCCGCCGCGGCGACCCGGCGTACGGGCTGCGTGGCGAAGGGCATTCGCTCAATTTACTCGTCCTCGTCGTCCAGGCGGGCGAGCCAGGTGGCGAAGCGCTCGACGGGCGTCTCGAACTCGGGGTTCAGGTCGACGAACTCGCGGAGCCGCTCGGCGACCCACGCCAGCGTGACGTCCTCCTCGCCACGCCGCTTCTCGAGCTCCTCGATCCCGCGGTCGGTGAAGTACATGTCAGCTGAAAGCCTGCTTCAGCAGCGTCGCCTGCTCGGTGCCGTGCACGCCGTGCGAGCCGACCGCCGGAGCGGACATCGCCGGCCGGGACACCCGGTAGAACGGCTTGCCGCCCAGGTGCTCGGTCAGGTTCAGCGCCATGAACGGCCACGGGCCCTGGTTCGCCGGCTCGTCCTGCACCCAGCGGATCTCGGTCGCATTGGGGTACTTCGCCAGTTCCGCGACGATCTCCTCGTGGGGCAGCGGGTACAGCTGCTCGACCCGGACGATCGCGGTGCTGATCTTGTCCGGCTCGACCTTCTTCCGCTCGGCGAGCAGGTCGTACACGATCCGGCCCGAGGCCAGGATGACGCGCTCGACGGCGGCCGGGTTCGCCTCCGCCTCGGCGTCGCCGAGCACCGGCCGGAAGGTGCCGTGGGTCAGCTCCTCCGGCTGCGACACCGCCTCCTTGCGCCGGAGCAGCTGCTTCGGCGTGAAGACGATCATCGGGACGTGCTCCTCGCCGAGCGTGTGCCGGCGCAGCAGGTGGAAGTACGACGCCGGCGTGGACGGCTGCGCGACGGTCATCGCGTCCTCCGCGCACAGCGCCAGGAACCGCTCGATCCGGGCCGACGTGTGGTCCGGGCCCTGGCCCTCGTACCCGTGCGGCAGCAGCAGTACGACACCGGACTTCTGGCCCCACTTCGCCTCACCGGACGAGATGTACTCGTCGATGACCGACTGGGCGCCGTTCACGAAGTCGCCGAACTGCGCCTCCCAGAGCACCAGCGCGTCCGGGCGGGCCACGGAGTACCCGTACTCGAAGCCGAGCGCGGCGTACTCGCTGAGCAGCGAGTCGTACACGAAGAAGCTCGCCTGGCCGTCGTCCAGGTGCTGCAGCGGAACGTGGTCCTGGCCGTTCACCCGGTCGATGATCGCCGCGAACCGCTGCACGAACGTACCGCGGCGGCTGTCCTGGCCGGCCAGCCGGACCGGCCGTCCGTCGAGCAGCAGCGAACCGAACGCGGTGATCTCCGCGCTCGCCCAGTCCAGCGGGCCCTCGGTGATCGCGTGCGCCCGGCGCTGCAGCTGCGGCTGCACCTTCGGGTGCACGGTGAAGCCGTCCGGCAGCGTGGTGTAGGCGTCGGCGATCTTCTTCAGCACCTCCGGCGTGATCGCGGTCGCGTCCGGCCCCTCGGGCTTGTCCGGGTACTCCGGCGCGGTCACGTACGGCGGCGGGGTGTCGGGCTCGTTCTTCGCGTCCCGGACCTCGGCGAACACCCGCTCGAGGCGCTGCTGGAAGTCCTGCATCGCCTGCTCGGCCTCTTCGATCGTGATGTCGCCACGACCGATCAGGGCCTCGGTGTAGAGCTTGCGGACCGAGCGCTTCTGCTCGATCAGGTCGTACATCAGCGGCTGCGTGAAGCTCGGGTCGTCGCCCTCGTTGTGGCCGCGGCGGCGGTAGCAGACCAGGTCGATGACGACGTCCTTGTTGAACGCCTGCCGGTACTCGAAGGCCAGGTCCGCGACCCGGATGCAGGCCTCGGGGTCGTCGCCGTTCACGTGGAAGATCGGCGCCTGCACCATCCGCGCGACGTCGGTGGAGTACATCGACGAGCGGGACGAGGCCGG
>NZ_DASRVN010000109.1:0-6330 GCF_035655035.1 Kribbella sp. | reverse complement strand
TACACGAGCCGCCTGGTCGTCGGCGGGCAGCGGTTCCGCCTGGTGACCGCGACGCACGGCCCGGTGCATCTGGTCGAGGTCGACGGCGTGACCCACCGGGTGAGTCGCGACGAGGGCGGCGTACTGCGGTCGCCCGCGCCCGCGCTCGTGGTGGCGACGCCGGTGCAGACGGGTGCCGAGGTGGAGGCCGGTGCGCCGGTGCTGGTGCTCGAGTCGATGAAGATGGAGACGGTGCTGTACGCGCCGTTCAAGGCGACCGTGAAGGAGCTGCAGGTCTCGACCGGCAGCCAGGTGGAGACCGGTGCGCCGCTGCTCCGGCTCGAGCCGGTCGCCGACGAAGCTGTCGAAGAAGCCGCGCCGGTGAACAACGGCGTACAGCTGGATCTGCCGAACGGGTCCGGCGAGAAGTCGGCGGCCGAGCGGGTGGAGCGCGGGCTGGACGACCTGCGGAGCATGCTGCTCGGGTTCGACATCGACCCGCAGGACGAGGGCGGCATGCTGGCCGACTACCTCGCCGCCCGGGCCGAGCTGGACGAGCCGCCGGTGGCGAAGGAGATCGAGCTGCTGGCGGTGTTCGCGGACTTCGCCGAGCTGAGCCGGAACCGGCCGGCCGGTACGGACACCACGATCGAGAACCGGGTGCACAGCCCGCGCGAGTACTTCCACACGTACCTGCAGAGCCTGGACCCGGACCGCGGCGGGCTGCCGGCCGAGTTCCAGGCGCGGTTGATCCGGGTCCTCGGCCACTACGGCGTGACCGGGCTGGAGCGCAGCCCCGAGCTCGAGGAAGCGGTCTTCCGGATCTTCCTGGCCCAGCTGCGGTCGAACCCCGACGTACTGCTGGTGACGTCCGTACTGCAGCGCTGGATCGCCGAGCCGCGGCCGGAGGCGCCGCTGGACGAGTGCGTGCACGACCTGCTGGACCGGTTGGTGCTGGCCACCCAGCTGCGGTTCCCAGTGGTCGGCGACCTGGCCCGGAGTGTCCGGTTCCGGTGGTTCGACCAGCCGCAGGTGGACGCCGAGCGGGCGTCGATCATCGCGGGCGTCAGCGACGAGGTCGCCGACCTGGCCGCCCACCCGGACGCGGCGGACCGGCAGCGGCGGATCGACGCGCTGGCGGCGATCCCGGAGCCGATCGTCCGGTTCCTGGCGCAGCGGCTGGAGCACGGCTGGGGCGAGCAGGAGCCGATGCTGGAGGTGCTCGTCCGCCGGCACTACCGCGAGTACGAACTGCACGACCTGCGCGCGTTCGCGGTCGACGGGCGGCCGTTCGCGACCGCCGACTACTCGATCGACGACAAGCCGAGCCACCTGGTCACGACGGTCGGTACGGTCGCCGAGCTGGCCGACCCGGGCAGCGTGCTGTCGCGGGCGCTGACCGACCGGGTCGACGCCCGGACCGCCGGCCACGAGGCCGTCGTCGAGCTGTACCTGTACGGCCCGGACCTGCCCGAATCGCAGCAGGACGCCGCGGACCTGTACCGCCGGATGGTGGCCGCCCTGCCGATCGCCCAGCGGGTACGGCGGATCTCGGTCGCGATCGCGCCGGGACAGGGCCGCTCGGTCTCGTACTTCACGTACCGCCCGGCCGGCGGCTCGATGGCCGAGGACGACAACGTCCGCGGCGTGCACCCGATGGTCGGCCGGCGGCTGAACCTGTGGCGGCTGCGCGACTTCCGGATCACCCGCCTGGAGGCGCCGGAGGACGTGCTCCTCTACTACTGCGTCGCGCGCGAGAACGAGGCCGACCGGCGGCTGGTCGCGCTGGCCCAGGTCCGCCAGTTCGCGGTCGCCCGCGACGAGGACGGCCAGGTCACCTCGCTGCCGCACGCCGAGCGGGCGATCTCGAACTGCCTGGAGGCGATCCGGCGGGCCCGGACCGCGCGCGGCGCGGCCGGCGCGAAGCTCGACATGAACCACGTGTGGGTGCAGATCTGGCCGGCCGTCGACGTCCAGGTCGACGAGGTGACCGCGCTGCAGCGCAACATCGCCCCGATGACCGCGGGCGCCGGGATCGAGGAGGTCCTGGTCCAGGGCGACGTGGTCGCGCCGGACGGCTCGGTCAACCCGGTCGCGGCCCGGTTCTACTACCAGCACGGCGCCGGCGTGGTGACCTCGATCGAGCAGCCGCCGACCGGGCGGCTGCTGCCGCTCGACGACTACGCGCAGAAGGTGCAGCGGTCCCGGCGGCGGAACACCATCTACCCGTACGAGGTCAGCGGCATGGTCGCCGGCCAGGGCGGGTCGTTCGTCGAGCACGACCTCGACGACGCCGGCAACCTGGTCCCCGTCGAGCGGCCGAAGGGGCTGAACAAGGCCGGCATCATCGTCGGCATCGTCAGCACGCCGACCGAGCGGTACCCCGAGGGCGTCACCCGGGTCGCGATGAGCGGCGACCCGACCAAGGCGCTCGGCGCGGTCGCCGAGGCGGAGTGCTCGCGGATCATCGCCGCCCTGGACCTGGCCGAGCGGCTCCGGGTCCCGGTCGAGTGGTACTCGCTGTCGGCCGGCGCCCGGATCTCGATGGACTCCGGTACCGAGAACATGGACTGGGTCGCGAAGGCGCTGAAGCGGATCGTCGAGTTCACCCAGGCCGGCGGCGAGATCAACGTCGTGGTCGCGGGCATCAACGTCGGCGCGCAGCCGTACTGGAACGCCGAGGCGACGATGCTGATGCACACGAAGGGCATCCTGGTGATGACGCCGGACAGCGCGATGGTGCTGACCGGCAAGCAGACGCTGGACTTCTCCGGCAGCGTGTCGGCCGAGGACAACTTCGGCATCGGCGGCTACGACCGGGTGATGGGCCCGAACGGCCAGGCGCAGTACTGGGCGCCCGACCTGAAGGGCGCGCGGGACGTGCTGATGACGTACTACGACCACACGTACGTCGTCCCGGGCGAGCACGGGCCGCGCCGGGCGCCGACGAGCGATCCGCTGGACCGCGACGTCACGCCGTACCCGCACGAGGTGGCCGGGAGCGACTTCAAGACGGTCGGCGAGATCTTCTCGGTGGCCACCAACCCGGACCGGAAGAAGGCGTTCGACATCCGCACGCTGATGCGGGCGGTCACCGACCAGGACCACCCGATGCTGGAGCGCTGGGCCGGGATGGCCGACGCCGACACCGCGGTCGTGGTGGACGCGCGGCTCGGCGGGTTCCCGGTCTGCCTGGTCGGGATCGAGTCCCGGTCGGTGCCGCGTCGCGGCTTCCCGCCCACCGACGGCCCGGACACCTACACCGCAGGCACGCTGTTCCCGCGGTCGTCGAAGAAGGTCGCCCGCGCGATCAACTCGGCGAGCGGGAACCGGCCGCTGGTGGTGCTGGCGAACCTGTCCGGGTTCGACGGTTCACCGGACTCGATGCGGAACCTGCAGCTCGAGTACGGCGCCGAGATCGGCCGGGCGATGGTGAACTTCCGCGGCCCGATCGTGTTCTGCGTCGTGTCCCGGTACCACGGCGGCGCGTTCGTGGTGTTCTCGAAGTCGCTGAACCCGTCGATGACGGTGCTCGCGGTGGAAGGATCGTTCGCCTCGGTGCTCGGCGGCGCGCCGGCCGCCGCGGTGGTTTTCGCCGGCGAGGTGGACGCGCGGACCGCCGCGGATCCTCGGGTGGCGGCGCTGGCCGAGCGGGTCGGCGAGGCCGCCGGCGCGGAGCGGGCCGCGCTCGCGACCGAGCTCGCGGACGTGCGAACCGTCGTACGGGCAGAGAAACTGGGCGAGGTGGCGACCGAGTTCGACCGGGTGCACAGCATCGAGCGGGCCCGCGACGTCGGGTCGGTCGACGAGGTGATCAAGGCCGGCGAGCTGCGGCCGAAGTTGATCGAGGCAATCAATTCCGGGGTATCCGGACAGTGATCGGTGCATTAGCCTTGGGTGATGCGTGCCGACAGGGGACGGCGCAACTGGGCTCGGTCGTTGATCATGTTCATCGGCGTGAGCGCGCTGTCGGGTGCGCTCGCCGCCGGACTGGCGATCCCGTTCGCGGGGTTCGTCGGGCAGGGATCGGCCACGGTCGCGGCCACGGTGCAGAGCCTGCCCAGGGAGTTCCGGGGTGACGTGCCCGCCGTCCGCAGCCGGATCCTGGCCGCGGACGGCACGCTGATCGCCACGCTCTACGAGCAGAACCGGGTGCCGGTCCGGCTGACCGCGGTCGCGCCGATCATGCGCAAGGCGATCGTCGCGATCGAGGACTCCCGGTTCTACGAGCACGGCGCGCTGGACTTCAAGGGCACGCTGCGGGCGATGGTGCGCAACCAGTCCGGCGGCGAGGTGCAGCAGGGCGGGTCGAGCATCACCCAGCAGTACGTGAAGATGAGCCTGGTCGAGAAGGCGAAGACCGCGGCCGAACGGGCCAAGGCGACCGAGGTGTCGTACGAGCGCAAGATCACCGAGCTGCGGTACGCGATCGCCGTCGAGAGCGAGTACTCCAAGGACGAGATCCTGGAGAAGTACCTGAACCTGGCGAACTTCGGCGCCGGCACGTACGGCGTCCAGACCGCCGCGCAGCACTACTTCCGGACCACCGCCGACAAGCTCACGCTCCCGCAGGCCGCGCTGCTGGCCGGCATCGTGAAGAACCCGACCGGCTACAACCCGGCCAACAACCCGGCGCGCGCCCGGGCCCGCCGGGACGTGGTGATCAAACGGATGCTCGAGCTCGGCGTGATCACCGTGCACCAGGCGAACGAGGCACTGCGGACGCCGGTGATCGACCGGTCCCGCGTCGAGCCGGTGCCGAACGGCTGCGCGAACTCGCGGTACCCGTTCTACTGCGACTACGTGGTCTCGAAGCTGCTCGCGAACCCGGCGCTCGGCGGCACCCGGAAGGAGCGCGAGCACTACCTGAAGACCGGTGGGCTGCTGATCCGGACCTCGATCGACCCGCGGATCCAGGCCGCCGCGCAGGCGTCGATCGACCGGCACAGCAAGGCCACCGACACCGCGGTCGCCGCGATCACGATCGTCCAGCCGGGCACCGGGCTGGTGAAGGCAATGGTGCAGAGCCGCCCGTACGGCAACGGCCGGCATCAGACGAACTACAACTACAACGTCGAGAAGTCGTACGACGGCGGGTACGGCGGGTTCCAGAACGGCTCGACGATGAAGGCGTTCACGATCGCGGCCGCGCTGGCCAAGGGCATCCCGATGGACTACCGGATCAACTCGCCGGAGCAGATCGACCTGACCAAGGCCAGGTTCCAGACGTGTCACGGGTGGACCCGCGATCCGACGTACCGGCCGAAGAACTCCACCAAGAGCGGCGACCTGACGATGGTCGAGGCGGCCCGGTACTCGACCAACACCTACTTCCTGCAGCTGTCCCAGCGCACCGGGCTGTGCGCGATCGCGAAGGTCGCGGGCAGGCTCGGGATGTACGACGCGCAGACCGGCCGGCCGCTCGACCAGGTGATCTCGATGACGCTCGGCGTCGGGTACGTGACCCCGCTGATGCTGTCGAACGCGTACGCGACGTTCGCGGCCCGCGGGACGTACTGCAAGCCGCTGGTGGTCACGTCGGTCCGGGACAAGGCAGGCCGGCCGGTGCCGGGGCCCGGGTTCGACTGCAAGCAGGTGCTCCAGCGGCAGGTCGCGGACGGCGTGAACCGGGTGCTCAGCCAGGTGATGATGCCGGGCGGTACCGGCGGCCACCTGCGGTTCGGGACCCGGGACATGGCCGGCAAGACCGGCACGATCAACCAGAACCTGGCGGTCTGGTTCTCCGGCTACACCCCGAACCTGGCCGCGGCCGCGGTGGTCGCGGACGCGACCCCGCCGTACACGAACCTGATGTACGGCCACACGCTGAACGGCGTGGACATCTCGGACCCGACCGGCTCCGGCACCGCCGGCCCGCTCTGGGAGTCCGCCATGCAAGGCGCGCTGCGCGGCCTCCCGGCCGAACGCTTCGCCGCCCCGCCGAAGAAGATGATCGGCGACCCGAACCCGAAGCCGCCGCCACCGGACACGAAGAATCCCAAACCGAAGCCCCACGGCTGAACCGGGCGGTCCAGGGTAAGGACGGTGACCCCGCATGACGCTGCACACGGACATTCCCTCGCGGACCGAGCTGGAGCGGCTGATCACCGCCCGGGACCCGATCAGTGTCTCGATCTACCTGCCGACCAGCCCGCTCACCCAGGAGGCGCAGGCGGACCGGATCGAGCTGAAGAACCTGGCCACCGAGGCGTTCCGCCAGCTGGAGGGGGCGGACAAGCGGACGGTCGACGAGATCCGTGAGGCGCTGGACGACCTGGTCGACGACGACGCGTTCTGGGCCTCGCAGGCGCGGAGCCTCGCGGTGTTCGCGTCCGGCGCCGGTGTGACGAC
>NZ_DASRVN010000108.1:0-4127 GCF_035655035.1 Kribbella sp. | reverse complement strand
TGGACGCCGAGATCGAGCGACCGCGCTCCGGCCCGATGCGTGACATCGTCGCGACCATCCAGCCGGAGCAGGACGTGATCGTCCGGGCCGGTGTCGACGAGACCATCTGCGTCCAGGGAGCGCCCGGTACCGGTAAGACCGCGGTCGGGCTGCACCGGGCGGCGTACCTGCTGTACGCGTACCGGGACCAGCTCAGCCGCGCCGGGGTGCTCGTGGTGGGCCCGAACGCGAGCTTCCTGCGCTACATCGGCGACGTCCTCCCGGCGCTCGGGGAGATCGAGGCGAAGCAGACGACGGTCGAGGAGATGGTTGCCCGGGTCAAGATCGCCGGACCGGGCCCTGCACCGGTCGACGTGCTCAAGGGCGACGCCCGGATGGCCGAGGTACTCCACCGGGCCGTGTGGGCGCACGTGCGGAAGCCCGAGGACGCGCTCGTCGTACCGCGGGGCGCGCACCGCTGGCGGGTGGCGACGTACCAGGCCGAAGAGCTCGTCGACGAGCTCCGGACGCGCGGCATCCGGTACGGCGCGGGCCGCGCGATGCTGCCGCAACGGCTGGCCCATGCGGTGCTGCTGCGGATGGAGGCGGCCGGTGACTCGCCGGACGACCGTGTACAGGACTCGGTGGCGCGTAGCCGTCCGGTCAAGCAGTACGCCGAGGCGCTGTGGCCGGCTGTGGATCCGGCCAAGCTGTTGTTCCGCCTGTTCACGGAGCCGGACCTGCTGGCCCAGCACGCGGACGGCATCCTCACGGCCGAGGAGCAGGCGCTGTTGATCTGGGAGAAGGTGCCGCGCTCCCCCGGCGCCGCCAAGTGGTCCGTTGCCGATGCCACGCTGATCGACGAGATCGCCGACCTGGTCGACCGTACGCCGTCCCTCGGTCACGTGGTGCTGGACGAGGCCCAGGACCTGTCCGCCATGCAGCTGCGCGCTGTCGGGCGCCGCTGCTCGACAGGGTCGATGACCGTGCTCGGTGACATCGCACAGGGCACCACACCGTGGGCAACGCCGTCCTGGGACGAGGCCCTGACGCATCTTGGCAAGACCAGCGCCCACACCGAGGAACTGACTGCCGGCTTCCGCGTCCCCGGTCAGGTGATCGAGTACGCCGCTCGGCTGCTCCCGACAATCGCACCACACCTCAAACCGCCGACAGCCGTACGGCGGGCGCGCGGTGAGCTGACCATCACCCGCGTACCGGACAGCCTCGCTGCTGCGGTCACCGCAGTACAGGAGGCGTCGGAGCGGCTCGGGTCGATCGGGCTGATCGTGCCGGACGCCCTGGTCCCGGCGACCCGGAAAGCCTTGCAGGGCATCGCTTTCTCGGTGCTGGGCGACGAGGACGATGTCGACGCCCACCTGGACGTCGTTCCGGCCTCACTCGCCAAGGGCCTCGAGTTCGACCACGTGGTACTGGTGGAGCCGGCCGGCATCGTCGCTGGTGAAGCCGACGAGCGGACCGGTCTCCGACGCCTGTACGTCTGCCTGACGCGTGCCGTCACCTCACTGGTCGTCGTGCACAGTCAGGACCTGCCCGAGGTACTGGTCACTCAGCCGCAGCCGTGACGTACACGTCCTCCTCACGCTCAAGCTCCTCGACGCGCTGCAGGGACGGGTCACGCCAGAGCGCGTAGACCAGGCCGAGCACCACCACGGACAGCGCAGACGCCAGTACAGGCAGGTAGCCGACTCCTACGGTCTGGATGACCAGTCCGCCGACGACAGCGGACAGACCGGCACCTAGGTAGATGGCGGATGCGTTGAGCGAGATGAGCAAGCCACCGCCGAGCTCCAGCAACAGGTTCTGGATCGGCGGGTTGAAGGCCCACGTGAGCATGCCCCACACGACCAGAGCCACACCCGCACCGACCTCCGTCGTCAGCGTGAGGTCCAGCGTGGCCAGAACCGCAGTGATGCCCACCATGAGCACGACGAGCGTGCGCAGGCTGCCGAAGCGGTCAGTGATGCGCCCGCCGAGGAAGTTGCCGATGACGGCGCCCACGCCGTACAGCAGCAGCAACAGACCAGTGACGTTGCCGGTCAGACCGGCGGTGTGCTTGAGCAGCGGCACGATGTAGATGTACACGCTGAACGCAGCCAGCACAGCAAGCACTGTCATCGCCAGCACGATCTGCACGCGCCGATCGGTCACCCCTGCGAACCGTTCGCGCAGACTGACGACAGGTGCTGCCTCAACCTTCGGCAGGGCGGCCCGCTCGACGATGGCAACCAGTACGGCGACCGCGGTGATAAGAGCGAAGACCCCCTTGTAACCGAGCGTCGGGCCAAGCAGCGTGCCTGCAGGTACGCCGAGAACCAGGGCGAAGGTGAGACCGCCGAACACGATGGCCACGGCTCTACCGCGTTCCTCGGGCGGCAGCAGGCTCGTGGCGAACAGTGTGGCGGCCGGGGTGTACACGGCGGCGCCGAACGCGGCCACGACCCGGCCGACGATCAGGAGCGGGTAGTTGTCGGCCAGCGCGGCGATCAGGTTGCCGAGCGCGGCCAGGACCAGTGCGGCGATCAGGAGGGTACGGCGCTCCCACCGGCCGGTCAGCGTGGACAGGATCGGTGCACCGATCGCGTACGACAGCGAGAACGCGGTGGCCAGCTGGCCCGCGGCGGTCAGCGAGACGTGCAACTCGGAGCTGACGTCGGGCAGCACCCCGGACACGACGTACGCGCTGGTGCCGACCGCGAACGCGCCGGCGCCGAGCAGGTAGATCCGTGCGGACATCTGGGGACCTTCCGGAGAGATTCATTAGTTCGACCGTCATCGTACTACGAAGAACATCGAACTTCGACAGGCGTCGTACTATGGACACATGGCCACCAAAGTCCTCCCGCAGCCCGAGCGGGGTGAGATCCGCGTCGAGGCGGTTCTGCAGGCGTTGGGCGAGCCGGTCCGGCTGACCATTGTCCGGGCGCTCGCCGACCACCCGGCCGGCGTCTGCTGCGGCGAGATCGAGCTCCCGGTCACCGCGTCCACGCGGGCCCACCACCTGAAGATCCTCCGCGAGGCCGGGGTGATCTCCACCCACACCGACGGCACCCGGCGGGTCAGCCTGCTGCGCCGCGACGACCTCGAGAACCTGTATCCCGGCCTGCTCACCGGCGTGCTGTCGGCCAAGCAGTAGGAGACCGCAAGGTTGCGGTGGGCTGATCGAAGGCTGGTTGCAGTAGTGCGGCTGGCAAACTGAAGCAGTGGTGGAACTCCGGGCGCGCTGGGACGACCTGCTGCCCGGGTCTGCCTCACTGGCGGACGACCTGGTCGGCCGGTACGTCGACCGCACCAGGCGCGCGTACCGCGAGCAGTACCTGAAGATCGTCCTGACCGCGCTGGATTCGCTGATCCAGCTCTCCACCGACCCCACCAGCGTCCGGCTGGCGGCCTGGTTGCACCGGGCGGTCCACGAGCCCGGCGGTACGCCGCCCGAGGACGCCGAGGCTTCGGCCCGGCTCGCGGAGCGGCTGCTGCCGCGGTACGGCGTACCGTCGATCCGGATCGCCGAGGTCGCGCGGCTGATCCGCCTGACCGGGGACCTGGCCGCGCCGGCGCCGGACTCCTACGCGCCACCGCGCCGGGACGCCAACGGCGACGTACTGCTCGACGCAGTGAACGCTATTCTCGCCTCCGACCCCACCCGGTACGCCGTACACACGGCCGAGGTACGCCGGGACGCCGGTGAGCGGAAGGCCGCGCTCGAGCACCGGTACGACGACGTACGCGATCTGCTCGACGGACACCTCTACCGCACGCAACTGGCGCGGCAACGGCTCGGCCAGATCGCACGCCTCAACCTGGAGTCGGAGCTCGCTGGACTGGACAGTGAGCTGCCAGCACCCTGGCGTGGTTGGCAGCAGGCCGGACTGACCGCGGTAGCCACATTCACCGCCGTTGCGGCCGCTGTGGTCGCGATTGCCGCCTCTGGCGCGTCCTGGCAGGTCCCAGCCGCAGACAACGAGGTTGGCTGGCCAACGGTCGCTCTGGCCGTGCTCTCGTTCTTCAGCGCACCAGTGCTGTTCCGCTGCGCCCGCAGCGCCAGCCAGCGCGCCCGCCTGATCGCAGGCGCAATACTGGCCATCGCAGTGACCAGTCTGCTCATCGCCTGGGCCCAGACACCAAGA
>NZ_DASRVN010000107.1:0-5558 GCF_035655035.1 Kribbella sp. | reverse complement strand
GCCGGCCTCGAGCAGCTCCGGCTGCGCCGCGACCGCCTGGCGCTCGCCGTACCGGCCGACCAGGATCTCCCGCGGGATCTGGCCGGCTGGATCGACGCGCGGCCGCTGGTCCGCCTGACGCCGGCGCGCGGACCGGGGCTGACGGCGCAGATCAACAGCCTGTACGCCGAGCTCGGTTGCCACCCGCAAGTACTCCAGGAAGCCGCCGACCTGCAGACCGTACTCGCGCTGACGGCCGCGGGCGCCGGAGCCGCCGTCGTACCGCAGACGGCGGAGCGGATCGCCCCATCCGAGGTCCGGCTGGTCCCGCTCCCCGGCCGCGCCGCGACCTGGTGGACCGGCGTCGCCTGGGCCACCCGGACCCCGCTCACCGAACGCTTCGTGAAAGCAGCCGCCGAGGTGGCTAGGGCCCGGAGCTGAAGCCGGGTTTGGCGACGTGCGGTACGGCGCCGCGCAGCCGCCGGTTGTTGACGGCGGCGGCCACCACGATGCCCGAGGCACCGAGCAGGCAGAGGATGCTCGCGACAACCTTCGTGGTGACGTGCAGCGGCCCCGCGAACTCGGCCGGCAACACGTTGTTCGGGTCAACGATCAGCTGGACCTGACCGTTCGGGAAGTGCTTGTAGTCGCCGCTGCTCATGTCGTGGCTGTGGCCGTCCGGGCAGTCGGCGGTGAACGACTGGACCCCGGTGCCGTCGTAATTGCGCACCTTGCAGGTCACGGTCCGGCCGACGTGCGACAGCAGCAGCGGCGTCGGTGTCATCATCCACGGCACCGCCGCCATCCCGGCCGCCGCGGCTCCGAGGAACCCGAAGTACCCGCCGCCCAGCGTCGCGATGCCGATCACGAAGAACCCGCAGCCGAGCAGCATCGCGAGCACCGCGAAGATGACGTTGTGCGGCGGCAGCGTGTACAGCCCGCCGGCCACCACGAACAGCACCGCGCCGATCGCGATGTTGCGCCAGGTGGGTCCCTTCGGCGAGCCCGGGCGGCGGAGCCGGCGACCGGCCACGACGACGATCAGCAGGACCAGCGCGGTACCGCCGTAGAACTCCCACCCGATGCTCATTCGATCAACGCCTCCGAGGCAGCGATGGTACGTCGTACGAGTCCAGCCAGGCGGCGAGCAGCTGCCGCAGCGCCTGCTCGTCCGGGCTGTACGTCGTCGCCAGCGCGATGAACTCCGCCGTACTCACGGACCCGTGCCGGTGCGTCTTCGTCCAGGTCCGGAGCAGTTCGAAGAACGCGTCGTCGCCCAGGTGTTTCCGCAGTACGTGCAGGGTGATCGCGCCGCGCTTGTAGAGCCGGTCGTCGAACATCAGCTCCGGCCCCGGGTCCGACAGCAGCAGGTCTCGCGGCAGGCCCTTCAACCGGGTGTGTGCCTTCGCGACCTGCTGGTCGGCCGTCAGGCCGCCGGACTCCTCCGACCACAGCCACTCGGCGTAACAGGCGAAGCCCTCGTTCAGCCAGATGTGCTGCCAGTTCGACGGGGTCAGGCTGTTGCCGAACCACTGGTGCGCCAGCTCGTGCGCGACCAGCCGCTCGGAGCCGCGCCGCCCGTCCACGTGGTTGCTGCCGAACACCGAGATGCCCTGCGCCTCCAGCGGGATCTCCAGCGGGTCGTCGGTCACCACGACCGTGTACCCGCCGAACGGGTACGGCCCGAACAGCCGGCAGAACAGCTTCATCATGTCCTGCTGACGCCCGAAGTCGTGCCGGAACTCGCGGATCTGCCCGCCCGGCAGCACCCCCCGGATGGTCACGGGTGACGCGGCCAGGTCGACCTCGTCGTACCGCCCGATCTGCACGGTCGCGAGGTACGTCGCCATCGGCGCCGCCTGGTCGAACACCCACGTCGTACGACTCGCCTTCACCCGGCGCGACACCAGCCGTCCGTTCGCGACCACCTGGTACGGCGAGTCGGTGGTGAGCGAGATCCGGTAGTGCGCCTTGTCGCCGGGGTGGTCGTTGCACGGGAACCAGGTGGCCGCGCCGCTCGGCTGGCTGGCCACGATCACGCCCTCGGTGAGTTCCTCCCAGCCGAGCTCGCCCCACGGGCTGTCCTCGGGCTTCGGGTTCCCGCCGTACTGGATGTCGACCGAGAACTCGGCGCCGTCCGGGATGCTCGCGGTGATGTAGAGCTTGCCGGCGCGCTGCGTGAAGCGCTGCGGGCGGCGGCCGTTCACCGACACCTTGGACGCCCGCAGGCCGGACAGGTCCAGGCTGAACCGGGTCAGCGGCTCGGTGGCGAACGCGGTGATGGTCGCCTTGCCGCTCAGTCGGTTGCTGTTGACCCGATAGTCGAGGTCCAGGTCGTACGACTCGACTTTGTAGCCGGGGTTTCCATGGGTCGGCACATAGCGGTCAACCATCAGCCCTGCCAGGGAGCGATCGGGTTCCCAGCCCAGCGCGTACCCGCGGGCACACCTTCACCACGCATCACGAGAGACACCGGGCCGATGGTAGCGCCTGCGCCTACCGAGGCGGCCGGGAGGACGATGCCGTGCGGCCCGAGAGTTGCCCCGGGCCCGAAGGTGACTGTGCTCATGGAGAGAACTCGATCATGAAAAAGGTGCGTCTGCAGCACACAACCGCGATTCACCGTGGCGCCGTCGCCCAGGGTGATCAGATCCGCCTCCGGCAACCAGTACGTCTCGCACCAGACGCCCTTGCCGATCTTCGCTCCGAGTGACCGCAGCCAGAGGTTCAGCACCGGCGTACCGGCGGCGGCGTTCGCGAACCAGGGCGCGGCGACCAGTTCGACGAAGCTGTCGACCACCTCGTTGCGCCACACGAACGAGCTCCACAGCGGGTACTCGACGGCGCGGGTGCGGCCGACGATCAGCCATTTCGCGACCGTCGCCATCCCGCCCGCGACCGCCCCGGCGGCCAGGATCACCACGCCGGAGAGCAGGACGGCGAGCCACGGGCCGAGCCAGATGTCGAGCGCCTGCAGCCCGAACAGCACGCCGAGCGCGATCAGTACGGTGCACATCATCGGCACGAACCGGCAGAGCTCGACCAGCGCCCGGGCGACCTTCAGCTTGTACGGCGGGTTGTACGTGCGGCTCTGGTCGCCCGAGACGGCCTGCCGGCGGAGCTTCACCGGCGGCGAGCCGAGCCACGACGTACCGGCCTTGGACTTCTTCGGGGCCGCGGACAGTACTGCGACCAGGCCGTTCTTCGGGACGTTGCGCCCGGGGGCGGCCATCCCGGAGTTGCCGAGGAACGCCCGCTTGCCGACCTTCGCGCCGGCTACGTGCAGCCAGCCGCCGCCCAGCTCGTACGACGCGATCATCGTGTCGTCGGCCAGGAACGCCCCCTCGCCGACCGTGGTCATCTTCGGCAGCAGCAGCACCGTCGAGGCCTCGACGTCGCGCCCGATCTTGGCGCCGAGGGCACGCAGCCACCACGGCGTCAGCAGGCTCGCGTACAGCGGGAAGAGCAGCGTGCGGGCGGAGTCCAGAAGGCGTTCGGTCGCCCAGACCTGCCAGCCGATCCGGCTGCGGACCGGGTAATGACCGGGCTTGATGCCGATGCCGAGCAGCCGGACGCCGATCAGCGTGAGCACCGCGATCGTCGCGAAACCGACCAGTGTCATCAGCGGGACGGCGGCCAGCGCGTGCAACGCCGCGTCGCCGAGGGTCTCGGTCCCGCGCAGGGCGTTGCCGAGCACCACGAACGCCGCCGCGGCACCGGCCACCGGGATCAGCGACATCAGCGCGGACTGGGCGCCGTACGCCGCCACCCACCAGGGCGCGCGGTTCGGCCGGTGGTCCGGCCACGGGTGCCGGGCGCGGCCGAGCCGGGCGGCGGGGGAGCCGGACCAGCGCTCGTTCGCCGGGACCTTGCCGGAGACCGCGGAGCCGGCCATGATCTCGGCGTTCCGGCCGATCTCGGCGCCGGGGAGCAGGGTGCTGCGGGAGCCGATCACGGCGTCGGCGCCGACCGACACCGGGCCCACGTGCAGCTGGTCGCCGTCGGTCCAGTAGCCGGCCAGGTCGACCTCGGGCTCGATCGAGGCGCCGCGGCCCATCGTCAGCATGCCGGTGATCGGCGGCAGCGTGTGCAGGTCGACGCCGCGGCCGATCTTCGCGCCGAGCGCGCGGGCGTAGTACGTGATCCAGGGCGCGCCGGCCAGGTTCGCGGCGCCGGCGGCGTCGGCCAGGTTCTCCGCGGCCCAGAGCCGGACGTGCACGTTGCCGCCGCGCGGGTACGTCCCGGGCTTCAGATTGCGGAGCAGGATCCGGGCGCCGACCACCGCGATGCCCATCCGGCCGGCCGGGCTGATCAGGATCAGCCAGCCGGCCAGGATCCACCACCAGGACACCGTCCGCGCCCACGGCAGCGGGTCGATCAGCGCCGCGAGCAGGTTGTTCAGCGTGAACAGGTAGACCAGCCAGCGGACGCCGACAACGGTCTGCAGGATCAGGGTCAACGCAGTCTGCAGCAGCTGCGTACCTCGTGGCGTCGGGCGGATCTCACGCAGCTCGACGGGCTCCTGCGGCGCGGGCTGGAAGTCGTCGAGCCGCTCCGCGAGCGCTCCGAGCCTCGGGTATTCGTAGATGTCGCCGACCGTGACCTCGGGGTACTGCTCGCGCAGCGCCGACACCAGCTGTGCCGCGGCGAGGCTGCCGCCGCCGTGCAGGAAGAAGTCGTTGTCGGGGCCGGTGACCTTCGCGCCGAGCACCTTCGTCCAGCGCTCCGCGAGCCAGCCCGCCGTACCGCTCAGCTCGGCTGCCGGGCCGTTGCTGTCCATCCCGGGCAGCGGCCAGGGCAGGGCGTTCCGGTCGACCTTGCCGGAGGTGCGGGTCGGCAGCGTGTCGACGATCGCCAGTAGCGGTACGAGCGCGGCGGGGAGCTCTTCCCGCAGCCGGGCCGTGGCTTTCGTGGTGTCGAAGGCGTCCGGGGCTTCGGGTACGACGTACCCGACGAGAAGCTGGTTACCGGCGGCGCTGTTCCGTACTGCGGCCGCGGCGCCGCTGACCCCGGGCAGCGACTGCAGCGCGGCGTCGACCTCGCCCAGCTCGATCCGGCGGCCGCCGAGCTTGACCTGCTCGTCGGCGCGGCCCTGGAACAGCAGGCCGAGCGGGTCCGAGCGCACCAGGTCGCCGCTGCGGTACGCGCGTTCCCAGCCCAGCGTGGGCATCGGCGCGAACTTCTCGGCGTCCTTGACCGGGTCCAGGTACCGGGCCAGGCCGACGCCGCCGATGATCAGCTCACCGATCTCGCCGTCGGCCACTTCGTTGCCCTCGGCATCCACCACCGCGAGGTCCCAGCCGTCCAGCGGGAGGCCGATCCGGACCGGCCCCTCACCGGTGAGCTGCGCCGCGCAGGCGACCACGGTGGCCTCGGTCGGGCCGTACGTGTTCCAGACCTCGCGGCCCTCGATCGCTAGCCGCTCGGCCAGCTCGGGCGGGCAGGCCTCGCCGCCGAAGATCAGCAGCCGGACCTGGTCCAGCGCGTCGGCCGGCCAGAGCGCGGCCAGCGTCGGCACGGTCGAGACGATAGTGATGCCCTGGGCAACCAACCACGGGCCGAGGTCCATACCGGTGCGG
>NZ_DASRVN010000106.1:0-11082 GCF_035655035.1 Kribbella sp. | reverse complement strand
GGTGGGGGTTGCGGGGCCGCCGGGGGACGGGCCGGGGTTTGCGGCGTGGGTTCGGCCTTGGGTGGGGGCTATGGCGCGGTTGGCCGGGCGGTTGGCGGTGGGGGTGGAGCGGGACGACGTGGTGCAGGAGGCGTTGGCGCGGGCGTGGGCGAAGCGGCACCAGTACGACGCTTCGCGGGGTACGCCGGCCGCGTGGTTGCTGGCGATCACCGCGGATCAGGCGCGCAAGGCGGTACGGCGGACCCGGCCGGGGCTGGTCGCGCTCTGGGACGTGGAGGTCGACCGGCGTGTGCAGGACCGGCCGGATCTGGACGCCCGGATGGATGTGGAGGACGCGGTGGCGGGGCTGCCGGCGCGGCAGCGGCTGGCGGTGGACTGCTACTACTTCGCGGATCTGTCGATCGCCGAGACGGCCGCGGTGATGGGGTGCTCCGAGGGCACCGTGAAGTCGACGTTGTCGGACGCCCGCGCCCGGCTCCGCGTCCGGCTGGAGGTCAGCGAATGAGTATGGAGGCTGTGCGATGAATCCCGTCGACGAGATGGACGACCTGCTCAACCGCGCGGGCGCCCGCTGGCGGGCCGACCAGCAGCCGCCGCCCGAGCCGGATCTGGACTTCATCCTGAACGGCGGCCGGAAACGCCGCCGCCGCTGGGTACCGGCGGTCGCGGCCGCGAGCGTGGCGGCGATCGCGATCGGCGTCATCGCCGTACTGCCGAAGCACGACAGCCCCACCGCGCAAGCCCCTGCCCGGAGCGCGAACGACGACCTCCTGGTCCACGACGGCGACCAGGTCCGGGCGAAAGGCCCCGTGGTCATCGCCCCAGGGAAGGAGCCAGTCCTGTGTGCTCCGGTACCGATACCGGTGCCGGAGGCGCCCGACAAGCTGCCGCCGCCGAACTGCCCGGCGCAGTACGCCGTCACGCTGAAAGGCTTCGACGCAGCCGAGCTCCGCGACCCGCGAATCACCGACGGCATCCGCACCGGGTACGCCGAGCTGACCGGGACCTGGAGTGCCCGCACCATCGACGTCCACACCCAGACGGTTCCGCCGGTCCGGCCCGCCCCGACGGGAGCGAACATTCCGGCGGAACAGGTGCCCTGCCCGGCACCCGCCGGCGGGTGGTCGACCGCACCGAACGAGCTCGACAAGGTCGCGGTCTCGCGCTTCCTCAACTCTCGCCAGGATCAGATCGCGGGCCCGGTCGTCCGGTATCCGCAAGGTGGACGCGCGGGCGCACCCCAGGTGCTGGAGATCGGCGTCGTACACGGTGACCTCGCGGCGTTCCAGACCGCGTTCCAGCAGGTGTACCGCGGCAACCTGTGCGTCGTCCCGGCCAAGCTGAGTGTCACCGACCTCGACGGGATCAGCGCGAAGGTGACTGGCCTGATGACGCGGGGGCTCGGGGTGTACGGCACGGGTACGGCCGGTCTCGACAAGGTGAGCGTCAGCGCGCTGGTGTACGACGATGCGCTGAAGAACGCGCTGACCCCGATCGGCATCGACGACCTGGAACTCGGCACCACCGTGCAGCCGCTCCGGTAAGAATCTTTCGACTACGGTCGAAACGGCGGACGTCGTCGCCGTCGCGTGTCATCGTGTGGTGATCCGTTCGCCCACGGTGAGGTAGGGACGTATGGCCAAGTTTGCGACTGCTGCCGTCGGAATGGTCACGTTGGTGGTGTCGGCCTTCCTGCCGATCGCCGGGGACCAGAAAGCCGACCGTACGACGACCACGCCGGCCCTCGCGGCCGACGTACAGCTGCCGGCCCCGCCGAACACCGCGCGGAACCCGGTCCGGGAGAACGCCGCCGACCCCTGGATGGTGTTTGCCGAAGGCAACTACAACCTGCTCTACACGCACGGCGACAAACTCGTCGGAGTCGCCGCCCCCTCGGTCGACGGGCTGGCCGCCGCGCCCGAGCAGACCCTCTGGCAGCCGCCGCCGGGGGAGGCCTGCTGCAACCTCTGGGCGCCGGAGATCCATCAGCTCGACGGCAAGTGGTACCTGTACTACACCGCCGACGACGGCACGGACGCCGACCACCGGATGTTCGTCCTCGAGGCCGACCACCCGATGGGGCCCTACAGTTTCAAGGCGAAGCTCGACACCGGCAACCAGCACTCCATCGACGGCAGCATCCTGAACCTCCCCGACGGCCGCCTGTACCACCTCTGGTCGAGCGGCCGCCCCGACGGCCAGGACCTGTACATCGCCCCGATGAGCAACCCGTGGACGATCAGCGGCCCGCCCGCCCTGCTCGCGCGTCCCGACCAGCCGTGGGAGCAGAACGACCGCAAGGTGACCGAGGCCCCGAACGCCCTGATCCACAACGGCAAGGTGTACGTCTACTACTCCGGCAGCGCGTGCGAGTCGCCCGACTACGCGCTCGGCGTACTCGAACTGACCGGCACCGACCCGCTCGTCCAGAGCGCCTGGACCAAGTCCGGCCCGGTGTTCAAACGCAACGACGCCAACTGGGTCTTCGGCACCGGCCACAACGGCTTCTTCACGTCGCCGGACGGCAAGGAGACGTGGATGGTGTACCACGCGGTCACCAGCTCCAGCGGTACGCCGACCGGCAGCTGCAACACCGGCCGCGCCGTACGCATCGGCAAGGTCACCTTCGACAGCGCGGACAAACCCCAGCTCGGTACGCCGAGTGCCGCCTGGCAGACCTTCACCCTTCCGTCCGGCGACCCGGGCTCCGACATCGTTGCCGACGGCATCTACGAGCTCTCGCCGCGCAACGCGCCGACGAACCGCCTGGAAGTGGACGCCTGCTCGGCCGCCGACGCCGCGACCGTCCAGGTCTACACCCGGATCGACGCCAGCAGATGCCAGAAGTGGCGACTCAGCTACCTCGGCGACGGGTCGTACAAGTTCCTCAACAACGACAGTGGCAAGGCGCTCGACGTCGGCGGATGCTCCGGGGCGAACGGCGTCCGGGTCGACCAGTGGCCGTACTGGGGTGGTGACTGCCAGGAGTGGTACCTGGATGCCGTCGGCAACGGCTACTACAAGGTGACGTCGAAGGTCGGCGGCCGCACCCTGGACGTCGGCGGCTGCTCCACCGCCCCCGGAGCAGACGTCGACGTCTGGCCGTACTGGCAGGGCGACTGCCAGCAGTGGAAGCTGGAGAAGGTCGGATGAAGCGCTGGATCGCGGCCCTCGCCGCCGTTGCCCTGGTCGCCGTCGGACAGCACGCGACCGCCCAGGAACAGACTCAACAAGCCTTCCCGGACGTGAAGACCCGGGCCAAGGGCATCATCCCGCCGGGCGGCGTCCTCAGCTCGAAGACCGGCGGGAACACGATCGACGCCGAGCTCCGCGAGGAGACCCCGCGCGCCGACGGCCGGTACCACTACGACTCCCGCAAGCTCGTCGCGCGCCTGCAGGCAATGCACGCGAACACGTACCTGTTCGGAATCTGGGAGTCGCCGACCGACTGGGACGACCTGCGCAGTGAGTTCGCGCCGCTGGCCCGGGCGGCCGGGATCGACGTCTGGGTGGACCTGGTGCCGCCCACCGAGTGCCAGACCAACCGCCCGGAGGGCGCGTACCTCGAGGGCTACTGCTCGCGCCCGTTCAAGCTCGACTTCATCGCCTGGGCGCGGAACATCGCCACGCTGTCCCTGCAGTACCCGAACATCAAGGCCTGGCAGGTCGACGACTTCCTGGCCGGCGACAACGCGAAGCTGTTCACACCCGACTACCTGGCGCAGGTGAAGGCCACCCAGGACGCGATCAACCCGAAGCTCG
This sequence comes from Kribbella sp., assembly GCF_035655035.1. Taxonomy (GTDB): domain Bacteria; phylum Actinomycetota; class Actinomycetes; order Propionibacteriales; family Kribbellaceae; genus Kribbella. The sequence goes on along the minus strand of NZ_DASRVN010000106.1, from coordinate 7,320 downwards.
GCCTGCTCACCACGATGTACCGCTGGGACTACTCCGACGCGAACCTCGACCGGCTGGCGCCGTACATCGACGGCGCGATCTTCCCGTACCTCGGTGGCTCGCAGAGCGCGAGCGACCCGCGGTACGTCGCCGCCCAGCTCGACGAGCTCCGCGCCAAGCTGAACCCGCGGCACCTCGACCTGATCCTGCTGCTCTACACCGACCGTTTCCTCGACGGCGCGCTGCCACCGACCCCGGAGGCCGTCAACGCGGAGCTGCAACAGGCGATGCCGTACGCCGCGGACGGCCGGATCGGCGGGATCATCGCGTACGGCGCGCCGGTGAACTACGACCGCCGCCCGACGATCGCCTCGAACAACCTGGCACAGACCGGCGACGGCCGGCTGAGCTTTGCCCAGGGCAACTACACGACCGCGGCCGCCGGCGGGTATGCCGAGGCCTACCAGCAGGTGAGCGTCGATCCGAACGCGGGCAGCTGGAAACTCGACTTCGCCACCTACGATCAAGTCAGCCGGACGCCGTCGAAGACCGGGAAACTCTTCAAACAGGTGCTGATCGACGACAAGGTCGTCTGGCAGTCCGACATCGCCGACGAGTTCGGCTTCACCTGGGCGCCGGCCTCGGTGGACCTGACCGCGGCGCTGAAGGGCAAGACCACCGCGAAGCTCGCGCTCCGGCTCTACACCCAGGCCGCGGCGAACTTCCCGATCGACGTCGGCTTCGACAGCCTGGTGCCGACCGGGTTCACCGTGCAGAACTTCGGCTTCGAGGACGTCAACCCGGCGACCCGGGCGTGGCAGCTCAACCAGCAGAGCCAGAGCATCGTCGGCTCGTTCGAGAAGGTCACGCCGCACCAGGCGAAGGACGTGTACGACGTGATCGCCGCGGCGTACGCCGGCGCGCCCGCTCCCGCCGTACCGACGACGCCGTCCGACCCGATCCCGAGCACCCTGCCGCGGACCGGATCGCCGTACCAGCCCGGGGGTGCGAACACGATCCAGAACAGCGCGATGTACGGCAAGGGGCGGTTGAGCCTGTTCGTACCGGAGCGGACCGCGACCGGGACCAGTACCTGCATCTGGGCCGAGCAGCGGATGGCGGTGGACCCGAACGCGCCGCGGTACGAGATCTCGTGGTGGGACTACGACGGGTACGCCAACGACCTGTACGGATACCACCTGAAGCAGGTGTCGATCGTCACGTCGAAGGGCCGGAAGCTGCTCAGCAACGTCGACGCGGCGAGCCCCCCGAAGCTGTGGATGAACGGGCAGGGCGGCTGGGGGCCGATCGACATCACCGAGTTCGCGCGGGGTGAGAGTTCTGTGGTGATGCAGTTCGCGCTCTGTGAGCAGCAGGGGGTCGGCGACTACATGATCGACGTCGGGTACGACGACATCACCGCCGTCGGGCTGACCGTGACGAACGGCGACTTCGAGCAGGGCAGTACCGGCTGGACGATCGTCAGCCCGCACCCGGGCATGCAGGCCAAGGTCATCACCGCGCCCTGACCCCACCCCAACAGGAGGCACCGCCATGCCGCCCCGTCCCCTACTCCTGCTCGCAGCCGCAGCGTTGGCCGCCCCAACCATCCCCGCTGTCGGCGTAAGCCCGCCGGCCACAGCAGCCCCCGCGCCTGCGCTCGGCAGCACGCTCGCGCGCTTCGCCGCGCCCGGCGACGCCTCCGCTCCGGCGGCTCCAGCCGTGAGCAAGGGGACGGTTGGTTGGGAGACTTTGCGCCAACTCGACCGCCTGCCGTACCTCTCGCCGGGGACCAGCACCCGCCAGTTCTCCAGCTTCGCGCGGGACGGCAGCAACGCCGACGGCGGCCCGTCCGCCTGCCTGCGCGAGACCGCGGCCGGCTGCGTGATCGCCGAGGACTCCGGCCCGGGCGAGATCGACTCGATCTGGTTCACCCGGCTGCGCAACGGCGTACCGGACGTGACCGACACCGGCCTCATCACGATCACGCTCGACGGTACGACGATCCTGAACCGTTCGCTGAAGGACGTGACCGACGGCGCGGTCGGCGCGCCGTTCGTCTACCCGCTGGTGGCAAACGCGAGCCAGGCCGGCGGCGGGTTCCAGATCAAGGTCCCGATGCCGTACAAGCAGTCGATGCAGATCGTCGTCCAGCACAACCCGAACTACTACCACGTGAACTACCGGCACTTCCCGGACGCCGACGGCATCACCACGTTCTCGATGTCCGACCCCGCGAACGACGTCCTCGACACGCTCCGGGCGGCCGGTACGACGGACCCGAAGCCGGCCGCGTCCAGTACGACGACCACCGCGCAGACGCATGCCCTGGGCAACGGCCAGGAGCTGTCGTTCGGAAGCGTGCAGGGTCCGGGCGCGATCAGTGCGCTCAAGCTCCGCTTCGTCGGCGTGAAACCGTCCGACGCGCAGCTCGCCGGGCTCCGGCTGAAGATCGCGTTCGACGGGCGGACCACGGTGGACTCGCCGGTGGGGGAGTTCTTCGGGACCGGGCTCGGCGCGTACGCCGTGAAGTCGCTGATGTTCGCCGCGGACCCGGCGCCGGGCGGCTGGTTCACCACCTGGTGGCCGATGCCCTACCGCGAGTCCGCGACCGTGTCGCTGGTGAACCAGAGCGGCGCCGCGATCGGCGACGTCGAGGTGCAGCTGAGCAGCGCGCCCGACCAGAAGTGGGCGACCGACCTGCAGCCGGGTGGTCCGGCGGCGTACTTCACGGCGGTGTCCAACCGCGGCCGGACGTCCTGGGGTGACGACTGGCAGGTTGCGAACCTGACCGGGCGCGGCAAGCTCGTCGGCGTCGCGCAGACGATGTCGATCGGCGCCGAGATGGGCACGAACCGCGGGTACCTCGAGGGCGACGAGCGGGTGTACATCGACGGCTCGATGTCGCCGCAGCAGCACGGCACCGGGACCGAGGACTTCTACGAGGGCGGCTGGTACTTCGCCGGCGGACCGTTCAGCCGGGCGTTCACCGGCAACACGGCGCACGAAGTGCAGGCGGCGGGATGCGCGCGCGAGTGCGACGCCGTCTACCGGCTCCTGCTGAACGAGTCGATGTCGTACGACTCGTCGTTCCGCTTCGGGATCGAGCACGGCCAGCAGAACGACTGGATCGCGGACTACGGCTCGACGGGCTTCCTCTACACCCAGCCGACCGTCAGCACGCGGGAGACGGACGCGGTCGAGGTTGGTGACGCCGGATCGCGAACGGCGCACGGGTACGCCGACGGCGGTACGGAGGCGGCGTTGACGAGTGTGGCCGACGGCGATCTGGACTACCTGCCGATGACGGGCCGGGTGCGTTCGGGGACGAGCCCGATCAGTTTCCGGCTCTCGGTCGACGCGGCCAATCTCGGCGTACTGCTGCGTAGAACGTCGGACCAGGCGGCGGCCTACCAGGAGGCGGCCGTCAGCGTTGACGGCGTACCGGTGGGGACCTGGCGGCAGCCGTTGGGGAACGGGACGATGCGGTGGCTCACGGACGAGTTCCCGCTGCCGGCGTCCGCGACCGCGGGGAAGAGCAGCGTGCAGGTGACGCTCACGCCGACCGGTCCTGCCTGGACTGCCTCGCGTTATCTCGCCGCCAGCATCGTCCCGCCGTACGCGTCCACCGGCTCTGACGTTCCTTCCAGCGTTGTCGCGACTCCACGCGTGCATTCGGTGCTGCTGAACTGGAACGCCGCGCTCGGGGCGACGTCGTACCGGATCTACTCCTCGACCAGCGCGGACGTCCCGATCACGGCGGCGAACCTGGTCGGTACGTCGCCGGTGCCGGCGTACCTGCACAAGGCGGTCCGCGGTACGCACTACTACAAGGTGATCGCGGTGGACGCCGCCGGGAACGCGAGCGCACCGACGGCCGCGCTCACGGCGGCTCCACGACCGGCGACCGTGTCGGACGTCAACGGGGACGGCAAGGACGACGTGGTCACGTTCACCCGCGGCGACACTGCCGATGTATACGTATCCACCTCGACCGGATCCCGGTTCGAGGGGGACGGGCAGCTCTGGCACCCGTCGTTTGCCCCCGGCAACGAGATCCCGCAGACCGGGGACTTCAACGGGGACGGGCGGGACGACATCATCACGTTCACCCGCGGGACCAAGCACGAGGTGTGGGTCGCGTTGTCGAACGGCGTGAACGGCTACCTGCCCGCGCAACGCTGGCATACGTTCTTCGCGCTGGACGGCGAGGTCCCGATGGTCGGCGACTTCAACGGCGACGGCAAGGACGACATCGTCACGTTCACGCTCGGGACGACCCACGACGTGTATGTGTCGCTGTCCGACGGGACGAAGTTCGTGCAGACGAGCTGGCTGTGGCACGGCGACTTCGGGTTGCCCGGCGAGGTACAGGACGTCGGTGACTTCGACGGCGACGGGCGGGACGACATCGCCACGTTCACGCGGGGGACGACGGCCAGCGTGTACGTCGCGCTGTCCGACGGGAAGTCGTTCCTCGGCACCGGGTGGAAATGGCACGGGCACTTCGCGGTCGGCACCGAGACGCCGGACGTCGGCGACTACAACGGCGACGGCCGCGACGACATCTCCACCTTCACCGGCGGCACGGCGGGGGACGTGTACGTCGCGACGTCGACCGGCGGGTCGTTCACGGGCGACGGGGACCTGTGGCACAGCTCGTTCGCGTTCAACGCCGAAGTACCGGGATCGGGAGACTTCAACGGGGACGGGCTGTCCGACATCGTCACGTTCACCCGCGGTACGGCGGCCGACGTGTACGTCGCCACGTCCAACGGCCACGACTTCGTACCGGATCCACAGGCACCGCTCTGGCACGACCACTTCGCCGAGGGCACCGAGTGGCCGGCGCCCTCGGCGCTCAGACCGTCCTGAGGCTCGGGTAGTCGTGGAAGAAGTCGACGAGCATCCGGGCGGTCTTCGCGGGCTGGTCGATCGCCGGTGAGTGACCGGCGTCCGGGATGACCTCGGCCTGAAGACCCAGCGCGGCAGCCATCGCCTGCTGCGCTGGGATCGGCCATCCGTCGTCGGAGGCGCCGTGCAGGACCTGCTTCCGGACGGAGGTCTTCGCCAGCTGCTCGGTCTTGTCCTCCGCGTCGGTCAGCCGCCGGGTGATCTCGGCCAGACTGGTCGGGACGTTGCTGGTGAAGCGCTTGCGGAGGAACGCCGCGACCTCCGCGGGCGGAGCGACGTACCCGGGGGTCTCGCTGTCGTGGGCGAGCTTCATGTCGTACACCTGCTCGATCGGGAGGTTCTCCAGCCCGTACGCGAGCATCTGCAGGCTCTGCAGCGTCGCCTCGTCGGTGAACGCGGACGGGCCCGAGCAGAGCAGGCTGATCGTGGAGAACACCGACGGATCGGTCAGCACCGCCTCCCGTGCCACGAGCCCGCCGAACGAGTGCCCCACCAACTGGCTGAACCCGCCGAGCGCCTTGCTCATCGCGACCACGTCCGCGCCCAGCTCGGCCAGCGAGTACGCCGACTTGTCGGACGGCCCGGTGGTTTCGTACTGGCCGCGCTGGTCGACGGCGACCGTACGCCAGCCGTAGCGGCACAGGTGGTCGACCAGCGGCGTGAAGTCCTCCTTGCTGCCCGTCCAGCCCGGCACCAGCAGCACCGTGCCCAGCGGCGTACCGATCGACGGCACGGCGGTCAGCGTGGCGAACGCGCCGCGCTCGGTCTCGAGTGTCACGGGGCGCACCCCGTCGGGCAGCGTCAACGTACGCGGCGTACTCACAGGCAGAAAGAATAACCGGTCCGCGTACCGAAGAACGGGTAATGGCCGGCCTGAGAGCCGCCTGGGGCGCGCGTCTGAGCGTGCCGGTCGGCGGCGAAGCCGACCACTACCCGTCCTTCGGTACAGCAGTACGGCACAATGGCCGCGTGCCTCGCACTCTCGCGGTCGCGAATCAGAAAGGCGGCGTGGCCAAGACCACCACGGTCGCCACGCTCGGCGCGGCCTTGGCCGAGCTCGGCCTCCGCGTGCTGCTGGTCGACCTGGACCCGCAGGCCTGTCTGACCTTCTCGGTCGGCATCGACCCGGAGGACCTGGACAAGTCCGTCCACCACGTACTGCTCGGCGGTGTGCGCGCGCACGACGTACTGATCGAGTTCGAGGACGGCCCGGACCTGCTGCCCGCGACGATCGCGTTCGCGACCGCGGAGGTGCAACTGGCCCGGGAGAGCGGCCCGGAACAGGTCCTGCGGACCGCGCTGCGCCCGCTGCGGTCGGCGTACGACTGGATCATCGTGGACTGCCCGCCGACCCTCGGCCTGCTCACCGTCAACGGTCTGTCCGCCGCGTCCGACGTGCTGATTCCCTTGCAGTGCGAGACCCTGGCACATCGTGGCGTAGGGCAACTACTCGACACCGTGCATGACGTGCAGCGGCTGACGAACCCCGGTCTGCACGTGCTCGGCGTGCTGCCGACGCTGTACGACGGCCGGACGACGCACGCGCGCGCCGTGCTGGAGACGATCGCGGACACGTACTCGCTGGACGTGCTGCAACCGGCGATCCCGAAGTCGATCCGGTTCGCGGAGGCCCCGGCGATCGGCGAGACCGTGCTCAGTACGGCGCCGGCCTCGCCCGGTGCGAAGGCGTACCGGGCGCTGGCCGGCGCACTCGCTCACTGACTGGCGGGCTGCTTCCTCAGTTTGTGACGGAAGCGCCACAGCGGTACGGCGATGATCGCGAGCAGGACGAGGAACGGGAGCAGCGCGCCGACCGCCATCGCCAGAGCGGCGAACGTAGCCGTGAAGGCGTGCCAGCCGCCCTTCAACCCGGCCACGAAACCCTTGTCGGGCTTCGCGGGCTGGACCGGGGCCTTGCCCTTCTCGGTCAAGGTCAGCGTGAGGGTCGCCAGATCGGTCTGCAGGGCGAGGTTCTTCTGCTTGGCCAGCAGGGCTTCCAGGTCGGACTCGCGGCGGGTGAGCTCGCTCTCGACCGAGACGATGTCGCCGATCGTGTTCGCCTTCGTCATCAGCACCCGCATCCGATCCAGGCTGGCGCGCTGCGACTCGATCCGGCTGGCGACGTCCACCACCTGCTCGGTAACGTCGTCCGACTGCTGCTGGATCTGCAGACGCTTGCCCAGACCCGACAGCTGCTGGATCGCGGTCTCGAACGACTTCGTCGGCACCTTGAGGACGAGGTTCGACCGGGTGATGTTCCCGTCCGGGTCGCTCCCGGTGTCCTCGGACGCAACCTGCCCGTCCAGCCCCGCGATCACAACAACCGCCTTCTGCCGCATTGCCACCACGTCGTCCCCCTCGACCGTCAGCGACCCAGTCTTGACAATCGCCCGCGCAATAGACGGATCCCCCTGCCCACCACCCACC
>NZ_DASRVN010000105.1:0-6661 GCF_035655035.1 Kribbella sp. | reverse complement strand
ACCACGATCAGCCAGGGCGGCGTCGTGTACGACAAGCCGCTGAACCGGTACATCTACACGTCCTGGACGGAGTACACGTTCGAGTTCTACGAGTCGCCGACGCCGTGGGGGCCGTGGACGCACTTCACACCGAAGGACTTCGGCGGGTACCCGTGGACGCACGCCAAGCACGGCGGGTACGCGACCACGATCCCGTCGAAGTACATCAGTGCCGACGGCAAGAACATGTGGCTGCAGTCGAACGTCTGCACCTGCGGCGGCGGGCTCAGCGACCGGTGGGCGTACACGTTCTCGCTCCGCAAGCTGTCGCTGACCCCGTCGGTGCCGACGACGCCGGACAACACGCTCGACGGTGCGCGGAACCTCGCGCGCGAGCCCGGCACGGTGCCGATCGAGCGAGCCACGCACTTCGGGCAGTCGAGCTACAACGACGGCGTCCGCGCGCAGAACGAGGACGACTGGAACGACGAACGCAAACCGCTCAGCTGGTGGGGCTACACCTGGCCGCGGACGTACAACCTGAACAAGGTCGTCTACACGACCGGGACGATGTTCGGCGACGGCGGCTGGTTCGCGTCGGCCCCGAAGGTGCAGGTACGGCGGAGCGGGGTGTGGACCGACGTCACCGGGCAGACCGCGACCCCGGCGTACCCGCTCAGCTCGGCGGCCGGGACGAACGCGACGTACGTGTTCAGCTTCGACCTGACGTCCGGCGACGGGGTGCGGATCATCGGCGCGCCGGGTGGGACGCAGACGTTCACGTCGATCGGTGAGCTCGAGGCGTACTACGGCTCCGCGGTCACCGACCCGAGCTTCGAGGCGCAGCCGGGTACGGCGGTCGGCGCGCCGTGGGAGACCGAGGGGACCGGTACCAAGGGGATCGACCACGACAAAGGCGCGTGGGCGGAACAGGGCCGGAACAACGGGTGGATCAACGCGTCGGACGCGACCTGGAACGCCTTCAAACAAACGGTTCCGGTGAAGCCGAACACCGACTACCGGCTGACCGGGTGGGTGGAGGGCTCCGGCAACTTCACCGGCGGCTACTTCGGCATCCGCGCCGGCACCACGCCGTACGCCGAAACCAACTACACGGCCCCACCCGGCTACCAACAACTGACCGTCGACTTCAACTCCGGCACCAACACCGTGATGACGGTCTTCACCGGCTACTGGGGCACCACGGCCCCGACCTGGCTCCGCCTCGACAACATCTCCCTGGTCCCCCGCTGAAAAACCCTGGGGCAGAACCAAGCCGTGGAAGGCGCCCCAGCCCTGCCCCAGGAGTTCAGTTACACCGCGGCGTTCTAGTGGTGTTGGGGGCGGCGTCGGGTGCGGGCGGGGCGGAGGTGGGAGTCCATCCGGGCGTGTTGCCTGCGGCCGAGTACGAAGGGGCGGGAAGTGCGGGGGAGCGGGGTGCTCTTGGGCGCTGAGAGCTGGATCTCGGTCTGCTGGAGGTTGAGCCGGATCGGAACCTGGTGCCACGGAGAGCGGGTACGAACGAGCACCAGCCGGAACTGCCCGTCCCTCCGCAGCCGCAGCCCGATCGCGACCGTGGCGATCGCCGGAACCAGCCCGGCGAGCAGCAGCGCCGACCGCGCCCCGAAGTTCTGCGCGAGGAACCCGACCAGCGGTCCACCGATCGCACCACCACCGATGAAGACCAGGTTGTAGATCCCGGAGACCCGCCCGCGCAGCCCGTCCGGCGTGGTCAGCTGCACCATCGACTGCGCCGCGGTGAGGAACATCAGCGTCGCCATCCCCATCGACGCGAGCACCGGGATGAACGTCCACAGCGACGGCTGGATCGCCGCCAGCACCTCGGTGACCGTCAGCAGGCACGCGATCCCGATCAGGTTCCGCAGCCGTGTCGGCCGGACCCGCCGCGCCGACAGCAACGCCCCGCCGAGCGCCCCGAACGCGACCACCGAGTTCAGTACGCCGTACCCGGAAGCGCCGATGTGGAAGACGCGGTCGGCGAACGCGGTCAGCGTCACCGCCAGGCTGATCGTGAACATGCCGTAGATCCCGACCAGCGCGATCGCCCACCGGACGGCCGGCTCGCCGAACGCGTACCGCACGCCGTCGCGCAGCCCGTCCCGGATCCGCGTCCCGGCGTTCGCCCGCAGCGCCGTACGCGCCGCGTGTGCCCCGGGCATCTCGCTCTCCCGCATCCGCAGCAGGGCGCTGATCGAGGCGAAGAACGTGCAGGCGTTGAGCGCGAACGCCCACGGCGTGCCGAGCACCCCGAGCAGGACGCCGCCGAGCGCCGGCCCGATCATGCTGCCGAGCTGGAACGTCGACGACACCATGCTGATCGCGTTCCGGACCGTCTCGCGGGGGACGAGCTCGGTGACGAAGGACTGCCGGGTCGGGTTGTCGACCGCGGTCGCGAGACCGAGGACGAACGCCATCGTGTAGACGTGCCAGACCTGGACGTGACCGGTGAATGCGACCGTGGCGAGCACGGCCGCACACGATCCGAACGTGGCCTGCGTCGCGAGCAGGATCTTCCGCTTCGGGAACCGGTCCGCGATCACGCCGCCGTACAGGCCGAGCACGAGGGTCGGGGTGAACTGCAGCGCGGTGGTGATGCCGACCGCGGTGGCGCTGCCGGTGAGTGTCAGCACCAGCCAGTCCTGGGCGATGCGCTGGATCCAGCCGCCAGTCGAGACGACCAGCAGCCCGCTGACCAGGAGACGGAAGTTACGGACCTGCAGCGCGCTGAAGGTGTCCTTGAAGCCGGGGCGGCGCGCCTGCGATTCCCGGAGCTTGGTCGAGTCGGTGGGGCGGTGGAGGTGGAAGTCGGTGGACGGGACAGTGCCGGTGGCCCGGGTGGTCAAGAGCGATCCCTACGCGATTGGACTGGTCAGGGGAGGACCCCTCCATCCTGCGGGCTGGGCACTGGATTCCCACAGCGAATTACTCCTATTAGTCTTATAGCAGGACGTAATGGGAGGTACATCGATGTACGACCCGGACCAGTTGCGGACGTTCCTGGCCGTCGCGCAGTCGCTGAGCTTCACGCAGGCGGCCGAGCGGCTGGGCATCCGGCAGCCGACCGTGAGTCAACACGTGCGCAAACTCGAGACGGCCGTCGGGCGACCTTTGTTCGTCCGTGACACCCGCACTGTCACGCTGACCGCGGACGGCGAGGCGATGGCCGGGTTCGCGCGGACCATCCTGGCCGCCCACGAGGAGGCCGCCGGGTACTTCACCGGTTCCGAGCTCCGCGGCCGGCTGCGGTTCGGCGTCACCGACGACCTGGCGCTGACGCCGCTGCCGAAGATCCTCCGCGACTTCCGCCAGCTGTACCCGCGGATCGACCTGGAGCTGACCGTCGCGCAGAGCCCGAACCTGCTCCGCCGGGTCGAGTCTGGGCACCTCGACCTCGCCTACGTGAAGCACGGCGGCGGTGGCTACGAGCCGAACGGGCGGCTGGTCCGCCGGGACTCGCTGGTCTGGGGCGGGATCTCGGGGACCCGGATCGCGCCGGACGGGCCGGTGCCGCTGGTCACGTACCAGGCGCCGTCGCTGAGCCGGTCGCTCGGCGTGCAGGCGATCGAGCAGGCTGGCCGGACCTGCCGGATCACCTGCATCGTCCGCGGTGTGAACGGCGTACTGGCGGCGGTCCGGGCCGGGCTCGGGATCGCGATCTTCGCCCGCTCGCTGATGCCCGCGGACCTGGTCGAGCCGCCTCCGAGCGCCGGGCTCCCGGAGCTGCCGCCGATCGACCTGGTCCTGATCACGAACCCCCGCGCCGCCAAGGAACCGGCCGAGGCACTCACAGCCGCAATCCTCGGCAGCAACGCCCCCCTCAAACCAGACGCAGGCTAACCGGCCCCCACCCGCCGCCTGCGCGAGCCGCCCGCCGCCGGCGGTCAGCCGGCCATCCGCCCTGCTTTTGTGCAGGCGGTCTCGTTGTGACACGTCTTCAGTGCGTGCAGCGCGTTGTGCAACTGCGTCTTTTTCGCGGCCGGCAGCGACCCCGCCGTGTTGTCCAGCTGGAGCGGATCCTTCGTCCGGTCGTAGTACTCCACGGTCCCGTCCGAGTACTCGACGTACGTCGAGGTCGCGGTCCGCAGCGCCTCGTACGTCGTCGGATTGCCGCTGCCCTTCGGCGGGTAGTCCGGATCCTTCCGATCGATGTCCGGCCCGTGATGCTCGACAAGACTCGCCGTACGCCAGCCCGCCGGCGGCGTACCACCGAACAGCGCCGTCAGCGACCGCCCGTCGACGTCCGCCGCCGGGGTCAGCCCGGCGAGGGTCTCGAACGTCGGCGCGAGGTCGACGTTCTGCACGGACTGCGGCACCGTGCTGCCCGCCTTGATCCCCGGCCCGGCCATCACCAGCGGCACGTGTACGTCGGTCTCGAACGCGGTCTGCTTGCCCGCGGTCAGCCGATGCTCGCCGAGGTGGTACCCGTTGTCCGAGCTGAACACGACAACCGTGTGATCCGCGACTCCCGCCTGCTCGAGAGTGGCGCGCAACGAGCCGATCATCCGATCCACCGCCTGCACGGCCTGCACCCGCTTGCGGAACGCCTTGTCGAGCGCCTTCTGCTGCTTCGGCGTCAGCGCGGGATGCTTGGCCAGCCAGGGCGGCGCGTTCGCCGGCAGCTTGTCGTACGACGCGTCGCGCGGAGCCTTCAGCCCGGGGAACTTCTTCTTGTCCTGCGGCGCCGGCGTGTACGGCGCGTGCGGCGCGAACGTCGCGATCTCCAGGAAGAACGGCTGCTTGGCGCTCGTGATCACGCCGTGGGCCTTCCCGGCGAGTACGTCGGTCAGGTAGTCGTTCGGCGCCTTACCGTGCTTCTCGAGCTGGTGGTTCGCGTTCAGCGTGTAGTTGTACTCGTTGTACCCGTTGCCCGCGACGTACCAGTCGTTCCATCCCGGCGGTACGTAGTTCTGCTGCCCGTCGACGGTGCCGTCCGGCTGGTAGCCGTTCAGGTACTTGCCCATCATCGCGGCGTGGTACCCGGCCTTCTGCAGCGCGGTCGCGAACGTGGAGTCCTCGTTCTGCCGCTGGTGGAAGACCTTGAACCCGCCGTCCTTGCCGCCGTTGGTGAAGACGCCGGTGTCGTGCGGGAACTTCCCGGTGAAGATCGACGACCGCGACGGGCAGCACAGCGAGTCGGTGACCGTGTAGTTGCTGAACGACGCGCCGTCCTTGGCCAGCTGCTGCGCCTGCGGCATGTACTGCAACAGATTCATCGACAGGTCGTCGGTGAGCACGAACACGATGTTCGGCTGCGTCGGCTGCGTCGGCTGTACGGCCGCTTGCTGCGGTTTGGAGCAGCCGGCCACCAGCAGCAGGAGTACGACGGCGATCGTTCGTCGGAAGAGCATGTTCTTCACCGTAAACACGAACCGGCGATCCGGACCTGAAGAGTCGCTGAAGGTCAGACCAGTGCGTGCCCACGCAGTACCAGCGAGACGATGCTGACGGCCGCGATCGCGATCGTGACCAGGAACGGCGCGTTCCGCCACACCAGGATGACCGCGAGGAGTACGGCGACCACCGCGAGCGCGATCCAGCCGACCGCACCGATCGGGCCGGCCGGGGCGATCACCAGCAGGACGGTCGCCGCCGCGAGCGGGAGCGGCGCGACCAGCCGGGCGTACCGGCCGAGCCGCTGCGGCCAGCCGCGGACGCCGGTGGCCAGGTCGTCGGCGAGATCCGGTACGACGTTTGCCAGGTGGGCACCGATCCCGAGAAGGGCACCGGCCGCGGTCGCCCACCACGGCGCCCACACCCGCGCGGTGCCGAGCGTCACGAACGAGGGCAGCCCACCGAACGCGACGGCGTACGGGAGCCAGGAGACGACGGTCGACTTCAGGCCCAGGTTGTACGCCCAGGCGCAGGCGACGAACCCGAGATGAACCAGTCCGGCCGCGAATCCGTTCGCCAGAGAGACGGGGACAGTGACCACCAGCATGACGCCGGCACCGATGGCCAGCGTCCGGCGACTCACCAGTCCACGGACCACCGGCTTGTCCGGGCGGTTCACAATGGTGTCGCGGGCGGCATCTATCGCGTCATTGCTCCAGCCGATCGAGAGGTGGCCGGTGAGGATCGTTGCTGCGACCAGGAGACACCCGGCGGGGCTTCGCCCGGCCGACCACGCGACGGCCGTGACCAGCGCAGTGACGGCGACGGTCGGTCCCGGGTGGCACGCGAGAGCGAGACCTCTGAGTACGGTCCTCACCGACGTAACGATGCCACGATGACCCGGATCGCAGCGGTCCGCCCCGCGCTGCCGCCGTACCGGTATCCGCAATCGTCGCTGACCGATGCGATCGCCGCGATGTGCCTCCCGGACGGCCGGAGTACGGCGGTGCTCCGGCGGCTGCACGCGAACGCGGGCGTGTCGTACCGGCATCTCGCGCTGCCGCTGGAGGAGTACGCCGCCCTCGACGACTTCGGTGCCGCGAACGACGCGTGGATCGCGACCGCCGTGGACCTCGGCGCGGAGGCGGTCGCGGGTGCGGTCAAGGACGCGGGGCTCACGCTGGATGACGTCGACGTACTGATGTTCACCACGGTCACCGGGGTGGCGGCTCCGTCGATCGACGCGCGGGTGGCGTTGCGGCTGGGGCTGCGGGAGGACGTGAAGCGGCTGCCGTTGTTCGGCCTGGGGTGCGTCGGGGGAGCGGCCGGG
>NZ_DASRVN010000104.1:0-25545 GCF_035655035.1 Kribbella sp. | reverse complement strand
CAGGATGTCCAGCTCGAACACCGCCCGGACCTGTTCGGCCGTCACCACCGGCGACTCCCCCGGGTGCACCGCGACGGTGGTCGCCTTGACGAGCGCCAGGTACTCCATCGTCGCGTCGGTCTGCAGCCGCAGCACCCGGCGCTGCAGCTCGTCGCGGGACTCGATCAGCTCGACGTACCGGTTCACGCCGCCGGACCGCTCCCGCTGCAGCTCGAGGAGTTCGTCGACGAGCACGCGGGCCTGGCGCAGCTCGTCCTCACGCGCCAACAGCTCCGGTTGAAGGACGGTGGCGGGCGGTACGGCGACGTACCGGTCACCGCGCCGTTCGGCGTGCCCGCGGCCGCACAGGTCGTCCAGCAGCCCTGTTGCCGTCAGAGGATCCACGTCCAGCTCGCCGGCCACGTCTGCGACCGCTGCGTCCGGCACGGTCAGCAGGTAGCGATAGGTCCGGCCGGCCGGACTGGACAGGTAGTCGATCACGTCCACACCAGGTCCTGGCCGTGGGGTGTGGCAGTGCCTAGTGTGCGGGTTTTGCCAGTGGGCCAGGTCTGGAGGTTGATGCGGTACTCGTAGCCGTCGGGCGTGACGACGCGGTGTGGTTCGAGACTCAGGTGGGCCAGTGGTGTGGTGGCCGTGGCTTGGGCGCCTAGTTCGGTCAGGCGGGTCTCGATGGCGGTGCGGTCGGGGCGGCGGAGGTACTGCCACATGATCGAGTGCCAGACGACCGTCACGTGGCCCTCGGAGAGTTCCAGGCCCTGGAGGAACGAGACGGCGTCTTCTGGCCGTACGTCGGCCGGTACGTCGTGCGCGATCGCCAGGGCGCCGCGCAGCCGGGTCAGGCGGTCGGTCATGTCCGGCCAGACGTACGACGTCAACGTGAGCGCACCGTCGTCGGTCAGCGGATCCACGGGGGCTATGTCGCAGCCGACTCGTTCCGCGATCCGCAGGTCGACCGACGGGACCTTGCCCGACCACGCGGGGTCGAACACGACAGGGCTGTCAGCCGGCCCGTACGACGTACCGCCCGCCACGTACCGGTACTGGTCCGCGCGCAGGTTCAGCCCGCCGCTGGCGCCGATCTCGAACAGCCGTACCGGTCGCGGCACCTCCTCCACCAGCCGCAGCAGGCCGCCGTAAAGCGCGGCCGCCCGGCCGACCTCGTTCGTCTGCGGCGGCTGTGTCAACAGCGACCGCACCTCCCCCAGCCGCGACTGTAAGACCTGCTCGAACGCCTCCCACCCGAGCACGGGGTCCCACGTACCGCCCGTACTCGGGTAGAACGCGGCAAGCTCAGGCGCCGTACCGGACAGCACCAGACCGTGTACGGCGGCCAGCAGCCGTAAGCCGACCGCCTCCCCGAAGGACCGGCCGTCGTAGCCCTCCAGCACCCGTACCGACACGCCACCAACCTCGTAGTCGTCGACGAGGAGCCGGAGCAGGTCGGCGTACATCGGAGACCCCAGGTCCTCGCAGGCGGTCGCCTGTCGTTGCAGTGCCTCTACTAGATCCACGTAGCGAGATTAGAAGCTCAACCGATCCAGCACCGACTTGGCGGTCGTCCGCGCGTCTTCAGGTTCAAGCGGGGAGCCATGGCGATCCGTGAGATAGAAAACGTCCACACACTCCGCACCGAGCGTGCTGACGTGTGCAGACCGGATGTCCGCGCCAGTAGCAGCAATAGCCGCTGTGACGTCGTACAGCAGCCCTGGCCGGTCGTGTGCTCGTACTTGAAGCACCGTTGCCGTCTCGGACGCCTCCGCCAACAAGTCGACACGACTGGCAACACGTGCCTGTGCGGAGTCCCGCGCAGCCAACCGCCGTACGACGTCCGCCGAGTCCCGCAGCGCTACCGCCAGGCGGTCCCGCAGACGCACCGGATCGGGAGGCGATCCAGCAACTGTCCACTGTGAGATCCCGAGACCGTCAACGGACGTCACGACAGCAGACCGCACCGCCAGCCGCTCTACGGCCAGCACTGCGGCAACAGTCGACAGTGTGCCGACCTGGTCGGGTACGGCGACGTTGACGCGCAGGTCACCGTGGTGCTCGGTCACCGTGACTCCGAGCCGCCCAACACCCACCACCTGGTGCAGCACCGGCACAGGCACCGGTGGGGTCTCGGTCCACATGCTCTCGCCACCTGCGAGCTCGGTGCGTACCCGACGGCACAGGTCGCCCACCAGCCGCATCCGCCACGGCGACGACGCCGCCGGACCGGCCGCCCGCGCGTCGGCGTACGTCAACGCCTCCAGCAGGTCCAGAGTCTCGGTGCTGCGGGCGATGCCCGCGACCATGTCCACCGTCATCGGGTCGTCCAGGTCGCGCCGGGTGGCCACCTGCGCGAGTATCAGGTGCTGACGGACCAGCAGCGTGATCGTGTCGGCGTCCGTCTCGTTGAAACCGATCCGGCGAGCAACCCGGGCCGCAATGCGCGCACCGGTCACGCTGTGATCGCCGTCCAGCCCCTTGCCGAGGTCGTGCACCAGGGCAGCGACCAGCAACAGGTCAGGCCGCCGTACGTCGCGTACCATCGCCGACGCCTCGACACACGTCTCCAGCAGGTGCCTGTCGACGGTGAACCGGTGGATCGCCGACTGCGGCGGCCGGAACCGTACGGCGTCCCACTCGGGCAACAACCGCGAGATGTACCCGGCCTGGTCCAGCGCCTCCCACACCTCGAGCAGACCGGAACCAGCACCGAGCAGAGCGCACAGCAACCGCCGCGCCTCCCCCGGCCATGGCTCCGGGAAGTCAGCAGCCGACGCAGCGAGCCGCGCACAGACGGCAGGCGAGAGCACCAGCTCTCTGTCGGCAGCTACAGCCGCAGCACGCAGACCGAGCACCGGGTTGCGCTCCGGGCGCGCGTCCGGCATGAGCACGACCTCACCCTCGTGCTGACCCACACCTTCGTCCAGCGCGAGCAGCAACGGCCCGCCGGACCTGTGACGGCGCCGGGACCGCGGCGGCTTCGTCATCAAGCTCTCGACGCGTCGCCACGACACGTCGCACACATGCGCCAGGGTCCGCCCGGTCGCGTACACGTGCCGCAGCAGCTCGTCCCGCCCCGACAACCCGAGCCCTGCCGCCACTTCGCCGGCCAGGTCGGCCACCAGCCGGTCAGTCGCCCGCCCTGCCACCTCATGCAGTACGTCGCGGATCTCCAGCAGGTCACGTCGTGCCCGCTCCACCACGGGGTGCGGTACGTCGATCAGCCAGGACGCCACCAGTGCACGCAGTACGACGGCGTCCCGCAGACCGCCGTACGCCTCCTTCAGGTCCGGCTCTGCGAGGTGCGCGAGCTCTCCGACCGTCGAGGCTCGGTCCCGGCACGCCTGCGCCAGCCCGGGCAGCCGGGACTTCGCCGTACGTCGCCAGTCGGCCATCAGTACCGACCGGAGCTGCAGGGTCAGGTGGGTGTCGCCTGCGACGTGCCGTGCGTCCAGCAGGCCCAGCGCCACCCGGTCGTCAGCTGCGGCGGCCTGCTGCGCCTCGGCCAGGGTGCGGACGCTGTGGTCCAGCTTGGTCCTGGAGTCCCACAGCGGGTACCAGATCTGGGCAGCCAGCTCGTCGATCCGCGGGTACCCCTCGGCGTGCACGAGCATCACGTCGAGATCGCTGTACGGCGACAACTCCTCGCGCCCGTAGCCGCCCACCGCGACCAGCGCGACGCCCTCGGCAGGTACACCGAGGGCGTCACAGGCCTTCGCGAGCAGCAGTCGCAGCAGCTCGTCGGCCTCTTCGGCCCGAACCCGCCGCTGCTCTGCCCGGTCCACCATCTACGCAGCCACCATCTACAGTGCGTCTCCGTCCAGTTCACCCGTGCGGACCCGGACGATCGTCTCGACCGGGGTGACCCACACCTTGCCGTCACCGATCTTGCCGGTCTGCGCGGCCTTCACGATCACGTCCACCACGTCGGCGCCGTCACCGTCCTCGACGACCACCTCGAGTCGCACCTTCGGCACCAGGTCCACCTCGTACTCGGCGCCACGATAGACCTCGGTGTGGCCCTTCTGCCGCCCGTACCCGCTCGCCTCGGTGACCGTCATCCCGGTGACGCCGAACGTCTCCAGCGCGGCCCGCACGTCCTCGAGCTTGTGCGGCTTCACCACGGCGGTGATCAGCTTCATGCGTTCGCCTCTTCTTTCTCGGAGGTGCCGGTGGCGTCATTGTCCTTCGCGGCCGGTGCCGGTGCGGCGACGGGGCGGGCCGACAGCGCGCCGCGCAGCCCGGCGGCGCCCAGGTAGTCGTACGCCGTCTCCGCGTGCTCGACCTGGTCGACACCGGTGACCTCGTCGTCCTCCGTGAGCCGGAACCCGATGGTCTTGTCGATCACCTTGCCGAGAATGAACGCGACCCCGAACGAGTAGACCCCGACGACCAGGTTGGCCAGCGCCTGCCGGCCGAGCTGGGACACGCCGCCGCCGTAGAACAGGCCGCTGACCGCGGACGGCGCCGCCGCCGAGCCGAGCAGGCCGATCGCCAGCGAGCCGAACAGACCGCCGACCAGGTGGACGCCGACCACGTCGAGCGAGTCGTCGAAGCCGAGCTTGTACTTCAGCGACACCGCGAACGCGCAGATCGCACCGGCCAGCAGGCCGAGGATGATCGCGCCGATCGGGGTGACCGCGCCACAGGACGGGGTGATCGCGACCAGACCGGCGACCGCACCGGACGCCAGGCCCAGTGTGGTGGCCTTGCCGTGGGTGAGGCGCTCCACGATCAGCCAGCCGATCACCGCGGCGGCCGTGGCCACCTGGGTGTTCACGAACGTCACAGAAGCAGTAGTGCCCGCGGACAGCGCCGAGCCGGCGTTGAACCCGAACCAGCCGAACCACAGCAGCCCGGCACCCAGCAGCACCAGCGGCAGACTGTGCGGCCGCATCGGGTCCTTCTTCCAGCCGATCCGCTTACCGAGCACGATCGCCAGCGCCAGCGCCGCCGCACCGGCGTTCACGTGCACCGCCGTACCGCCGGCGAAGTCGACTGCCTTCAGCTTGTCACCGATCCAGCCGCCGTTGCCCTTGTCCAGGAACCACACCGAGTGCGCGACCGGGAAATACACCAGGCAGGTCCAGCCGACCACGAACGCGATCCAGCCGCGGAACGTGGCCCGGTCGGCGATCGCGCCGGAGATCAGCGCCGGGGTGATGATCGCGAACATCATCTGGAAGGCGACGAAAGCGAGCGTGGGCGTCGTCCCGCTCACCGCCTTCGGATCGAGCAGGCCCTTCAGGCCGACCTCCGAGAAGTTCCCGATCACGTGCCCGGTGTCACCCGCGAACGTCAGCGAGTAGCCGACCACCACCCAGAGGATGGTGACGACGGCGATGGTGGCGAAGCTCATCATCATCATGTTGAGCACGCTCTTCACGCGCACCATGCCGCCGTAGAAGAAAGCCAGGCCCGGGGTCATCAGCATCACCAGGGCGGCACTGGCCAGCACCCAGGCGGTATCGCCGGCGTTGATCTCCATCAACGTCATCCCTTCGATCGAACGGGGTGGCCGGCGTCCTCAGTCCGGGAGGTCTCCACAACGCCGGGGAGCCCGCCGCTCGGCCACACCGGACACGGTGCCGAGGCGCGGTTTCAGCCGATCGGTCGGTTTGTTTCAGGCATGTGACAAAGCGGGCTCCCAGGTGACATCGAGGTGACGTCGCCCACTACGGAGCGGAGTGTGGCACTCTGGCCTGGACCACACGGGCCGCAGCCGCGCCACTGCACCCGTCCGACCTGGGGAACCACGTGATGGAGCCGAGCCAAGGGGTCCGGTCGCGTCGCGGCAGGCCACGCGATCCGGAAGCGGAACCGAGGATCCGCCGGTACGCCGTGCAGCTGCTGCTGGAGCGCGGATTCGACGGAATGACGGTGGACGACGTCGCCGAGGCCGCGGGGGTCGGCAAGGCGACGATCTACCGGCGGTGGGCCAGCAAGGAGCTGCTCGCCAACGACGCCATGTCCGACCTGTTCGACCTGGAGATCCCGGACGCGGACACCGGTTCGATCGGCGGTGACCTGCGCCAGGTCTACCGGGTCGCGCTGGCGTTCGCGAACAGCGAGCGCGGCCGGGCGATGATCCGGCTCGCGGTCTCCGAGGCGAACCGGGACGAGCGGTCCGCGGCGGTGTACCGCGGGGTGCTCGAGCGCCGGATCGAGCTGACCGCGCAGGCACTGGAGCGGGCCAGGGCCCGCGGCGAGCGGATCAAGAGCTCCGCGGATCCGGTGCTGATGGTGGAGTGGCTGGCCGGGGTGTTCGTGGTCCGCGCGCTGACCGGCCAGCCGATGCCACCGCCGGAGGAGGCGGACCGGCTGGCCGAGCTGACGTTGCGGACGATCATGGAGCCTTAACCGGCCTCGATCAGGACCGACAGGACGATCAGCACCACCAGCACCAGCAGGACTCCGAGCAGGACGGTACGGCGCTGACGACGCCGTGCCGCCAGTCCGGCGGCCCAGGCCGCGTCCGCCAGGTCAGGCTCCGGCAGCAGGTCCCCTGCCTGGACCAGCAGCGGTGGTACGTCCTCGCGCCTCATGTGGCATCCCGCCAGTTGCCCGCGCCGAGCGCAGTACGGAAGCGGCCGAGTGCGGTCACGCCGTGCGTGTGTACGGCGGGGTGCGACATCCCGAGCAGGTCGGCGATCTCGAACTCGGTCAGCTCCTCCAGATGCAGCAGGACGAACACCGTGCGCTGTGCAGGTGTCAGCTCGGCCAGGGCACGCTTGACCGGGTCCTCGTCGCCCTGGAACGGCTTGTCGCGGTTCCAGGGCCGTAGAGCGGGCTGGTAGAGCAAGCGCTGGACGAAGACGTCCGGGTCGTCCACCCTGGTCCAGCGCGTCGACAGCCGCGCGAAGGCGCGCAGCAGTACCTGCTCAGCTCGTTGCAGGTCGCCGTACACCAGGTACGTCGTACGCAGCCATCTGCCCTGTCGTGCATCGACGAACGAGGCGAAATCCGGGTCGACCGTGTCGCGCATCCGCCCTCCCGGACCTATTCAACTCCTCAACTACTGCGGGCGGCTACTGCCTGACGGGTGTCTTCGTTGATGAGGTCGAAGTTGATGCCACCGGCGGCCATCAGCCCGGCTGCCGCGGACGACATCACCTGGGCCATCGGGCTGCTCACGTTGCCGGCTGCGAAGACGCCTGGCACCTGTGTAGCGCCCCTGGCGTCGACCTGGACCGCAGTACCGACCTCAACGCCGTTGGCCTCCACCATGGTCGTTTCCAGTCCCAGGTCGGCCAAGAACCCGGCCCTGGCGCGAACGGTTGTTTGAATCGCGAGCGCCTGCCGCGGGATCACCCTGCCGCCCTCCAGTCGTACGCCGGTGATCTTGCCGTCTGCCACCTCCACCTGCTCGACTTTGCCTTGTACTACGGCGATTCCACGAGCAGCCAGCTCTTCCCACTGCTCCTCGGTCGGGTCCGGCGCAGTGTGCAGGAACAGCGTCACGTCGTCACTCAGCTGCCGGAACAGCTGCACCTGGTGGATCGCCATCGAGCTGGTCGCCAGCACGCCGATCGCCTGGTCCCGTACCTCCCAGCCGTGGCAGTACGGGCAGTGCACCACGTCCTTCCCCCAGCGCTCAGCCAGCCCAGGTACGTCCGGCAGCACGTCAGCGAGCCCTGTCGTCACCAGCAACCGCCTGCCCTGGTACGACGTACCGTCAGCGAGCTCCACCACGAACCCGTCGTCCGTGCGCCGCGCCGTCGTCACCGTGCCGTCAGCGAACTCACCGCCGTACCCCTGTACCTCCTGACGGCCGATCGCGTAGATCTCCGCAGGCGGTACGCCGTCCCGCGTGAGGTAGTTGTGGACACCGTCGGCGACCGCGTTGCGCGGCGTACCGTCGTCGATCACCAGGACCGACCGGCGGAACCGGGTCAGTGCCAGCGCACCGCCCAACCCGGCCGCACCGCCGCCGATCACGATCACGTCGTACTTCTGTGTTCTCGAGGTCATGGTCCGAGGATGCGTGGTGATTTTCATTTTCGACAAGTACAGTTGCCGGTATGGCAAACGACGACGACGTCCTGGAGTCGGTCGGCCCCCGGCTGCGGGCACTGCGGACCGAACGCGGCACCACCCTGGCACAGCTGTCCGAGGCAACCGGGATCTCGGTCAGCACCCTGTCCCGGCTGGAGTCCGGCCAGCGCAAACCGACCCTGGAGCTACTGCTGCCATTGGCGCGGGCACACCAGGTCCAGCTGGACGAACTGGTGGACGCACCGCCGACCGGCGACCCCCGGATCTACGCCAAACCGATCAAGCGGCACGGCAGCATCCACATTCCCTTGAGCCGCCGGCCTGGCGGGTTGCAGGCGTTCAAGCAGATCCTCCCTGAGGGCTACCCGGGCAACGACGTCGAACAGAAGACCCACGAGGGCTACGACTGGTTCTACGTACTGTCCGGACGCATCCGCTTGAAGCTCGGCGACCAGGACTTCATCGTCAAGGAGGGCGAGGCGGTCGAGTTCGACTGCCGGGTCCCGCACTGGTTCTCCAACCCAGGCCCCGGACCGACGGAAGTGCTAGGCCTGTTCGGCCCCCAGGGCGAACGCATGCACGTCAGGGCCCGCACCCGGTGACCGTCGCGTTGTTCACACTGGGCGGGACGATCTCGATGGCCGGCAGCCGTCGCCTGACCGGTGCGGACCTCACAGCCGCGATGCCAGGTCTCTCCGACCTCGGGCACGAGGTGGCGATCCAGGACGTCGAGAAGATCCCCAGCGCCAACCTGACCGCCGCAAAACTGCTAGAGGTCGTCAACGCTGCCTCCAACGCCATTGCGGCCGGTGCGACTGGCGCTGTGATCACGCAGGGCACCGACACGCTCGAGGAGAGCGCCTTCCTGGCCGACCTGGTCTGGCCGCACCAGGAGCCGCTCGTGTTCACCGGTGCGATGCGAAACCCAACACTGGCCGGCCCTGACGGCCCCGCGAACCTACTGGCCGCCCTGCGGGTCGCCTGCTCCCCCGCGGCGCGCGATCTGGGCGCGCTGGTCGTCTTCAACGAGGAGATCCACGCGGCACGCTGGGTCCGCAAGACGCACAGCACGAGTACTGCGACCTTCAAGTCGCCGAACACCGGCCCGCTCGGCCATGTCGTCGAGGACCGGGTCCGCGTACTCACACGCCCACAGCGGCTGGACAGCCTCCAGGGCGGCGCTGACCTCAACAGCATCCGGGTGGCGCTCTACACGGTCACCATGGACGACGACGGTCTACTGCTGCAGGGCCTGGCCGACACCCACCAGGGCCTCGTCGTCGCCGGATACGGCGTCGGCCACGTACCGGCCGCGCTCGCTCCCGTGCTCGGAGAGCTCGCGGCCCGGATCCCCGTCGTACTGACGTCGCGGACCGGCGCCGGATCGGTGGTGCGGAACACGTACCACTCGCCCGGCGCGGAAACCGATCTGTTGCGGCGCGGCCTGGTCGACGCCGGGTTCCTCGACCCGTACAAGGCGCGGATCCTACTTCGGTTGCTGCTGGCAACAAACTCCGGAATCGCCGCCGGGTTTGAAAAGTACGTTTGATTATTGCCGTTGGCAACGTTCTTCCCGACTCTGTTCCTACCCGCCCGGACGGGCCTCAAACCAGGTGGCACGATCATCGGACGAAATACGGGAATTACCGGTCTTGCGCTTGACCACGACACCCACGAGTGCTCGGATCGTCACCGCTCGGGGACCGAATTTCGAGGTTGGGAGATGGTTGCGCCGTGGTCGAGATGACACCGGACGGCACGGATTACGACGCGGTCGGCGGGGGCCCGGCGATCGCATCGGTGGTGGAGCTCTTCTACCGGAACGTCCTCGCGGACCCGCAGCTCAGCGGCTACTTCACGAACAGCGACCTCAGCCGGCTCAAGCGGCACCAGGTGCAGCTGGTCTCGCAGGTGATGGGCGGCCCGGTGACGTACGAGGGCCAGGCGCTGGCCGACGCGCACCAGGGCCGCGGGATCACCGGCGGCGACTTCGGCCGGGTGGTGGTGCACCTGGTCGGGGCGCTGGAGGCGCACGAGGTGCCGGACGACATCATCGGCCGGGTGGTGAAGGCGCTGGGCGCGACCCAGGGCGACATCGTCAGCGCCAACTGACGCCGGGATGGACCCGGCCGCACTCAAGAACAGCTGGGCCCTGGTCGCCAAAGCCGGCGACGAGGTCCCGTTGTTCTTCTACTCCCACCTGTTCCTGTCGCACCCCGAGGTCCGGGAGATGTTCCCGGTCTCGATGGCCGCGCAGCGCGACAAGCTGGTCGGTGCCCTCGGCGCCGTGGTCAGCAACGCCTCACAGCTCGACGAGGTGGTGCCGTTCCTGCAGCAGCTCGGTCGCGACCACCGGCGCTTCGGGGCCGTCGCCGACCACTACTCGGCGGTCGGCGCGTCCCTGCTCGCCACCCTGCAGCACTTCCTGGGTGCTGCCTGGACGCCCGATCTGGCGGCCGACTGGGCCGCGGCCTACGGACTGGTCTCCAGCGTGATGGTCCAGGCCGCCGAGGAGTCCGCGGAGGACGACGCGCCCGCGTGGTGGACCGGCGAGGTGCTCGGCGTGGACCGCCGCACGATGGACGTCACGGTCGTGCAGATCCACCCGGAGCAGCCGCTGGACTACCTGCCCGGCCAGTCGGTGGCGATGGAGATCCCGTACCGGCCGCGGCGCTGGCGCTACTACACGCCGGCGAACGCCCCACGGCCGGACGGCTCGATCGAGCTGCACATCGGGCTGGTCC
This sequence comes from Kribbella sp., assembly GCF_035655035.1. GTDB lineage: Bacteria > Actinomycetota > Actinomycetes > Propionibacteriales > Kribbellaceae > Kribbella. The sequence continues at coordinate 14,818 of NZ_DASRVN010000104.1, read as the reverse complement.
CGGGCGGGCAGGTCAGCGGTCCGGCGGTGCGGTCGCTGAAGCGCGGTGACGCGGTCCGGCTCGGTGCGCCGGTCGGCGACTCGCTCAAGCTACCGGCCGACACGGGCCGCGACGTGGTGATGATCGCGGGCGGTACCGGGCTGGCGCCGTTCCGGGCGATGCTCGAGCACCTCGACCGGCAGGCCGCCGACCGGCCGGTACCGCGCGTACACCTGTTCCACGGCGCCCGGATGCCGTGGAACCTGTACGAGCACCGACAGCTGACCAGCCTCACCCAGAGGCCTTGGTTCAGCTACACCCCAGTGGTGTCGGACGACACGTCGTACCCCGGTCAGCGTGGCCAGGTGGGCGCGGTCGCCGCCGCCCAGGGGCCGTGGGCCGGCCGCACCGCCCTGGTGTGCGGTTCGCCCTCGATGGTCCGGCACACGGTCGCGGAGCTCACCGCGGCCGGGATGCCGGCCGACGCCATCCACACCGAATCCTTGGGGACCACCACCTCGGCAGGGAGTCAGCAGTGACGCGCCAAGACCCGTTCGGCCGCAAGCCCGCGCAATCGCCGTACTCGATCCGGAACCAGCTGTTCAGCATCCGCCGGAAGGGTTACGACACCACGGAGGTGTCGGCGTACCTGGCCGACCTGTCGGAGCAGGTCGAGTACGCCGACGCCGACCGGGCTGAGCTGCGGGCCGAGGTGGAGCGGCTGCGGCAGAGCACCACCGACACCGAGCAGCGGGCGCACATCACCGCGCACGCGGTCGGGTTGCTCAGCCAGGCGCAGCAGATCGCCGACAACCTGGTGGCCGAGGCAGAGCAGTACGCCAAGGACCTGGTGGAGAACGCCCGATCGCAGCAGCGTGAGGCGTTGAAGCAGGCGCACGACTCGGTGGAGTCCGCCGTGAAGCACATCCCGGTCGCTGATGCCCCAGTGGCCGAGTTGGAGTACGTGCGGACGTTCACCCGGGTCGCTCACGTGCAGCTGCGGTCGGTGCTCGACGCACTGGCCGAGCAGGTGGAGCGGCTGGGCAAGCTGCCGGACACGCCGGTTCAGCAGGAGCAGCAGGCACCAGCCGGAGAGGTGTTGTGGTGGAACGACCTGTCTGCTGCCGCGGACGACGCCATCCTGGACACCAGGTCCCCGGTCGGCGGTCACCGGCGTACTAGCTGAGCGTTTCTGCCTTGGCCAGCAGGTAGTCGCGTTCCGGCACGCTCGTCGTACCACGGGCCGCCGCTCGGAAGTGCCGGGCGGCGGTCTCGTGGTCGCCGCGCATCTCGTACAGGTGCCCGCGGGTGGCGTCCAGGCGGTAGTGGCCGGCCAGCTCGCCGTCCAGGGGTTCGAGGAGCTTCAGGCCGGCGTCAGGGCCGTCCACCATGGCCGCGGCGATCGCCCGGTTGAGCTTCACCATCGGGTTGCCGGACAGATTCTCCAGCAGCCCGTACAGCGCGAGGATCTGCGGCCAGTCGGTATCCTCGGCGCGGTCCACCTCGTCGTGCAGCGCGGCGATGGCCGCCTGCAACTGGTACTCCCCCAACGGTGGGGTGTCGAACGCCTCCACCGCCAGCGCGACGCCCTCGGTGATGTACGCGTGGTCCCACAGCGACCGGTCCTGCTCGGCGAGCGGGATGAGCTTCCCGCCCGTACCGGTTCGTGCTGCGCGCCGGGCGTCCGTCAGCAGCATCAGAGCGAGCAGCCCGGTGACCTGTCCGTCGTCTGGGAGCTGTGCGCGTACGGCGCGGGTCAGGCGGATCGCCTCGCTCGAGAGGTCGCTGCGGTGCAGCTCTGGCCCGCTGGTGCTCGTGTAGCCCTCGTTGAACATCAGGTAGAGGACATGCAGCACGTTACGCAGCCTGTCCGCGTCGGCGTCCAGCTCGAAGCTGGCGCCCTTCAGCTTCTGTTTGGCGCGGCTGATCCGTTGCGCCATCGTCGCTTCCGGTACGAGGTACGCCGTCGCGATCTCGGCCGTGGTCAGTCCGCCGACGGCTCGGAGCGTCAGCGCGATCGCCGACGCCGGTGTGAGCGTGGGGTGGCAGCACAGGAACAGCAGCCGGAGCGTGTCGTCGTACTCCTCGACCTCTCCCAGCGGCACTTCGCGCAGTGCAGCACGCTCTTCACGGCGCCGCCGGGCCTGCTGCTGGCGTACCTCGTCGATGAAGCGCCGTGAGGCCGTCTGGATCAGCCAGGCCTTCGGGTTGTCCGGCCGGCCGTCCCGCGGCCAAGTGGTCGCAGCCGCGACCAGGGCCTCCTGTACGGCGTCCTCGGCCGCAGCGAAGTCGCCGGACCAGCGCACGACCGCGCCGAGCACCTGCGGTGTCAGCTCACGCAGCAGGTCCTCAAAGCCCTGCTCAGAAGTCTTCGAGGTCGCCATCCGCGTCCATCAGCCGACGGACCTCGATCGGCTGCTCCAGCGGTACGCCGCCCGGCCCCGGAGCGCTGGACTGCTCCGCGGCGATCTCCAGCGCGCGCTCCTCCGACGCCACGTCGATCAGCGTGTAGCCGGCCAGGACCTCCTTGGACTCGGCGTACGGGCCGTCGGTCAGGACAGGCGCGCTCACACCGCTCGCGCGGACCACCTTGGCGTGCTTGGGCCAGGTCAGCGCGTTCACCTCGACCAGCTCGCCGCTCTGCCGCAACCGCTCCACGTGGTCGCCCAGGTACTTCATGTGCGCGTCCATGTCGGCCTGGTCCCACTCCAGCATCGGAGTGTCGCAGTTCCCGCCGTCCATGTTCATCAGCAGCATGAACTTGGTCATCCCGATCCCCTTCGCTCAGTCCAGCAGCGCGTCGACGAACTGCTCCGGGTCGAACGGCGCCAGGTCGTCCGCACCTTCGCCCAGGCCGACCAGCTTCACCGGTACGCCGAGCTCGCGCTGGACGGCGATCACGATGCCGCCCTTCGCCGTACCGTCCAGCTTGGTGAGCACCAGGCCGGTGACGTTGATGACCTCCGCGAACACCCGCGCCTGGGTCAGCCCGTTCTGGCCGGTGGTGGCGTCGATCACCAGCAGCACCTCGTCGACCTCAGCCGACTTCTCGATCACCCGCTTCACCTTGCCGAGCTCGTCCATCAGCCCGGTCTTGGTGTGCAGGCGGCCGGCGGTGTCGACCAGGACGACGTCGGCCTCCTCCGCGATGCCCTCCTTGACCGAGTCGAACGCGATGCTGGCCGGGTCACCGCCCTCCGGGCCGCGGACGGTCCGGACGCCCACACGCTCGCCCCAGGTCTGCAGCTGGTCGGCCGCGGCCGCGCGGAACGTGTCCGCGGCGCCGAGCACCACGTGCTTGTCCTCGGCGACCAGGACGCGGGCCAGCTTGCCGACCGTGGTCGTCTTGCCGGTGCCGTTCACGCCGACCACCAGCACGACCGCCGGCTGGGCCTCCTTGCGGGTCACGTTCAGCGTCCGGTCGAGCTTGGGGTCGACCAGCGCGATCAGCTCCTCGCGGAGGATCTGCCGGGCCTGGGCGGCGCCGGCACCCTCGACGCGCATCCGCGTCCGCAGCTTCTCGACCAGCTCCTGCGTCGGCGCCACACCGACGTCGGCGGTGATCAGCGTGGTCTCGATGTCCTCCCACGCCTCCTCGTCGAGCTTGTCCCGGGACAGCAGCGCGAGCAGGCCCTTGCCGAGCGAGCCCTGCGAGCGGGCCAGCCGGGCCCGGAGCCGGACCAGCCGGCCCTGCGCGGACTCGGGCTTCTCGACCGTCGCCGTGCCGCCGGTCGCACTGTCCGGGAGCTCGGTGTCCGGGAGATCGGTGTCCTCGAGCGTGCGGGTCGCGGTGTCGCGCGGCTCCTCGGCGTCGTCACCGACCTGCGGTTCGGCGGTGGTCTCCGGCGCCTCGACGGCCGGCTTGGTGGCCGACGGCAACTCCCCGCGGCGCCGCCGGGCGACGACCAGACCGGTGGTACCGACGACCAGAACGACCGCGATCACGACCACGATCGTGATCAGGGCCTGATCGGTGAGCAGCGATACGAGCTGTGGGGTCAACACGGTTCCCCATCTTGACAGACAGGGGGCCCGCCGCCCGCATTCGTCACGTCAGGCAAACCAGTTGTCGCGGTACGTGAGGAGGTACCAGCTCGGGGCGATGGGTGAGCAGGACCACGGTCCGGTCGCCTGCCGCCGCGTAGAGGTCGTGCAGGAGGGCCCTGCCGGTCTCCTCGTCCAGGTGCTCGGTGGGCTCGTCCAGGACGAGTACGTCGCGGTCGGCGAGCAGGAGGCGGGCGAAGGCGAGCCGTTGGCGCTCACCACCGGACAGGCGGGCGCCGTGCTCGCCGACCATGGTGTCGAGGCCGTCCGGCAGGTTCTCGACGAAGACACCGAGGCGGGCGCGGTAGAGCGCCTTCCACAGCTGCAGGTCGCTCACGCCGGGCTTCGCGAGCAGCAGGTTCTCCCGGATGCTGGTGTCGAAGACGTGGCTCTCCTGGGTCAGCAGGCCGACAACGGTGCGTACTTGGTCGCCTTCGAGCCTGGACAGGTCTACGCCGTCCAGGAGGACCTCTCCGCCGCGTGGATCGAGGAAGCGGAGCAGGACGGCTGCAAGGGTGCTCTTGCCCGATCCGCTCGGTCCTGTGATCACCACACGGCTCCCGGCGGGCATGTCCAGGCTGAGGCCGTCCAGTACGTCGGTGTCGTCGTACCCGACTCGTAGGAGGTTCACCTGGAGGTCTCGGCCGGGTGGGAGCGGGAGGGGGTCGGAGGGGTCGGTGACTGGTTGTGGGGTGTCCATGAGCTCTTGGACCCTGGCGAGGGACGCTCGGACGCGGATGGCCAGTTGGGCGGCCGCCGGGATGCCGCCCAGTACGTCGGCCAGGGCGAGTGGGGTGAGGACCAGTACGGCGAAGACCGCGCCGGTGATGTTCGCCGTACTGCCGAGAACCAGGGCGGCGATGCTGGCACCGCCGACGCACAGGACGAGCAGGGCGCTCCCTAGGCCAGTGCTCCAGGCGGACCGACGCTCGGCGGCTGCCAGGCGGGCGTCGCGGCGGGAGAAGTCGTTCAGAACGGTGTCTACGGCGTTATAGGCGAGTACGTCGGCCGCGGTGAGCAGGGTCTCGGTGGTGGTGGCTGCTACGTCACCGCGGGCGCCGGCGATGCTGCGCTCGGCGTGCTCGGCTGTGCGGGCGGTGAGCCACGGTACGACGGTGCAGGCGACAAGAACCGCCAGAGCGACGGCTGCACCCGCTGCTGGAAGCAACAGGGCGAGGAGAGCGACCGTTGCCGTAGCTGTCACCGCTGCAACCGCCACGGGCAGCAGCACCCGCAGCCACAGGTCCAGCACCGCATCCACGTCCAGCACCAGCCGCGCCAGCAGGTCCCCCTTCCGCTGACTGTTCAACGGCGCGAGCCCCGCCAACCGCCCGGTCACCCGAGCCCGGGTCTCCCCCAGCACCCGGTACGCCGCGTCGTGCCCCACGAGCCGCTCGACGTACCGGAAGACCCCACGCCCGACCCCGAACGCCCGTACGGCCACGATCGGCACCATCAACAGCAGCACAGGCGGCTGAGCGGAAGCAGCCGTGATCAACCAGGCAGAAGTCGCCAGCAAAGCCACCGCAGAACCGGCCGCAGCAACCCCAAGCACAAGCGCCAGCGCCAACCGCCACCCGACGCCGCGCTGCGGGCGTACCAAGTCCTTCATGCGTGCACCAGCTCTCGGGTTTCTACGGTGACGGTGCGGTCGGCCGCTGCTATCAGGGCTGGGCGGTGGGCTACCAAGAGGATCGTGCGGCCGGTGGTGCGGAGGGCTGTGATGACCTCTGCTTCGGTTTCGGGGTCCAGGCCGGCTGTGGGTTCGTCCAGGAGGAGGACGGGGGCTTCCGTGAGGAGCGCTCGGGCCAGGGCTACTCGGCGTTGCTGGCCGCCGGAGAGTTGGCGGCCTTGTTCGCCTACGGGCTTGTCCAGGGGGAGGTCGGCTGCGCCTGCGGTGGTCAGAGCGGCCCGGACCTCGGCATCGGTCGCGGCGGGGCGGGAGAGGCGGACGTTGTCGGCGACGGTACCCAGCCGGAGGCCGGGGGTCTGCGGGACCCAGGCGAACTGGCGGCGCCACTCGGACGGCTCGAACTCGTCGGCCGCGCTGCCACCGGCCACGACCACCCCCCGGTCAGGTACGACGAACCCGAGCAGGACGGCCAGTACGGTCGACTTCCCGGCACCGCTCGGACCGGTCAGCGCGACCACCTCCCCCGGCCGCAGCTCCAGGTCGAACCCGTCGAGCGCCGGCGTCTCCCTCCCCGGGTACGTCACGGTCACGTCGTACAGCTGCAGCGGCGTCACCCGCAGATCCGGTACGTCGGTACGCTCCCCGCGCTCCGGCAGCGGTGTCTCCAGCACCCGGAACACCTCCTCACTCGCGGCCACCCCGTCGGCGCTCGCGTGGAACTGCATGCCGACCTGCCGCAGCGGGAGGTACGCCTCCGGGGCCAGGATCAGCACCATCAACGCGGTCTCCAGCCCGAGCTTCCCGTCCACCAGCCGGAGTCCAACGCCAACAGCGACCAACGCCACCGACAGGCTCGCCAGCAGCTCCAGCGCGAACGACGACAAGAACGCCACGCGCAGACTCCCCATCGAAGCAGCCCGGTGCTGATCGGTAACCCGGCGTACAGCCGACTCCTGCGCCTTCGCCCGGCCGAACAGCTTCAACGTGGTCAGTCCACCGACAACATCGGCGAAGTGATGCGCCAGCACCGCCAGCGCGTGCTGCCGCCGCCTGCTCCGTGCCTGGGTCACCCAGCCGATCAACGCCATGAAGATCGGGATCAACGGCAACGTGATCAGCACGGTCCCCGCAGCGATCAGATCGCCCGTAGCCATCCACCCGATCACCCCAGCCGGCACAGTTGACGCCAGCACGAGCTGCGGCAGGTACCGGGCGAAGTACGGATCCAGATCGTCCAGGCCCTTCGTCAGCAGCGTTGTGAGCGCGCTGCTGCGCTCACCGCTCAACCACACCGGCCCTAGCTTCAACGAATGCTCCAGCACCTGGCGGCGCAGCGTCGACTTCACCGCAGCCGCAGCACGTTGCGCAACGACCTCCTGCACCCACACCAGCAACGCCCGCCCGGCTACGACAGCAGCCAGCCCCCACGCGACCACACCGACCCCGCTGCCCCGCAGTACGACGCCTGCGATGCCATGCGCCAGCAGCACCGCCTGCACGATGATCAGCACGCCACTGAGCACACCGATCAGCACTGACGCCGCCAGGAACACCCGTGCGCCACGTGCGCGCTTGAGCAACCGCGGGTCGAGCGGTTTCATGCGGCCACGACCCGCTTGCGGAACACCCAGTACGTCCAGCCCTGGTACAGCAGGACCAGCGGCAGGAAGATCGCCGTGATGATCGTCATCGCCTTGAGCGTGTAGGGCGCGGAGGCGGCGTCGGCAACGGTGAGGGAGGTGCCTGGCAGCGTCGACGGCATCACGTCCGGGAACAGCGCGACGAACAGCGACACCACGGCCAGCCCGATCGCCAGCGTCGTACCGACGAAGGCCCAGCCCTCGCGGCGCAGCACGTTCGCGACCAGACCGCCGGCGAAGGCGACGATCGCGGCGACCGTGATCACGACCGACGCGGTGCCACCGCGCAACGCCTGCGCCCAGACCAGGAAGGCGATCGCGAGCACCGCACCGGCCACCCCGACCCGGGTCGCGAGCCGGTTCGCACGCACCCGCAGGTCGTCGGTGGTCCGCAGCGCCAGGAAGATCGCGCCGTGCGTGACGAACACCGCCACGAAGGTCAGCCCGCCGAGCAGGGCGAACGGGTTCAGCAGCGTCCCGAAGCTCCCGACGTACTCGAACCTGGCATCCAGCGGCACCCCGCGCACGATGTTGCCGAAAGCAACACCCCAGAGCAGCGCCGGCAGCACCGAGCCGACCACGATCATGACGTCCATCCGGGACCGCCAGACCGGATCGTCGCGCTTGCCGCGGTACTCCAGCGCGACGCCGCGCACGATCAGGCCGACCAGGATGAAGAACAGCGGCAGGTAGAACCCGCTGAACAGGGTTGCGTACCACTCCGGGAAGGCGGCGAACGTCGCCGCGCCGGCCATGATCAGCCACACCTCATTGCCGTCCCAGACCGGCCCGATGGTCTCGATCGCGGTCCGCCGTTCGGTCTCGTTCCGGCCGAGCACGCGGTACAGCATGCCGACCCCGAAGTCGAACCCCTCGAGTACGAAGTACCCGGTCCAGAGCATCGCGATCGCGATGAACCACACAGTTGTCAGTTCCATCTCGAGCAGCCCCTCAGTACGCGAACGACAGTGGTTTGTCGGGCTGATCCGACTCGGCCGGCGGAGCGTCGGTCCCGGCCAGGCCGCCCCGGATCGTGCGCAACATCAGCTTGGTCTCGACCACCGCGAGCGCGCCGTACAGCAGGGTGAACCCGACCAGTGACGTGATCACCTCGCCGCCCGTCGTTCCCGGCGAGACACCCGATGCCGTCGGCAACAACCCGAACACCAGCCAGGGTTGCCGTCCGGTCTCGGTGAACACCCAGCCGAAGGTGTTCGCGATCAGCGGCAGCAGTGGCAGCGGCGCGGTCACCCAGATCAGCCAGTGGGCCGGCGCCCGGCCGCGGCGGGTGGTCCACAGCAGCCAGAGCGCGATCGCCGCGGACAGCATCCCGACCCCGATCATCAGCCGGAAGGTCCAGTACGCCAGCGGGATGTTCGGCTTGTACGACCCCGGGCCGTAGAGTTGTTCGTACGCGTCCTGCAGCGAATTGACGCCCTTCACCTCGCCGCCGAAGTGCCCGGTGGCCAGGAACGACAGCAGGTACGGCACCTTGATCGAGAAGATCTCCTTCGACCCGTCCAGCGTGCCGACCGTGAACACCGAGAACGACGCCGGCTTCTCGGTCTCGTACAGCGCCTCGGCGGCCGCCATCTTCATCGGCTGCACCTCGGTCATCACCTTGCCCTGCAGGTCACCGCTGATCGCGACGCCGACGCTCGCCACCAGTACGACGGACGCGCCGATCTTCAGGGCGCTCCGGAACACGTCCTTGTCGACGCCCGGCCGCCGGAGCAGGTGCCACAGCGCGACCCCGGCGACGAACGCCCCGCCGACCATGAAGGCGGCGAAGATCGTGTGCGGATAGGTGACCAGCACGACCTTGTTGGTCAGCACCGCCCACAGATCCGTCAGCTCGGCCCGCCCCCGTGCAGCGTTGTAGCGGAAGCCGACCGGGTGCTGCATCCAGGAGTTGGCGGCGAGAATGAAGTACGCCGAGAGCTGGGTCCCGAGCACGACCATCCAGATGCAACCGAGGTGCACCAGGCGCGGGAGCCGGTCCCAGCCGAAGATCCAGAGGCCGATGAACGTCGACTCGAGGAAGAATGCGAGCAGGCCCTCGAGCGCCAGCGGGGCGCCGAACACGTCCCCGACGAACCGCGAGTAGTCGCTCCAGTTCATCCCGAACTGGAACTCCTGGACCAGGCCGGTGACCACACCCATCGCGATGTTGATCAGGAACAGCTTCCCGTAGAACTTGGTCAGCCGGAGGTACTTCTCCTTCCCGGTCCGGTACCAGGCGGTCTGCAGGCCGGCGGTGATCGCGACCAGCGATATCGTCACCGGGACGAAGAAGAAGTGGTACACGGTGGTGATCGCGAACTGCCACCGCGCCAGATCCAGGGTGTCCATCGGAAGGCCTCCCCAGCCATCTACGACGTGTCGTAGTAGATGCTAGCGCAGATCTACTACGACTTGTAGTTATACTTGCCACGTGGCGAGTGAGGACAAGGGACCACGCCCCCTCGGGGACCTGGAACGCCTGGTGATGGAGCAGCTCTGGGCGGCTTCGGCGGCACTGACCGTGCGTGAGGTGCACGAGCAGCTGTCCCGGACCCGTGAGCTTGCCTACACCACCGTGATGACCGTTCTGGACCGGCTGGCGAAGAAGAAGCTGACCGAGCGCGAGCGCGACGGCAAGGCCTGGCGCTACCGCGCGGCCGCGCCACGCGAAGAGCTGGCCGCCGACCTCATGCGGGACGCCTTGGACCGTGCTGGTGACCGCCGGGAGGCCCTGGTCCGGTTTGTCGGTCAGGTCTCCGACGAAGAGGCCGCGCTGCTGCGTGATGCCCTGGCCAGGTTGGACAGCCAGGGGTGACCACACCGGTCCTGCTGGCCGTCCTGGCTCTGGTACTCACCGGCCCGGCTCCAGCACTACTGGCTCGTTCCGAGTGGCCGTACCGGGTCCCTCGTGCCGCGGTCATCCTCTGGCAGGCGATCGCGCTGGCCGCCGTACTGGCTGCACTCGGCGCGGGTATAGCGCTGTCTTACTGGATTGCAGGGCGGCCGGGGCATCCTCGGTTCGACCCCTCGGCGCCGCGGGACCTCCTGGCCGCGCTGATCCTCGCCATGGTGGCACTGGTCGTCGTACGGCTGCTGTGGGCGATCGGCCGGGTAGCCGTCGGTACGCGGGCCAGGCGCAAGCGGCACCGCGACCTGGTCGACGTACTGGCCACACCGGACGGGCTGATCCCAGGACTGCGCGTGCTGGCCGAGAAGACACCACTGGCGTACTGTCTGCCCGCACTGCGTGGTGCGCGGGTTGTCGTGTCTGTCGGCGCACTGGACCGGCTGGACGACAGCGAGCTCAAGGCGGTACTGGCGCACGAACAGGCGCACCTGCGCGCGCGCCACGACCTCGTCCTCGAAGAGTTCACCGCACTGCACCACGCGTTCCCCCGTTGGGTACGGAGTGACGTAGCGCTGGAGCAGGCGCGCACACTGGTCGAGCTGCTCGCGGACGACGACGCCCGCCGCCGCAACGGCCCACGCCCGCTGGCCCGCGCACTGGTAGCCCTGGCCGGAGCACCAGCGCCCGACGCGGCTCTGGCGGCAGCCAAGTCCGCGACCGTACTGCGCGTGCAGCGGCTGGCCGGTCCGCCGGCGAACGAACGCGGGCTGTCCGCGATCACCTACGCCGGCGCGGTCGCGCTACTCGTGCTGCCGACGATCACCATCGCGGCCCCGATCGTCAACGCGATCGTGGACGCGCTCAGCTAGCCGAAACGCTTCCCCTCACCTCGCGCCACGGCCAGCAGCACGAGCCCCGACAGAACCAGCAACACAACCATGGTGACGACGAATGTCAGCACTTCTCTCCCCGGTTCCCCACACCCCACACCCAACACCCAACACCCAACACCCAACACAGTGCCTGACGTTGCTAGCGCGTCAGAAGTTCCCCGAACGCCTTGGCGATTTCGTCGACCTGCCAGTCCAGCGTCATCGGCGTCATCACCAGCTCGATCCACGACCACCCCGGTACTCCGGCCGACTCCCACGGACCGCACAACGCCTCGCGCGTCCGCTCCATCCGCGCGACGGCGGCGTGCTCCATCGACTCGGCGGCCCGCGGCGCGTAGACCCGGAACGAGTTGCTGTGCGGCGGCTCCGGAAACACCCGGAAACCCTCGCTCTGCAAGGCCATCGCGACCTCGACGGCCCGCTGGTGCAGGTCGTCCATCAGTGGGAGTACCGTGCGCAGGCCGTGGCGCGCGGACACGGCGTACGGGAACAACGAGTACAGGTTGCCGCCGAGACGGCGCTGCCAGCGGCGTACCTCGGCGATCACGTCCTCCGGGCCGGCGAGTGCTGCTCCACTGATGCCGCCGAGGATCTTGTAGAACGACACGTACACAGTCGACGCCAGCGCGCTGACCTCGGCCAGGCTGTGCCCCAGGTACGGCGTGCTCTCCCAGAGGCGGGCGCCGTCGAGATGCAGCGGTACGCCGCGCTCGGCGCAGGCCTCGGAGAACATCACCAGCTCGTCCCACGTCGGCAGAACGAACCCGCCGTCGCGCAGCGGTAGCTCCAGTGTCACGGCGGCCAGCTCGCCGGGGATCGCCGCCAGTTCGTCCGGGCGCGGCTGACGCAGGTCCGACGTCATCCGCTCGATGCGCAGGTGGTGGACCTCTTCCAGCGCGTTCAGCTCGTGCAGCAGCAGGTGGGCCAGTCCGTGTACGGCCACCCGGCTACTGCCGGCGCGGTCGGCGTACACACGCAGTACGGCCTGCTGGGCCAAGATGCCTGTCGGGAGGAACACGGCGGCCGGTTTGCCGAGCAGCTCGGCCACCTCCTGCTCCAGCGCCGCTACCTCACCACCGTTGCCGTAGACATCGACTTGGTCGTCGGTGACCACCTCCGCGAGCTGCCGCAGTCGCTCCGCTGCCGGCAACCGCCGGTTCGACAGCCAGCGCTCACAGTTGTCCGCCGCGTTCTTCCGGCGCTCTCGCAGGTCCTCGGAGGTAGTAGCCACAGCTCCATCTTCTCCTACAGCGTGGCGGTGACTACATGCTGTCCTTGGACGGTCCGGATCTCCACGGTGTGCACCTGGTCGAGTGGGACGAGTACGCCGCCGCCGAACGTACTGCCGTTCTTGGCAGCCTTCTCCGACACCAGCCAGCTGCCCGCGACCCAGCTGTAGCCGGCCTTGTCCGTAACGACCATCTCGCACTGGTCACCGGCCTTCAGACCGCTCACATGCACCTGCACCCAACTCCAGCCCGTCCGCGGCTCTACGGTCGTAGCCATCCGGGCGCCGGTGTTGGTGTCCACTGTGGTGACCTGCCTGGACCCTGCCACCGTCTGGTCGCTGCTAGGCGTGCTGGACCGTCCTATCGCCACGCCGCCGCCCAGCGCGCCCGCAACGACTACAGCCGCTGCTGCGATCAGCAGCCACGGCGAGCGCCGCTTGACCGGTGTGGGTGCCGGTAGCTCAACAGGCGGCATCGCGCGGGCCTCACGCAGAGTCCGCTGCAGCATGAGCTCGCCGTTCTCCGGTGGGCCGTCCAGGAACGCCTCCGGCGGCACCTCTCCCAGGAGGTTCTTCAGCTCGGTCAGCTCCGCCAGCTCGTCCTGGCACTCGGCACAGGTGGCCAGGTGCGCCTCGACCTCGGCAGCCTCGGCCGGCTCCAGCGCACCGAGGGCGTAGGCGCCCAGCTGGGTACGGTCGTGCTCACTCATGGGACACCTCCGTGGTCTTCTCTGCCAGCACCGCGCGCAGAGCTCGGAGGGCGTAGTACGAACGCGACTTGATCGTGCCGGGCGGCACGCCCAGCTCCTTCGCAGCTTCTGCCACGGACCGGCCGCGGTAGTACAGCTGCACCAGTACCTCACGGTGCTCCGGGGACACCTTGTCCAGCGCCTCCATCACCACCATGGTGTTGACGACGTTCTCGGAGTGATCTCCCTCCACCGGCGGGCGGTCCTCCACGTCCGCGACCTCCACCGGGCGTGCGGCCCGCGCCCGCGCCCGGTCGGTGACCAGGTTCCGCGCCACGGTCAACAGCCAGCCCCGCACCGAGCCCTTGCCCGCGTTCAGGTCGTCCGCGTGCTTCCACGCCCGCAGCAGTGTCTCCTGTACGACGTCCTCGGCCGCGGCCCGGTCTCCGGTGAGACGGGTCGCGTACGCGAGCAGGCTGCGCCCGTGCTCGGCGTACAGCGCCCGGATCAGGGCCTCGGCATCACGCCGCCCTGGGGTGTCACCCACCGACCGCACGATACCGGCATCGGCGGGTACCGACACCAGCACAGCACGGGTCCGATCAGTAACCGTTGCCATTACCCGAGCCACCCGAGTGGGCGGTGATCTTCTTACCGTCCGCGCCGATGACCCACCAGATGCCGCCGAAGGCCTGGCCCTTGGCCTGACCGGCCTGGGCGTCCTGCGCGTACAGGTACAGCGGCATACCGTTGATGGCCAGCTGTTTGCTGCCGTCCGACCGGGTGATCGTGCCGACCAGCGAAGCGGCGATGCCGGTCAGCTGGGGAGCCCCGGATCCGGACGGCACCGCCGGCCACAGGGCCAGACAGCCGCCTTCACAGTTGGACTTGCCTTTGCTGTCCTTGTCGAACACGTACACCGTCCGCCCGTTGCCGTCGACAACGATCTTCCCGAGGGAGCCGACGGTCGCGGTACCGAGCTTCGCCGCACCGCCGGCCGGACTAGACGCCGCACTCGACGCCGGAGCCGACGCCGGCGCCGAACTGGACCCCGAGCCGTACCCGCTCCCGCCACCACAAGCAGTCAAGCCCGCGACACCGAGCGCCACCACACCCGTCACACCGGCGAAACGCTTCATGAGAGCCTCCTCGATCGAGCACCATCACCCCGCACACGTGCGAAACACCCGATCGGTTCAACTATGGTCGAAAGCATGAGCCAGGAGATCCCAGCACCGGTCCAGCGCGCCCTCGACGCGATCGACGCCCTCGACAACGACGCGTTCGTCGCCGCCTTCGCCCCCGACGGCTACGTGAACGACTGGGGCCGCGAGTTCCACGGCCCCGACCAGATCCGCTCCTGGAGCAGCAGCGAACTGATCGGGAAACAGGCCACCTTCACCGGCACCGAGGTCAGCACCCCCGGCAACCCGCTGACCGTCCGTACCCAGGTAGGCGGCCAGGGGTTCAACGGCCCGTCCCACTTCACCTTCGCCGTCCAGGGCGACCACCTCGCCTCGATGACGATCACCGCCTAGACGGGCTCGGGTTCGCGGATTCGTTGGGAGATTACGGCGGAGACGCCGTCGCCGCGCATCGTGACGCCGTACAGGGCGTCGGCTACCTCCATGGTGCGCTTCTGGTGGGTGATGACCAGGAGCTGGCTGTTCTCGCGGAGTTCTTCGTAGATCTCCAGGAGGCGGCCGAGGTTGGTGTCGTCGAGGGCGGCTTCCACCTCGTCGAGGATGTAGAACGGGGACGGGCGGGCCTTGAACAGGGCGACCAGGAAGGCGACCGCGACCAGTGAGCGCTCGCCGCCGGAGAGCAGCGAGAGGCGCTTGACCTTCTTGCCGGGTGGGCG